>NZ_JASVWV010000010.1:0-174245 GCF_030286765.1 Proteus faecis
CTGTTTCCAGTGGAAACACTGATTAAGTTTTGAGCACTGTTTCCAGTGGAAACACTGATTAAGTTTTGAGCACTGTTTCCAGTGGAAACACCGGTTAAGTTTTGAGCACTGTTTCCAGTGGAAACACCGGTTAAGTTTTGAGCACTGTTTCCAGTGGAAACACTGATTAAGTTTTGAGCACTGTTTCCAGTGGAAACACTGATTAAGTTTTGAGCACTGTTTCCAGTGGAAACACGGGTGATTTATTGAATACGCCTTCATTGCTCATTGGATATCCCTATGAGAGTACGACGAAAACGCTGAAGGTACTGACGTGCAATATCAGGGGCAACCATCGCCCCCGGAGACGCCTTACTTCTCTCCGTTCTCTCCGGTTTGGTTTGCGTGTGTTGTGATACATCCGGAGTACCTGACATTTTCTGTAAAGACGCACTTTTCATCTCCGTTTCTGCCGGGGAAACGGGGTGATATCGCCCTTCACGGGCGGCCTTTAATAGCTGCAAGGCATACCCCACCGGATTACGCACACTCCCTGTCCTCACCCCCTGTGTCAGTTGCTGCACAATCGATATTGCGGCTTCTTCCGGCAACGCCTGTAACTGTTTTTCCAGCATCTGCCGGTCATTCTCATCAATCCGCTGACTCAGCCCCTGCGCCTGAGCATCCGCTAAATATTGCTCTTCCTGATCTACGTACGTATTTTTTATACTCTGTGTAAAAGAATTACGTACGTAACAGTTCGATTTTCGAACCCCTGAATCAGACTGGGTTTGTGTACTCAGTTCGATTTTCGTACCCGGTTTTTTTTCATCATTTTTTTCCCTGAGTTCGATTTTCGAACCCGGTGTTTTACACTGAGTTCGATTTTTTTTATGTTTCCCCGGATAAAGTTGTGCCGTCTGCCCATTGAGTATCCGGCGTTGCCTGTCTGCCAGCGCTTCCGGTGTCTGAAGACTTCCAAGTCGCTGCTCAATGAGTTGCATTCTGGTATGCTGATGTCGCATTGACGGCTCAGTTTTCAGGGCGGCCAGCGCAGCGCGGGCCACGCACCGCACACTCTTATTTTTGTGATAACAGCTTTTTTCCAGCACATCCATCCAGCGCGGATCTAATGTCTCTGCATCAAACGCATTCACCGGCTCATCATGTAACATATAGATATTTCCCCGGATACGCCCCCGTTTATCCCTGACCCGGTGGCATAAACTGAGCCAGCCCGTCAGCCTCAGCATTAACAGTGCCCTGCTGACCGTTTCCCGCGAGGCTTTATCGCTGTGGGGCGTGGCTAACTGGAGTTGTAAGTCATCATAAGTCGGAAATACGGCACCCTCATTTTGCTGAGCATGAAGGCGGATCATCATCCAGGCCAGTTTATCAACCGGTGAAAGTCGGGATTCCAGCAATAATTGCCGGGGGATGGCATCATGAACATTGCCGGCGTAAATCAATCCACTGCGCAGTGCCTTGCCGGGCTGGCTGTGTTGCCGGTGATGCAGTTGTTGCCGCATTTTTTCTAATGAAAACTGAATAATACTGTCCGGAGGAAATTGCATCTTATGCCCCACACAAAAATAATCTCATGCCTGAATACACTGATAGCTGTCTCCTCCGGCGCAAATACCACACCGTAAAGAGACAGTCTTAATATACTGAGGATCATGATGTTGAATATTCCGCACCTTACCGGCTAATCATCTTGTTATAACGTTCATGGCTCATCAGCTTCCAGCTTTGCCCGTTGTCCGTACTGAGCAGACGCCAGGAGCTACCAATATTAATTTTCAATACCGGGTAAACACCGCCCTTTTTTCCGCTGCATTTCACTTTTTTACTCAGTCGTTCTCCCGAAAAATAACGCAGCAATAACCCGTTTGCCTTCCGCTGAATATGCTCCGGAACAGGCGTGACACATTCCGGAAATATCCGGGCCGGTTGATGGTGACTGATAATCCGGTTATCCGACATAACCGTTTCTCCTGTCTGTGGCATTCAGTACACCGTCCCGGTGCCATGCCTGAACCGTATTCCACACCGTGGTCAGTGAGACATCCATTTTTTCAGCACAGGACACCATGATCTGAAGACAATCCGGATCATCCGGCTCCGGCATGCCCTCCTCTTTCCAGCGATACCATAATTCCGTTTGCTGCTCATCTGACAGTCGCTGTGAACGACCGGTATTTCCCCGGATCCCGGACAATCGCCGGCGGGCTGACACCTCCAGTGACGTCATACCAAAATACTGATTCAGCAAATCAATGGAAGCTCCCAGTTTCAGACAGCGTTCAATCATCTGATTCTGACGATGGACGTCTTTCGCCCGGGTCAGCAATAAACGCAAATTCTCCCGGTGGATCTGACAGGTAATAATGGAGACCGGACTGTGTGAGAGATAGTGCAAATCCTCAATGGTTAAACTGTTCAGCAACCGGATTTCATTGTCCGTCAGTCCCAGTGCCTCACAACGCCGCAGATTCCCGCTTTTGATTTCCATCACCAGCTCGGTCAGCAAATGATTTCCTGCCTGTGCTAATTGCGTCGCCATTACAACCCCCCTGTATTATTGAAAGCCTGCCAAAGTGTGACTATCCACTGTAACGCGTAATTCCGGTGCCATAACTCACGGGTTTTATTTGAAAACACAACGTCTGTTCCCGCTTTTCGTCTCATGGTGCGCATATATTTTCGCCACGCCCGGCGCCGGCTCTGATAATACCGGGACCATATAAATCCCAGTAATTCCGCAGACAATTCAGCCTGCCGGCCTTTACCGGTAAAACACACCTCAATATAAGGTTCTCCGGCATCCCCGTTTTTCCGTAACACATAACAGCACCGGCAGATTTCCGCACTGAACAACACGAACCGTCGCCAGTCCGCATCCTGATTTTCCGGGGGACGGACAGAAAATCGGGTAACCTTTCCATGGTTATATTTCCGGCATTCGCGCCTGAATAACCAGCAGATATCCGTCAGGCGCTGTATCACTTCCTGCTCATAACCGGTCTTTGCCCGCCCCCGGTTCAGGGGCAGATAACACGCCAGTGCTGCCGGTGATAAAGGCGTGCTTTTATTCCCATTCCTCTTCATCATTCACATCCGGATCAATCTCTCTTTGTCTGGCATACAGACAACGCAACAAGTACATCAGTTTCATCCATGTCATAAACTGGGTATCATTCAATACCGGTGGCATCCCGGATTGATTTCCGCCGGTCAGCAGGATTCTGAGAGCGTCCGGAATACCATCATGAGACCCGTTTGGTTCTGAGAAAACAGTCATCACACGTCCCAGCGCCGAATTCGCTGACAAGATGGCAAATCCCGGAGAATGTACCCCGGAGGCAGCCACAAAGGCGGAAGATAAATCCAGTTCATTCCCTAATTCAAACAAAGTACGATAAATCTGCGTCTGAAGATGTTCAATATCATCCAGATGTGAGGCCACCGGCCAGAGATCCTGACACGTCAGTGTAGCCGCAGAATAACCAGCGACCGGTACCTCTGCCGGTGTGGTACACTCTGCGTTATCCGGGACAGACATGACACCGGCGACGTCAGGATCAATACCGGCTTCGTCGGTATCCCCGCTCAGTACCGGTGCCCCACCGTATAAATCTGTCTGGATCTCCACAACCGGACGGGATTTTTTCTTTTCAACAACAGGGGATACCGAAGTCTCCTGACCTGAATCAGAAGACAGAGGCTCCGTTAACACATCCTCTGCCGAAAAATCGGAGGTAATACCGGTATGTCCGTTTTCTGAATGGGCCGTTGTTGTTTCATCCTCACTGTCCACCGGTACAGACCATTCCGGTTTTGTACTGCGCCGGCCTTTATTGACCTTCAATTCAAATACCCAGCGTTCATAATCCACACCATCAACAGAACACTCCCGCAGCAGCCGGCCAATCAGTTCATCCAGAAACACGTCATAATCAAAAACATCATGGTTATCTATTTCTGTGCATGTTCTTTCAAAACACCCCAGAAAGTCATGGACCGGGTCCGGACCGTCATGCTGAAAAAGTAACGAATCCGCCACCCGTTTTAATGTCGAGCGCACGGACAGTAATTGCTCAATTTGAGGTCTTCCCAGCCCGTCTTCCAGTAACCGGGGCATATAAGGTAATAACGCAGAAACGGTGTCTTCCATCTTGCTGATGTGCGATATGCTGACGGGTAATCCGTCCGCCGTCATGCGCTGGGCGAATGCCCGGAGTGATAATTTTTTCTCCAGCGATTCCTCATACAGAGAACGCGCCACACAAATCCCTTTTGCTTTTTCCAGAAACGTTAACTCCCCTCTGACTTCATTCTCCGCCAGATGGCCAATCAAACACTGCAAACGCCCCGGCCAGGGTTTAAATAACACATGGATACGGAAAAAACGCTCATCCTGTGTCTCCTGCCATAACTCAGAGAGGATCTGATAGCGCGTATTTCCGCCGTCACTGAAGATATAAATCTCACTTCCCGGTGCTTTGGTGACTTTTGGGACACTGTCCAGTCCACGTGCCCGAATGGAACTCTTGATTTCCTCATAACGCGGATTTCTGCCCTGACGAGGGTTATCCGGATTTGGCTGAAGTTGCTCAAGTGTTAATATCATCGGCATTTCAGACACCGGATTGACGTGAGCATTGCCGGATAACGGGGAGCTGACAGGATTTCCTCTGAGAAGCGCCTGACTGAGTTTATGCTGTAAATCTGTTTTCATGCTTCGTCTCTCCCTTAAAAATAATATCCCTGAGAAAAATCACTGAACCGGGTATACTCCCCGTTAAACTGCACTTTCACTGTGCCCAGTGGCCCCTGCCGTTGCTTACCGATGATAATTTCTGCCACACCTTTATCCGGTGAGTGTTCGTGATACACCTCATCGCGGTATAAAAATAAAACCAAATCCGCATCCTGCTCCAGTGAGCCGGAATCCCGTAAATCCCCGTTTGTCGGGCGCTTATCCACACGTTGCTCCAGTTGCCGGTTTAACTGGGAAAGGGCCACCACCGGACATCCCAGCTCTTTGGCCAGTGCTTTCAGACTGCGGGAGATTTCACTGATTTCCTGTGTCCGGTTTTCCTGTTCAGGACTGCGCATCAGCTGAAGGTAATCCACAATAATCAGCCCCGGCGTACCCACTTTACGGCGGTAACGCCGTGCACGGGCACGTAACAGGGAAGGCGTCATATTACTGGTATCATCAATCACCAGACGCTCACCCCATTCGGCAATCTGTGACATGGCGCCCCCAAGACATTCCCAGTCATTTTCTTCAAGAGATGCACTGCGGATAGCTGTCAGTGGAACATTTCCCAAATCACTGAGTAAGCGCTGCATGATTTGTTCCGCCGGCATTTCCAGACTGAAAAAAAAGACCGGTTTTTCTGCCAGACGCAGGGCATTCTGTGCAACAGTCAGCACCAGCGCCGTTTTTCCCATCGACGGCCGTGCGCCCAGTAACACCAAATCACCCGCCTGCAAACCACAGGTTTTTTCATCCAGTTCACGGAACCCCGTTGGCGTACCGGTTATCCCTTTTGCACTTAATGCCTCTTCCAGATGCTGAACAACATTATTTAAGATATCGAGCAACGACGGGGAATGCGCGGACAGCCCTTTTTCTGACAGCTGAAACAGCCGCTGTTCAGCCTGTTCACATAACGCCGGAATATTCGCCTGAGCCGCCACACTCTGGGTGGATAACATATTCCCCAGCATCATCAGACCCCGTGCGCGGCTTCGCTCCACCACAATTTCCGCATAGCGGACAATATTGGCCGCACTGGGGGTGTTTTTGGATAATTCAGCCAGATATGCAAAGCCCCCCACCTGCTCAAGCACGCCATCTTTTTCCAGTACATCACTGAGCGTGATTAAATCAATCGGGCTGTTTATCTGACACAGGGCGGCCATTTTCCGCCAGATTTCCTGATGCGCTCTGGAACAAAAATCCTCCGTCTGTAATAACGGTGCCACTTCATCCCAGCGATCATTATCCAGCATCAGCCCGCCCAGCACGCTCTGCTCCGCCTCCGGCGAGTACAGGGTTTCAGGTAATACCGCAGAAGAAGACTTTTTATGCATTGAAAAGCCCTCCGTTAATCCGAAATACCCTGTTCCCACCGTGTAAATAAATTATTTTTTTTGGAATATGAATTGTTGGTGTCGGACGAACAGTCGTCAGAGATAAACTCCCTGTGACTGCCCGACTATTTTCGGACCGGTAAGTTTGGCGACCCCGGTCTGAACGTACAGGCAGCCTGTTTTTATCCATAACACATTTAAAGGAACATTTATGAATACAAAAAATCAACTGCCGTCCGACATTGATTACATTGGCCTTTTTGACAACAATACCGATACGGGTGAAGCCCGTTTTGAGCGGTGCGTGCCCCCTTTCCGACACAGGACTATTCATGGACGAACCTCCCGTTTCAGCACATCATCAAAACGGGTTTTCCATTCCGGAAACAGCTCTGAAACAAGATGATGCATAATGACTGCGGCTGCCGGTGTTTTACGTTGAGTCCGGTATTCCAGACGATGCACCGGTTGTCCCTGTGCATGGCCATTTTTAAATATTTCCAGTTTGGGAACAGCGGTTTTCAGTAACGAAAGAGAAATCGACTCCGCAAAGGGGTACGCTTTTTGGTCAATAATCTGAGTTAATTCAGTCAGTGTTGCACGATCTAACACCGTATCTTCTACACAATTAGCAAGAATATGTATTGCCGGCAGGGGGATTCCGTAAGCCGTCAGAGGCACCAGTCCGCCGATTAATCCCAGTGTTCCCCGTAAAAATTCACGTGTATCCGGCAAAATAGGTTTGATTATCCCGACAGCGTAATCTGTGGCAGCTAACAGAATGGTTTCCAGCATCACCGACGCCGCGCCTTTTGAATCAATAATAATCACATCGTAAGAAGCGAATAACGGATGTTGCAGAATATTACGTAGACGCATTCTGCCATCAGGCGCATGTAATATAGCCGCCGGGAGGCGATCATGCGGATCGTTAGAAATGATAATGTCCAGATTAGGGATAACAGAGCGTGATATGATAGTATCTGGCAGGGAGAGATCGGTCAGTTGCATTAACAACTCAAACAAGCCGTTTGGCGCTTCGTATTCGAGTTTAAACAGACTGCTGGCAGTCGGCTGGGAATGATCACCGTCGATCAACAGGGTTTTCAACCCGGCATCAGCACAAAAACCCGCGATATTACCGGCTTTGGTTGACTTTCCAGCTCCGCCTTTTGTTGATATAATTGGAACAATTCTGGTCATTTTTCTCACTCAGCATATTCTGGGTGAGAAGTCAAAAAAAATAATTACATTAGTGAATTACATCAAGCTTTTTAACTAGGGGATTGAAAATCCCCGTGTCCTTGGTTCGATTCCGAGTTCGGGCACCATCTTTAGAAAAACCAGCCTTAAGGCTGGTTTTTTGCTTTCTACACTTCATCATTTTCAATATCCCTTTAAATGAGAAAATCCTTTTATTGAATGATGACTTTTCTTGTTCTCAGAAAACATTATTTCTCATGCAGCCTTATTATACGAACAAGACTGCATGAGATTAAAAATAGAATTATCTTTCTTGTAATGCTTGTTTCATCCTGGTTATTGGCTTAATCAAATATTGGAATACTGTTTTTTCACCCGTCTTAATATCCACACTCGCAATCATCCCAGGAATAACAGGTAATTCCTTTCCATTTTTATCAGTAAGATGACTACTCTGTGTGGTGACTAGCACACGATAAAACGCTTCATCTTGGTTTAGTTTTAAATCACTGGGTCTCTTTTGATCATGTAATGTATCAGGGCTAACTAAAGTAACAACACCTTCCAACCCACCATAAATAGCGTAATCATATGCAGTCAGTTTAACTAATGCTGGCATTCCTGTGCGAACATAAGCAACATCTCTTGGGCTGATATATGCCTCAACTAATAGTTGGTCTTCTAATGGAACAATTTCCATAATATCCTGCCCCGCAGAAATTACCCCACCAACAGTATTGATACGTATATTCTTAACAATCCCTCTTAATGGAGCTCGTATTAATGCACGTTCAACCGGATCAGCACGCCCCGCCATATTTTCCCTTGCCTGAGCTAATTCTGCTTCTGTTTTAACTAACTCAGCACTTGCTTCCGTTAAATATTTATTTTTCTTTTCATTTATCTGAGATTGAATATCGGCTGACTGTCGCTCCATTCGCAATAATTCCACGGCTGACATCGCACCTTGTGCAACAATAGGCCTTGTTATTGCAATCTCTCTGTCTAATAAGGCTTTACTTTTTTGTAAATTATCTATCCCTGACTCCAGTGCCTCTTTACGTATATTGTATACGGTTGTTTCACGCGCCACTAAATCAGTAGCTAATCCCTCAGGAAATTTAAGTTCAGTAGAATAAGCCTCCGCTTTAAGTCTTGCCCGAATAGCTTCCAGATTATCAACCTTCGCTTCACTTTCCCTTAAAATAGCCGATGAACGGGTATCATCTAGAGTCAACAATACTTGTCCTTTCTCAACAATATCCCCTTCTTTTACCTCCATGCTTTTTAATATACCGGCATCTAATGTCTGGATGATCTGCTCTCGACTGCTGGGAATAATACTACCTTGGCCTCGAGTCACTTCTTCAAGGCTACTGTTCCACGCCCAAATAACAAAAATAATCAAAAAAATCAGTAACATTGTGATCATCATAAAGCTCTTATGATGCTTTTCGTGCTGAAGTGCCGCATGTAAGTCATTGAGCAATGCTAAGTCTTTATTAGAAAAAGCCTCTTTAGGATGACTTGGCGATGTCACTTGTTTTTTATTTAATTCATTCATTTCAACATTCTCAATCTTACTTATCTGTTTTGGCTTTTGAGTGAACAGTTATTTGTTTTTCTTTTTCATTTTTAGCTAACTGTTGTAAGACCGCATCTCTGGGGCCATCCATCACCACTTTACCGTTATCAACAACAATTATTCGGTTGACGATACTCAGAACCTGAGGTCGATGAGTAACAACCAATAATGTTCTTGCACGACACCATGCTGAAATGGCATTTAATGCCTGAATTTCTGAATATTGATCAAGTCCCGTTGTTGGTTCATCCAGTAAAACCACTTTAGGATTTCGCAACGTCATTCTAGCCAAAGCAACAATTTGTTTTTGCCCACCAGAAAGACCCAAACCATTCTCACCCAAGGACATATCTAATCCTCTTGGATGCTTTTTAATGACTTTGTCTAAGCCAAATCGCTTCAATGCCACAATCAAATCTTGATCACTAGAAAAACCATCCATACGGGCTAAATCAAGATTTTCTCTTAAACTACCTAAAAATAATCTTGGCTCCTGTTCTAACAACAAAACCTGATTACGCAAATAATGAGGATCTATTTGGCGAATATCGACATCATCTAATGTGATACCTCCTTGTTCTGCAGGATAGAGTCCGGCTGCTAATTTTAAAGTCGTTGATTTACCACTACCAATACGTCCGAGTATTCCAACTTTTTCACCCGGCTTTATTTCAAATGATAAATTTTTCACTACACTGCTAGTATCTTGACTATAAGCAAATGAAACATTTTGGAATTTTATATTTCCATTCATTTGTTTTAGCGTAATATATTTCCTATCAGGTTCACGTTCTGAAGGTCGCTCAACAATACCATTTACACCTTTTAAGGCGACCCAGGCCTGTTGAAAGCGCACAGCTAAACCCGCAATCTGCCCTAATGGTGATAACGCTCTACCAGACAAAATAACCGTTGCAATTAACGCCCCCATCGTAATTTTATTGGCGGGATCATCGCTATGAATCAAATAAGTACCGATAATAACTAAAAATATCGTATTTAACTGTTGCATCATAACCGCAAAGTAAATAACAAAATTACTGATATTTTTAACTTTCATTGATGAAGAAGCGGTTTTGGCTGTGTAATAATCCCAACGCTTTTGAGCCCAATTCATTGCATTATTCGTTTTTAACGTTTCTATGCCTTCAATCGCTTCTACTGCTAATCCCTGTCTTTGTGACGATTCCTTCATTGATTCATTAATATATTTTGATAAAGGGATCTGAGCTAAAAGACCAATAATAATAACCAGTGGAATTATCGTAAGTGGCACCAAAGCCAAGCTTCCCCCAACCAGTGCAATGACAGAGACAAATAAAATTAAAAAAGGCATATCAACTAATGTTAATAAACTTGCACTCGTCATAAAATCACGGACAGATTCAAAATCTCGTAAATTATTAACATAGGAGCCAGATGATATAGGCCTTTCCTGTAATTTAAGATTTGTCACTTTTCTAAATAAAGCCGAGCTGATAATTAGGTCAGCCTTTTTACCCGCAATATCCGTTAATCGTCCTCGGATCATCTTTGCTGTAAATTCAAATAAGATCGCGATAATTACACCAATACTTAAAACCCAGAGAGTTTGATATGACTTATTTGGTATTACTCTGTCATAAACATTCATGACATATAATGAACTAACAAGTGCTAGAAAATTAATTACAAAAGTGGCAAGAATAATTTGATAATAATATTTTTTAAAGCGCCATATAACTTTAAAAAACCATGCTTTAGGCATTGTATATTCAGGCAACTCTGAACGTACATCTGTTGCAATACGAGGCTTAATAAACCAACAATAACCTAAATACTTTTCATTTAATTCCGCTTGAGTTAACCATACAGATAAACCATCGATTTGCTGAATTTTATATTTACGTTGTCCGCTTTCATCAAATGAAATTTCTGTTAAAACAGCACTATCTTCATTTTTTAATAATAATAAGACTGGCATAGCCAGAGAGGGAATATCATCCAACAAGCGTTGTGATAATGTATTTTCAAATCCTTCACTCTTCAGATATTCAACCAGTGATGAAAAATCAATTCCCATCTTTGCGGTACGGATTGTATGCGCAGTCAGTGTAGCCACGGATAAATGTGTGCCTAATAACTGAGTTGTAAGAGAAAGACCTTCTATGATCAATTTCATAACTACAATATTTACCTTAATTTATTAATGTGCGAGTGAATTAAGTGCCCAGTGAGAAAGTGTTCCTTGCGCATATAAATAATCAAGCATTCCATACCTAAGATCACTCAATGTGGTGGCATAAGATAATTCAACATCAGATAGCTCTTTTTCTGCATTCAAAACATCTAACAAAGAACGGCGAGCAACATTAAATTGCAATTGATAAAAATCGACGACTTTTGTCGATGATAAAATTTGTGCATCTAATATCTTTAATTTTTGAGTACTTTTTTGAATATTAATTACAGATAAGCGTCTTGCTTCTTCAATATCTCGAATAACCCTATCCATTCGCTGTTGAGCAGCATTTAACTGGCTTACTTTTTCATCAATAGAATATAATGATGAAAAATTAATAATATCCCATGTCACATCAATGCCTATCTGACGATCATCTTTAGTTATATTTCCAGTTAAATTAATTTTCGGTAATTGTTTTTTATTTTCAACTTTAACGCCCAATTTTTTAGCATCAATATCAGCCTGACTCACAAGATAGGCAGGATTTTGATTATTACTTTCCGCAGTAAAATCTCTGTACATATCGCTGACTGTCATGTCAGAAAAAGGATTAACAAGATCACTCTCTCCAACCGGAAATCCAGTATATTTTGATAACGTACTTAACGTTGTCATTAATTCTTTTTCATAATAATTAATATCTTGTTCTACTAATATTTTTCTTGCTTCTGCCTGAACATATTCAGAAACACGCCCTTCATCATTACGAGCTATTACATTTAATTCAGACATAATCTTATTATGTCTATCTAAACTCTTTTTCTTTACCGCAATAGATTCTTTAGCTAATAACGCTTTTAAATAGAGGTCTGATATGGTGTAAGCGACGTTTTCTTTGGTTTCATTATATTTAAATTGATAATAAAGCTGTTCTTTTTCATTACGTTCAACATCATTTTCTATTCCACCAAAAGAATAGAGATTTAGTTCCCCTCTTAGCCCTGGAGTAAAACTATTATTATCATAATCACTTTCATCACGATGATATTGCCCTAATAGTTTATTTCCAGTTACGCTTATTACGGGAAAATGTTGAGCTCTAGCTTGATTAACTCTTGCAACAGATATATCTATATCGGCTTTAGCTTCTAATAACTCTGGCGCATTATTTAATGAGTTATTTAATATGTATTTTAAAGAATTTGCATGTGAATTAAATAATACGCCTCCAAAAATAACAAACGTTATTATTTTGAGTTTATTTATAGAAAACACAGATATTACCTCTAATAAAAAATACAATCTAAATATAGAAATTTATGATTGGCTAATAAGGCTGCTCGAATGAGCAGCCTTAGATTTAATTACAACAGATAATTAAATAACCCCTCCATTATCGATAATATTATTATCGATATAGACATTAGCACCACCTGCACTACTATAAAGTGTGTAAGTATGCTCAGTGCCATCTAACGCCGTTGCTTTAACAGTTGTGGCCGTTGCAGTAAATGTTCCTAAACTTCCTGCATCATCAGCCCCTAAATCAACTTTATCATTGGCATCACCGGAAATATAAAGCGTTGAATTGTCATTTATACCCAATACATCCGATACTGTTAATTTAATGGTTTGAGCTGAATTGTCTGCTTTCAGATTACTGCCAACAGTCATATCCACTTTCTCGAAGCCAGTAATACCTTCATTCTTCCCTGTCGCCAGATTGACAGAAATATTACCTGCCAGAACCAGAGTATCACTACCTTCTCCACCGTTAATGGAACCTTGATTACCAATAGGTTTGGTATCATAGTCTTTTGTCAGAACAACGATATCATCACCAGCACCCGCATCAATGGTTATATTACCATTTGAAATAGTGCCAATTTTGATTGTGTCATTCCCCTCACCACCATCAATGGTTGTCGCAGCTGAACCTAAAGTTGCACTAGTGGAATCAAATACGTCATCACCAGCCCCTAGTGAAATAGTGGCGTTATATGCTCCCTCAGTAACGGTAACAGTATCATTACCATCCCCCATAGAAACAGTAGCACCACCATAAATCCATCCAGCAGTTAAAGTATCTGCATTATCACCGACAGAAACATTACCAGTCAGATTTTTAGTGATAGTGATATTATCACTACCATATCCACCTAAAATTTCACCGGATACAGAGCCATAAATAGTGACGGTATTAACATCCGTAACTGCGTCAATATTAGTGTCATTACCCAGACTTAAATCGCTACCATCCTGATAAATAGCAAGATACTCTTTTGGCAGATTTGACTGACCTTGAATACCGCTACCCAAATCTAATAAACCGGATAATTCGGTATTATTTTGAGAATTAGCATCCCCTTGAGTAAACGTATCACTGCCTGAGCCAAGATAGATTTGACCAGCATTTGTTACCCCAGTGCGTTTAATGGTAACCGTGTCGTTCCCTGATTCCATAAAGAGGTAACTACCAGCATACATAACACGCAACGCCGTATTCATACCATCCATAGTAAAGGTATCGTTACCTTCACCAGCATAGACTCGGGTATTGGCTAACATATTACCGCGAACCACCATCAGGTCATCGCCAGCCCCTAAATCAACAGTTGTAATACTTTGATTACCATCTGTTTTTGTACCATCAGGCCCATTATCCTGTGAGTTAGCCACATTGCTGTATGATGAAGTTTCGCTACCATCCTGATAATAACCGACATAAATTGTATCGTTATAATCAGTTGTTAACATAGGGTCAGAATCACCGCTAGTCGAACCGATGGTATATCCAAAATCACCTGTGCCCGCTTTAGATGATGATAATGAATATTTCAGCGTAAAATCACCATCCAGATTACGTAATGAAATTGGGTTACCATCATAAATAACACCAGTTGCTGAAGCACCTGCATTATTTACTGTCTCGGTTACAGCTGTAGCGTTATTAGATGTTCCCGTAATGGTTGCAAGTACTTTCTCCATACCTTCTGCATTGAAGGCATTTTGGTTAGCTTCCATTGTTGGATCAACGATAAATGAAACACTCTTAGAGCCAGCAGGGATCACAACCGTTACTGTTGATGCACCATCATACGTTACTTTGCCAGTGTCACCATGCAGGGCAATTTTTCCGTCGTGCTGAGAACCAGCAAGCGCTGAATAATCCGGTGCACTCGCATAACCCGCACCATTTGTTAAGGTTATGGTTACAGTCACATCTTGTGCTGCAGCATAATCCAGAGCAACGGTATACACTAACCCGGTAGTATCATCGTTGTCTTCAATGGTTGCTGGAACGTCAATTGCATCACCAGAAACAGAAGCATTTCCGCTAATCTTGTCGCCGTTAGCATTTGTTGATGTTGTATCAACACTGATACTCACTGTTGGCAATACATCTGTTTTAGACGTTGCTGTTGCAGGATCACTTTCATTACCACTTGGATCTTTAGCAATTGCGGTCACTTCACTGTTATCTTTTACATTATCAGATGGAATAGTAGTGTTATTACCTTGACTGTCTGGGATCAAATTAGGATCGCTAGATGTCCAGCCATTATCCCCTTTCTCCATTGTTACAGTCTGTTTATCACCGTTTTCATCTTCAAAGGTAATTTCAACAGTATCACCTTTATTGGCATCTCCAGGCAGTTCAACGGAAACAGAGCCGTTATCTTCCGCATTTAATACTGGTGCCGATGGTGCAACCGTATCGACAGTAAAGTCGGTTGCTTGACCTTGACCACTGGTGTTACCTGCAGGATCAGTGATTTCTGCTTTAACAGAATAATTACCATCCGGAGTTGCTTTATCCGCTGGGATAGTGACATCCGCTTTACCGGCTGTTACTTCATCCGCTGTCAATGTGTGTTCAACGGTGTCAGTAGTGCCATCAGGTTTGGTAATAGTCAGTGTCAGAGTGTCACCCGCAGCACTACCACCCGGTACGGTCACTTCAGTTTGTACGCCGTCTTTTAACTCATCAGCATTCACACCGTTTGCCGCTTCTGGAATAGTCACCACCGGTGTTGTGTCTACAGTGCCGTCACCGTCAGTGTCTCCCGGAATTTGCGTATCAACAGTAAAGTCAGTTGGTTGGCCTTTTCCACTGGTGTTGCCCGCAGGATCGGTGATTTCTGCAGTAACTGAATAGTTACCGTCCGCTGTCACTTTATCCGCTGGAATAGTGACATTCGCTTTACCGGCGGTTACTTCATCCGCTGTCAGTGTGTGTTCAACGGTGTCAGTAGTGCCATCAGGTTTGGTAATAGTCAGTGTCAAAGTGTCACCTGCAGCACTGCCACCCGGTACGGTCACTTCAGTTTGTACGCCGTCTTTTAACTCATCAGCATTCACACCGTTTGCCGCTTCTGGAATAGTCACCACCGGTGTTGTATCTACAGTGCCGTCACCGTCGGTATCCCCCGGAATTTGTCCATCAACGGCAAACTCCACTTTATTCCCTGGTTTGGCTGGGTTATTACCTTGAGTTAAGCTGACATCAACACTGTTTTGGCCGTTTTGTACTGCATCTTTCGGAATATCCATTGATACTTTACCCGCTGTTACTTCATCTTTCGTAACAGTGTGTGTAACTGTTTCAGTGGATTTATCCGGACGAGTGATAGTTAATGTAATTTCTGCGCCTTCCACGGTGCCTGCTGGTAAGGTGACTTCGGCCTGTAAACCGTCTTTCAGCTCATCCGCATTTGCATAGCCATCGGCCACTTCTGGGATAGTCAACACAGGGGCATCGGTAACACCATCTGTTTTTGAAGTTACAGTCGAAGGATCACTTTCATTACCACTTGGATCTTTAGCTACACCAGTCACTTCACTGTTGTCTTTTACATTATCCGCAGGGAGCGTTGCTTTATCACCATTGCTGTCTGGAATTAAAGCCGGTGTATCTGATGTCCAACCGTTGTCACCTTTTTCTAAGGTCACCGTATGTTTGCCACCGTTTTCATCTTCAAAGGTAACTTCAACGGTGTCGCCTTTATTTGCATCCGTTGGCAATTCAATAGAAACTGAACCGTCATCTTCCGCTTTTAATACCGGTGCAGAAGGTGCAACCGTATCAACAGCAAAGTCAGTTGGTTGGCCTTTTCCACTGGTGTTGCCCGCAGGATCAGTAATTTCCGCAGTAACTGAATAGTTACCGTCTGCTGTCACTTTATCCGCTGGAATAGTGACATCCGCTTTACCCGCTGCCACTTCATCCGCTGTCAGTGTGTGTTCAACGGTGTCAGTAGTACCATCAGGTTTGGTAATAGTCAGTGTCAAAGTGTCACCTGCAGCACTGCCACCCGGTACAGTCACTTCAGTTTGTACGCCGTCTTTTAACTCATCAGCATTCACACCATCTGCCGCTTCTGGAATAGTCACTACCGGTGTTGTATCTACCACACCGTCACCGTCAGTATCCCCTGGGATTTGCGTATCAACAGTAAAGTCAGTTGGTTGACCTTTTCCACTGGTGTTGCCCGCAGGATCAGTAATTTCCGCAGTAACTGAATAGTTACCGTCTGCTGTCACTTTATCCGCTGGAATAGTCACATCCGCTTTACCCGCTGCCACTTCATCCGCTGTCAGTGTGTGTTCAACAGTATCAGTGCTGCCATCGGGTTTGGTGATTGTTAGAGTGAGTTTATCCCCTTCAGCGCTACCACCCGGTACGGTCACTTCAGTTTGTATGCCGTCTTTTAACTCTTCAGCATTCACACCATCTGCCGCTTCTGGAATAGTCACTACCGGTGTTGTATCTACCACACCGTCACCGTCAGTATCCCCTGGGATTTGCGTATCAACAGTAAAGTCAGTTGGTTGACCTTTTCCACTGGTGTTGCCCGCAGGATCAGTAATTTCCGCAGTAACTGAATAGTTACCGTCTGCTGTCACTTTATCCGCTGGAATAGTCACATCCGCTTTACCTGCAGCCACTTCATCCGCTGTCAGTGTGTGTTCAACAGTATCAGTGCTACCATCAGGTTTGGTGATTGTTAGAGTGAGTTTATCCCCTTCAGCGCTACCACCCGGTACAGTCACTTCGGTTTGCACGCCGTCTTTTAACTCATCAGCATTCACACCATCTGCCGCTTCTGGAATAGTCACTACCGGTGTTGTATCTACCACACCGTCACCGTCGGTATCCCCCGGAATTTGTTCATCAACAGCAAATTCCACTTTATTCCCTTGTTTTGGAGGATTACTTCCTTGAGTTATACTAACATCAACGCTGTTTTGGCCGTTTTGTACTGCGTCTTTCGGAATATCTATTGAAACTTTACCTGCCACGACTTCATCTTTCGTAACGGTATGTGTAATAGTTTCAGTGGTGTTATCTGGACGAGTGATGGTTAGCGTAATTTCTGCGCCTTCCACGGTACCTTCTGGCAAGGTGACTTCTGCTTGTAAACCGTCTTTCAGTTCATCCGCATTTGCATAGCCATCCTCTACTTCTGGAATACTTAAAACTGGTACATCTGTTACAGGATCTGGTTTTGCTGTTACAGTAACGTCATCACTTTTATTACCGCTCGGATCTTTTGCACTTGCGGTAACGTCGCTATTATCTTTTATCTTGTCATTAGGAATAGTGACATGATCGTTATCTGTATCAGGAATTAAGTCCGGATTGCTCGATGTCCAGCCATTATCATCTTTCTCTAATGTGACAGTATTTGAGTTACCATCTTCATCTTCAAAAGTAACATCTACAGAATCACCTTTGTTTGCATCTTTTGGTAAATCGATAGAAACAGAACCATCATCTTCAGCAGTTAATCCCGGTTTACTTGGTGCAGTGACATCTGCATCATTACCTTTATTGTCACCACCATGATTTTTATTAGCTAAAAAGATCGCTAATGCACTACCGATAGAACCCGCAACCCATAAAAATAGGCCAATTCCATCATCATTATCAGAAAGAGTACCTGTTTCACCAGCAACTAAATGCTCTAAAACAGGACCATCTTGAGTAATAGTGGCTTCCCCCATTACCCCATTTTGATCTAAGACATTTAAAGTTGCATAACACTGTTGCTCTCCTGGTTTGCATTCTTCCCAGAAATCTTTAATTACAACTTCAAGATCTTGTTCTTTACTAGATAAAATAAGATCATCCGATTTACGAAGTGCTTTAATATCTAGTGGTGAAAGATTTGTTTCAGAATCAAATAATTGATAAACCTCATTTGGCTTTGCCGTTATTACATGCTTTGCATGCGGATTTAACTGCACTTGTATATCTGAATTTTTTTCAGAAAAGATAAATTTCATAATAATTACCTAGCATTAGAATAGAACCTCTAAACAGAAGATACTTGCTGTTTATTTAAAAATTTCTTTATTAAGAATTAGTTACAAAACGATATTCTTTCCTTTTTCATTCTCCTTACATTTACATTTTTTTATCTTTATGAATATATTCACAATTACAATCAATAATTATTCTCTTTTTACTGTCTAATATTTTTATAAAATGAAGGATGGAAATATTTAAAATAAAGCAAACTTCTACTAGTGTAGAAACACTCCATTTAACATCACCTCGTTCTAGGCGAGAATAATGTTGTTGACTTATATTCATTTTCTTTGACATATTAATCCCTGTCAGTTTTTTAGCCTTCCTTATAGCTTTAACCTCGTTTCCTATTACATAATTAATATTCCAGCCATACATCTTAATTACCTAATTCAGGGATAAAGATAGAAATACTACAAATACAATTTCACTTAAGTTCAGTGTATCACCTAGCCTCACGCCCCAAATCAAACAAACAAATAAATAAATACCACAAAATAACAAACAAGATATCTATCAACAAAATAGCTCACAGAAAAAAAGATAAATTGCCACAACTTTTAATTAAATCGCCAAAAATGTTAAAACAGATCCTTATAATCAAAGTTATACTCACATTCATGTAAGTAACCTTGAAAAAATTAGTCTTTAACCACGCTGCTTTACACAAAAAATAACACTAAAAGATAAATAAATATCACTATTTGCTACCCTGCGATAAATGTAATTTCATTTATAAAAATAAAACCATAGACTGATCATTAATATTTATCATTACTATTTAACTAATTTAATTTGGATTAAAGTGAGTCTATTTACATGAAAGATTACTATTTTCATTTAAAAAACTTAACCCTATCTAATTACATTATGCTACTAACAAAAGACAGCGAAATACGAATAGAAACAAATAATTTTAAAAAATCAATAAATAAAAACAGTATTGCTCTAATATCAAAAGATATAAAGTTCGATGTATATTTTTCTAATATAAATAAACCAACCTTACTTTATTTATCTTGTGATGTTCTTAGAGATGCGTTAAAAATAAACCTTGCCTCTAACCATCTTAGATTAAAAGAGAATGCGCAGAACATTGAAAATAATATTTTAATAAAAAAGGCTCAACCAGAAGATATTCTATTATTTAATAAATTAAAAAGTAAATTTAACAATGAAATTGTCACGTCTGATAAAATAGAACATGAATATATATTAAAAATAGCATGCTTATTGAGTGGATTAGAAATAAATATGATGGGTTTTATCTATGAGATGTATAACTCATCATATACAAATAAAATCATCAATATCATTAGTGAAGATTTAAGTTATGAGTGGACAATAAAAGATATTAGTAAAAGGCTATATATTGGAACATCATCTTTAAGAAAAAAACTCGAGGCTGAAAAAACAAGCTTTACTAAAATATTAACAAAAACAAGAATGGAACATGCTATAAGTTTATTAACAACAACAAATTTAAATATCAATACTATATCAAATAAATTAGGGTATAAAACAACTTCATATTTTATAAAAAAATTTAAAGAATATTACAATACAACACCTAAAAAATTACTAAAAAATCATACTACAGGAACGAAATAATCTAATGAACAAATATTACTTTTATCTTTCATATCGTTGATATTAAAAACTTCAATATCATAGCTATCTCTTTTTTTAGCCTTTAACTTTGGTAGCTCTCTAAAATAAATAACATTAGATAATATGAGATATTCATCCCATGTACCATAAAATGAAAATTTATAATACCTATCACCATTTGTAGAAACAAAGGTTTCATGTTTATTAGTAAATTCAAAAAAATTATATACAGCTAAAATGTTCTTAGTGGAGGTGGTTCTTTCACATCTATAATATACGTTTAAATAAATTTCAGAACTATTTTTTATTAAGTTTTTTAATTTATCTATTTTATTTTTATTCTTAAAACCTAATCCCGTTCGAGCAACTTTTGCCTTAAGCTCAAAAGGAATATCAACATAAAAAACACTTTCCTCATTTTCAGAAGGTAACAGACAAACAAAGCTCTCACTATTCATTAAGTTAGGGAAAGTTAAATATTTGTGTTGCGGTATATAATCAGTAAAATCCCAGTATGCACAGCTCCGGTAAGCACTTGGTGTTATTTTAAAGTATCTTTTAAAAGCTCTTGAAAAATTCTGTTGAGAATTAAATTGATAAGTGATTGATATCTCTAACACAGAGAGATTTGTTAATCGTAATAAAGTTGCAGACAACGATAACCGTCTCGCGAGGATATACTTAGCAATCGTATTGCCAGTACAACTATAAAATAAATCTTGAAAATGCCTTTTACTGTATCCTGATTTTTTTATAACATCATCTTGAGATAAAGGGCTATTTAAGTTTTCT
The DNA here is from genome assembly GCF_030286765.1 of Proteus faecis. NCBI lineage: Bacteria > Pseudomonadati > Pseudomonadota > Gammaproteobacteria > Enterobacterales > Morganellaceae > Proteus > Proteus faecis. The sequence goes on from NZ_JASVWV010000010.1 coordinate 20,758, forward strand.
TCTATCCAATCTAGGATAGTCTGCAAAATATTTTCTTTCAAAATTTAGCCTTATACTAGCTATAAGATAGTAATATTCATTACATTAGCACAATAATTATTTTTATCATGCAAAATAAATAAAACAAATTACTTATTGAAGTATCCTTCACATATATTCCGTCATTGTGATAAAAAAGTCATTAAAATTTCAAGATTTTCCTAAAAAATCCGTTCTAGTGATACCTAACAGGAGCAGATAGCCAAGAGCTGATTGATAAACACAACTTAGGGGTAACAACGTGATGCTGTATGTGGATAATACTCTACGCTAAAGGTAGAAAATAGGAGCCCACTATTTTAGTGGGCTGTGTTTATCTAGACTATTTTATAAATTAAGTAATTTAATAAACTAATATAGTTAATAAAAATTAAAATTTAAAAAACTCGTCACTATTAACATTTAATTATGATAAAAAAACAAATCTGTATATAATATATCACTGCATTAATATCAAAAACCAATAATTATATAATTAAACCTAATTACTCATTATATTTTAACCATAAAATATAAAATATTTTAACAATCAATTATATTCAGTACATAAAATCCATATTAACTCATACTCTGAAAAGAATGAAATAAATGAGATATTAATAAGAATCACTCTTAATCTATTTATGCGATCTCTCTCTAAAGATAGGAAATTAACTTAGGATTAATAGTGTAGAAATGATAGCATAAAAAATGCTATAAATTAACTTTATAATTTACATGACTTTAGTTTAAATTAATTAAAAAATTTTAAATACATTGTATTCAATTTATTAACAAGCAAGATAATACATATCTTCATTAATAATTATTTAAACGTACTACTCTAATGTTTAGATTAAAGTTATCGAAAAAATTATTCTATTTCTGTCTGGGTTAAGTCATTTTTATACTCGACAAGTAGCTACACAACAAAATACTTTCAATAAAAGTGGGCGTACTATGAAAAGCATGTTTACGACTCGGGAGCTCCCTGACGTAGATCGGTTTTCCGTATTCAGGGATACAATAAAAGACCGCTTTTTATCGTCTTATGAATGCAATGAAGTCGAATTACCTCCTCATTCTCGATTTTATGCCAATATTGTCGAGCAGAAGGTGAAGAATATTCGCTTTATTCAGTTAGAGTCTAATGGTCACTGGGCAAGTAGCACCCCTTTAAGTAATAAACTTAGTCTTGAGGAGCATTTCCAAATAGAGCTACAACGCTCTGGTACAAGCCATCTTACTCAAGATGGAAGGACGGCATTTCTACGACAAGGTGACTTTTGTATTTTTGATATGGCAAGACCCGTATCATGGTCTTTTGATAACGATTACTCATTATTTAAAATTTTGATCCCAAGAGAAAAACTGGCTCCACGTTTAGGAAATACCCAAAATCTTACCGCAAGAGCAATACGAGGAAATAGTATCACTGGCTCATTAGTGTATAGCTTTGTGATGCGTTATATTCCCTTCTTAGATTCAATGCCACAACAACATGCACAACAACTTGCCGATATTTTATTAAATTTAATTACGTCAGCTTTCAGTGAATACAGTATTGCAACGCCACCTCAAAGCTTAGGAAGATCAACACTGTTTTATTTTGCTCAGCACTATCTCGAGCAACATCTTTCTGATCCTGATCTCAGTGTGAATGAATGCGCAAATGCCTGTGGGATCTCCGTGCGCTATTTACAGATGTTATTTAAAGAACAAAATACATCTGTAGTTCGTTGGATCTACCAAAAACGTCTTGAGAATTATAAAGCAGCTTTAGTTAATCCTCTCTTGGCAGAAAAAAACATTACACAATTAGCTTATGAATGTGGATTTAGCGATATTTCCAATTTAAGTCGAAAATTTAAATCCGAATTTTTTATGACACCATCAGAATATCGAAAAATACATTCTTTAAGATAAATGAATTAATTATCGCCCCCCTCTAATGAAAATTTTGGAGGTTATTCTAGAGGGGGAGGATAGCGTTATCACATCAGCCGTAACGAAATTCAATGCCTAATGTGCCACACGGATATTCCCATTTTTTTAAAATCGTCTCGCCACATAACACACGGCAAGTACCGCATTCTAAACACCCAGCATAATCAAAAAGGTATTGTCCTTTCTCATCTTTTTTATATAACCCGGCGGGGCAAGCTTTCATTAAGATTTCAAATTGTGCAGGATCAATATCATCCTTTAAGACGATATGCGGGTTTTCTTCGTCCACATTAAATTTATTGACGCCTAATTTAACGTCTACGTTAACTTGACTCATAAAGAACGTACTCCCTTAAATCCATCTTTAATTAAGTTCATGACACCGACTTTCTTAACTTGAGACAGTATTTTCTTACGAACAGGTTTTTCAGGGCCATTAATCACGAATAAGTCGTGCATCACGTTAGCTGCCATTTGCGGATAATCGGTGAAGAATCTGGTGTTATCAAGGAAAGATGGTAAATCTTTGTATAGCTTCATATCTTTCATAACAAAGCTGTCATTTAATAAAGATTGATAGCAACTTAATTCTTTTTGACTATAGCTGTTTTGCTCTTTCGCCATTAATACCGCTTTTGCAGCCGCCTCACCTGACGCAATCGCTAAATCCATCCCTCTTACGGTATAGCCAACATTAAGGCAAAATCCAGCCGCATCTCCCGCAACCAATACGCCATCTTTGACTAATTCAGACACCATATTCATGCCACCTTCTGGCACCATATGCGCTGAATACTCTAATAATTTACCCTCTTTGATAAGTGGCGCAACAACAGGATGCTGTTTAAAATCTTCTAATAATTGAGGAACCGTTTTTTCGAATTTATCGACATTATGTAGCCCCAAAACAAGGCCTAAAGAAACGGTGTTTTTGTTGGTATATAAGAATCCACCACCTAAATATCCACCTGATGGAGCACCGGCAAAAAGCCAAGCTAAACCTTCATCATTAGTACAACCAAATCGGTCTTCCATTTGTTGTGGTGTGAATTCTAATAACTCTTTAACCCCTACAGCCACAGTGTGAGGATTAACTTTTTGTGTCATTCCTAACTGTTTTGCTAATAACGAGTTAACACCATCAGCAAGGATAACCACATGGGCTTCAATTTCATCATCACCCGCTTTTACACCGCACACCTTGCCCTCTTTCACCAGCACTTCATCCACACGAACACCGGTGATCACTTGTGCGCCAGCGTCTTCTGCTTTTTCCATTAACCATTGGTCAAATGAAGAACGTAATACAGTATAAGAACGCGTGGCTTCCTCTTCTTGCTGAGTATGTTGATAATCTAAAGTGACCCCATCAGTTTCCGTTAGCATGGAAATTTTTTCACGCGTCACAAGGCGTTCAACTGGCGCTTCTTGGGCAAAGTTGGGAATGATTTTTTCAAGACTATGCGCGTATAAACGTCCCCCAGTCATATTTTTACTGCCAGCGAAATTACCTCGCTCTACGACTAAAACATCACACCCTGCTTGTGCTAATACATAGGCAGCAGTACCACCAGCAAGTCCACCACCCACAATAATGGCGTCAAAAATATCGTCTGACATATATTCCTATCCTTTTATTATGTGTGGTCGCTTAGCAAATTATCACTAAGCGACCTACGGTGATTAGCCGCCGAGCTTCGCGGTTAATGCAGGTAACACTTTATAGAGATCGCCAACAATACCGTAATCCACCATATTGAAAATTGGGGCATTTTTATCTTTGTTGATACCAACAATGATTTTTGCTCTATCCACCCCCACCATATGTTGAATTTGTCCTGAAATACCGACAGCAACATACACATCCGCACCTAAAGTCACGCCTGAAACACCAATGTAGCGATCATGTTCCATCCAACCTTCGCCTTCAGCAATTGGACGAGAACAACCCACTTCACCTTGAAGCGCCTTCGCTAATGCTGACGCTAATGTAAGATCATCTGCCTTACCAAAACCGCGTCCAACGCCCACAACACAATGCGCTTTACCTAAATCAACGGTACTGCCTTGTTTAGGCTTACGAGCTAATACTTTTAATGTATGTGCGGGGGCGATAAAGGCACTTTGCACCACTTGTGCATTGGGTGCTTCTTTGATGGCTTCTACATCTAATGCACTGCCCACAGTGGCAATAGCATAAGGTGAGCGAATTTCTGCTTTCGCATGCGCTAAACCGCCATAGACTTGATGTGTAGCAATCACACTATTATTTTCAATCGCAAGACTTAATGCATCACTAACAACGCCCGCTTTTAACGTCACACCTAAACGAGCTGCAATCACTTTTGCACGTTTTGATGCAGCAAGTAGAACCAATGTATTCTCACCTGCCTCCTTAATAATTGCGGCAAAAGAGGCTGCATAATCTTCAGCAATCACACCGTCTTGAGGAGTAAAGCAATAAACACAATCAGCACCTAAACTGACACACTCGCGCGTGCTTTCATCATCACCAATAAACAGCACATTAACCTTTTCACCAAGACCACGAGCAAACGCAATCAGTTTTGCTAAATCATCCGCTTTTTCGGCATAAACAAAGGTAGTAGGTAGTAAACTAGCCATTTTTAATCTCCTTATTGATTAACCGCTTGGCGTAAATATTCAGCAAAAGTGGCAATGTTTTCATCTGAATCACCTTCTAAAATAATACCAAGACGTTCAGACTGTTCTGGCACACAAACTTGTGTTTGCACAACTGTCAGAGCAGAAATATCAACACCAATATCGCCTAATCCTAACTTTTCAACTGGCTTTTTGTTCGCCGCTAAAATGGCTTTCATTGAAGGGAGTTTTGGTGTGTTTATACTCGAAGTTACACACACAACAGCGGGTAATGTAAGTTCAAGTTCTTCAGTGATATTTTCTAAATCGCGTTCAACAATGATTTTGTTGCCTTCAACGGTGATTTTGTTTACGGCATTCACACAAGGTAAACCTAAATATTCACCAACAGCTAAACCTGTTTGTTGTGCATATAAATCACCAGAACCTTCACCAAAAACTAATAAATCAAAACCTACTTTTTGTGCGGCTTGCGCAATAATATTAGCGGTATCCGTCGAATAGAGCGCATGACATGCATCATCAGCGACCAGTGTTAATGCATCAGGGCCACGCGATAAAATATCTTTTTTGATTTTCGCGTTTTCAACCATGGCACCTGTTCCCACACTTAATGCCGTTACAGTGCTATCACCAAGGGTAGACGCAATTTCTACCGCGGTTTCAATTGCATTTAAGTCATACAAACTAATTTTTAACCCCGCATTATCGGTTGCGAGTGTACGATCAGGCCGTGTTGTGATGTCTTGTTCGTCATGAACAACCTTACAGCAGGCAATAAGTTTCATAATTCACATTCTCCGTTTTGCACAATGCAACAAATTAATAAGCTCAAATCTCATTACGCTAAAATATGTTTAGCAATAACCATGCGTTGCACTTCACTTGTGCCTTCAAAAATCTCAGTAAGTTTTGCTTCACGCATCAAACGTTCAACAGGATAGGATTTGGTGTAACCCATACCGCCATGTAATTGAACGGCTTTTTGAGTCACATAAGTGGCGGCTTCTGCTGCATAGAGTTTGGCTTGAGCAGATTCACGAGTATAAGGAAGCCCCGCCATTTTGGCGGCAGCTGCGCGATAAACCAACATACGTGCGCAATCAACACGAGTTGCCATATCCACTAATACCCATTGGATCCCTTGATTAGCAGCAATAGGTTTACCAAATTGAATACGTTCTTTGGTGTAAGCAATCGTGGCATCTAATGCACTTTGCGCGATCCCCAGTGCAAGCGCTGAACAACTTAAACGTCCACCATCTAAGGTTTCCATCGCGATATTAAAGCCTTTACCTTCTTCGCCTAACATCGCACTAGCTGGAACCACACAATCACTGAAACTTACAGAGCAGGTTTCTGAGCCGTTCATTCCCATCTTGTCTTCAGGTAATCCGATGCTGATACCTGGGTTATCACGCTCAACTAAGAATGCGGTGATCCCTTTTACACCTTTGCTTTTATCTGTCATCGCAAATACGATAAAGAAAGCACCTTGAGGCGCTGCGGTGATCCACAATTTAGAGCCATTAATCACATAGTTATCACCTTGGCGAACGGCAGTGGTTTCTTGAGCCGCAGCATCACAACCTGCACTAGGCTCTGACAAACAGAAGCACCCTAACTTTTCACCAGAAACCACTCCCGGTAAAATGCGGGCTTTAGTCTCTTCATCAGCATATTTTTGAATAATTGGCCCGGTTAAAGAACATTGTGATCCCATTATCATGGCGTGAGAGGCGCTCACTTTTGCCATCTCTTCTGTGGCTAATACATAGCTAATTGCATCGGCTTCTGTACCGCCATAAGCTTCATCAATATTGAAACCAAAGAGTCCTAATTCAGCCATAGGGGCGACGCTTTCACTTGGAAAACGGTGCTCTTTATCAATTGCACCCGCAATTGGTTTAATCTCGTTTTCAACAAACTCTCTGACCATATCGCGGATCAGGACTTGTTCTTCTGTTAGCTGAAAATCCATGTTTATTTTCCTCTGAGAATATTTATGGTTATCTCTATGGCGTGCGATTTCACGTTTGTCGCCTTATCGCACGCATTAATCGGTTAACGCTATTGCTACATCGTCGCTATAGATGCGGGTAAAAAGGTGTACAGCAGCAACATAAACATCATGGCTAATAAAGGGATAGCGAGGGTTAATGTCCCCACAGGGCCGTATCCCTCTTTATGACTGACACCGCAGACGCTAAAGACCGTAATAATCAATCCGTTAAATGGTGGTGTTGTACTCATAGATGCCATTGTGGCGACACGGTGTAATGAACCTTGATCAACGACGGTGGCAGGGAACATCGCAGCAATCATTGGCATGGCGATACTTAACGCACCCGAGCCTGAGCCACTGATAAATACCAGAGCACCAACGGAAATCGCCGTCACGACAAGGGGATTAAGACCGGATTGCGCAATCGCTTGGAATGATTCTTTGAACGCAGGTAGCGTCATGACTAACGCCCCAAATCCAACAATCACTGCCGTGTTAAAGAGGGAGGTCACCCCTTCCATCGTCCCAGCGGCTAAATTAGGAACAAGTTTTTTCCAATCGAGATAGCGTATGTACACAATCAAGGCTGCAATAATGGCGCAGAACAGTGCAATAGCCGGATCCCATTTCAGGATATTCAGCACGACAAGCAAGATCAGCATAGGGAGTAATGCAACGATCACATTTGGTAATTGACGATCTTTTTTACCCTCTTCTGCTTTCGCTGTTTTTTCGTCTTCAACCCAGCCTTCACCTTTTGCTTTTACACGCTTAAATAACCAAGTGAGATAAATAATCACTAAGGTGACTTGGAACAATGCGGTCAACATCCCCGGTACTAAACCGGCTGTTGCTGATGTACCTAAGAACTTCATTGGGATAAGGTTTTGGATCTGAGGCGATCCCGGCATTATCATCACAAACGTACCCGCACCTGCAAAGTAGACAGCCGGAATAAGTCTGCGAGGAAGATTCGCTTTGCGGAATAAACTCACCATCATTGAATAAACGGTAAACAGTGCAACAAACACAGAAACACCGCCGTAGGCTAAAATGGCACAAGCCGCAACTAATGAAGGAATAACGGCTCTTTCACCAAATTTACCAATAATAAAAGAGGCAACACTATCAGCAGCGCCACTGATAGCGGTTAATTTGCCAAAAATCGCACCAAGTACGAAAATGAAGAAGAAGCTACCAAAATAACCACCTAATCCGCCGGTATACACTTGTAATAGTGCGTCAACAGGATTAAGCATATCTGGTGATACAAGCCATGCAGTCACAGCAAGAAATAGGCTGGTGGTAAAGACAGAAATGAAGATATGTATACCTTTCATACACATGATCATTAATATCGCTAGCCCAATGATTAAACAAATAATACCCATGATTGCCCCACTTATATGTGTTAGGGTTCAATTGACCTGCGTCAATCACGCAGGTCTTTTGTGACTATTAATTAATGTTGTTAAGCAGAAAGCACATCAGCAAAAGTTTGCAGCGCCGTTCTTGCCTGTTCATATGTTTTAGTTTGCTGATCGATTTCGATAATGATGGAAGGAATGCCTTCTCTATCGAGGAATTTCTTCACAATAGGGGCATCAAACTCTTCAGGATCACAGAACTTCGTTAGTAAATAGACGACACCATCAGCACCCGTTTTTTTCACCATATCGGCAATTAAACGACCACGTTTTTTCTCTGGATCATACAAAAGTGAGCATCCTTCAAGCTGAGCAATTTGCTCAGCCATCGCTTCATAAGGTGCTTTGTTTTCAGGGATATCTTGGCGAAACTGACGAGATTCGTGCGCCACTTCATCAGCCACAATGGCCATCTTGTTATCCGCTAAGATTTGTAAAATAGAAGGGCTATCGGCAATAATGCCTGTCACGACAATTTTGTGCCCTTTCCACGGTTCAGGAGATAAGGCTTTGCATTGTCTAACGATGGTTTCAACCACTTTCGTATGTTCAACAACATCCATAAAATAACCACTTTTGATCACGGTATTACGACGTTGTGGTGTGATTAAGTTAGGATGAAGCGCCGCCATCTCTGAAAACTCGCGTAACGCAGCGCGACGCTGATTAAACAGATGAATGGCATTTTTTAGTGCCTCATCTGTCACAGGTTGACCTGAAATTTCCCCTAATTGCAGTGCAATTTTTTTGTATTGTTCGGTTAAGAAAGCAATACCTGCTGGGGTTTTACGATTTTGTGGATGCACCAATTGGATAAAGGGCACGTGTGGCACACCGGCTTTCCAGTTTTGTCCTAAGCATTTTAAGGTGTCACAAAGAGAAGGAATTAAGGCAGCAGACAATTTATTTAATGCCCCATCTAATCCCATCTCAAGTGAAGAAAGTGCCAATGCGCAATAAAATGGAGGAAAATATTTCTTCGCTTCTGAGATCTCACGTCCTTCCGCGCCCCAAATACCAAAAGGCACCATACCTGCCGCATAGACAATTTCATTTGGGGTATATTCAGGAAAACAGCCAACAACCTTTTTACCACTACGAATAAAATCATCTAATTGAGCAACAGGGTTATCCACCACGGCTTGCAATTCATCAAACAATTCCGTTAATGTTTTCATTAGATGTCTCCCTTTTTCATTTCTGCTTTGTTAGCAGCCATAATTTCAGTCAATGCTTCAACACGGGTGACATACTGCGCTTCAGAGAAAACTCGAGGATCTGCTTGGTCGCCATCAAAAGTCACGGTTGGGATCTTAAGTTCATGACGAATACGGCGCTCAATTTCAGGCATAATGCCACTCCAGAGCTTGCAACTACGGTTAACGTGAATAATCGCACCATCAACTTTATTCTGACGGCTCACATCAATACGCATATCAGCTGCACGCTCAACAGAAACACAATTAGGGACGTAAGAGTAAGCACGCATCATCTCGTCACTGTTTTGATAAATCACCCCAAACGCGGTGGCGTAAACAGTGGCAGTCACGTTAATACCTTGTTCTTTTAACGGGGTAGATGTAGCACGCAAGTAAGGCCAGCAGGCAATACCTTCAAAGAGAACGCGGTATTTTTCTTCACCGCGATAAGTTGATTTTTTCTCTTTGATATTCTGTTCCATCTCTTCACACAGTTGCTCAAAAGCCAGTGCAGCTTCTAATTTGCCGCGCGCACAAACAGCAACAGCCATGTGATTAAACAGATCAAAACCATTCATTGGAGAGGGCTCATATTGGCAATATTCTGCCGCTTTTAACCATGCACGCCCTGTACGTTGTGAAATTTCACAGACTTGTTTAAATTTCTCTTCGGAGAACACTTTGCCAGTGACTTTTTCAAGTTGTTTAATCGCATCATCAAATTGAGCTTGAACGTATTTCACCGTGACATCATCGGTGTCATAGTCATTTTTATAAGGAATATCGATCAGGATCATCGGGATATTCAGCTCATAAGCGATATTTTCATACCATTTGATCATGCAGTTACAGATGTTGTTACAGCACAGTAAGAAATCTGGCTGTGGCATATCCATCTCTTCACACTGTTTAATATCCATGTAAGAGAGACTGATACGAGCATAAGCACAGATATCGTTGGAATATCCCATGCTTTCTGCATGCTCACACATTTTTAAACCCGCACCTTTCGCTGCAATCGCAGCTGCTTGGTTTTCAGGGTAAACTACACATAAACCTAATGTTTCAGCGATTTCTTGAGGGAAGTTAGAGGCACACCACCCTATTTTTTCACCGCTATTTTTTGCATCCCACGCACGCTGATATGCATCAGCGGCAATTTTTTGCAGTCGTTTTTTCGCAGGAATATAATCCGGCGCATTCATATCTACATTGCTCATTTTGATGTTCCTATTGTTAACGCATCGTCTTCCAGTTGATGGCGGTACGCTTCAAAGGCATAAATGGCGGCACCTATCGCCCCGTTGTATTGTGATAATGGTGAGGTGACGATAGAGGCGTTCAGCTCTTCGCTAACATAACGAACAACTTCAAAATTACTGGCAACACCGCCTGTCATAACAACAGGGGCTTCAACGCCGACTCGTTTTGCAAGACCGGCAATACGACTAGCCACAGAGCGGTGAATGCCATTAATCACGTCGGGTATTGTTTCGTTATTCGCGAGATGGGAGATCACTTCCGATTCAGAGAACACGGTACAGGTTGAGCTAATCGTGACTTTTTTCGTGGACTTAGCGCCCTCTTGAGCGAGATCGGAAATCTTGGTTTCTAATACTCGCGACATCACATCTAAAAAGCGTCCTGTACCCGCAGCGCACTTGTCATTCATCACAAAGTTTAATAAGCGACCGGCACCATCCATATGAAGTGCTTTAACGTCTTGGCCGCCGATATCAATCACCGTTTTCACGCCCGGAAAAAGAAAGTGCGCGCCTTTTGCATGGCAGCTCAGTTCACTCACTTCTTTGTTGGCTTCTTTCAGAGAATTACGGCCATATCCTGTTGCGCAGATCCAGCTGATCTGACTGAGATCGCCACCAAATTGACGCAATACTTCAGCGATCGCTTTTTCAGGCCCAGACGTTCCTGCACCCACTAATGCCAGCGATTTAGCGACAATTGCGTCACCATTTTTCATGATGATGCATTTTGATGCAGACGATCCGATATCAACGCCCATTGTGAAAATGTCTTGTTGCATGCCTTTGCTCTCCTGAAAATTAAAAAAATAAGTGGGTTATTCTTTCCACGTCATCACATCTTTATTGGCTTCAAGGTTGGCAATTTCTTCTGCGCTATACCCTAATTCAGCTAATACAGACGGAGTGTCTTCACCCAACAAAGGACCACGGCGGTATTCAGGTAAACCACTTTCTAAGAAATCAATCGGTGGACGAACTAAGGCTTTTTCACTGCCATTTTTGTATTTCATGTTGTAAAAGGTGTTGATTGCCCAAGCTTGTTTATCTTCCAACACCTCTTCCCAAGTTTGCGCAATACTGAATGGAATATCGTTTTGGGTGAAAATATCAGCCCACTCTGACGCCGTTTTTTGCTCAACTTGTTGCCAAATCAGGTCATATAATTCAGGGGAACGATTATTTTTCGCTACTTCCTGTAGACGTGTATAACGAGCGTCTTCCGCTAAATCTGGACGACCAATACACGAAATAAAGGTTGGATAATAAGCATCGTAAACAGGCATACAGACTTGAATAAAACGATCATCTTTCGTTTTATAAGCCAAAATAAATGGACTGGTTGTTGTACGACGATCGATTGGATAAGCTTGACCATAATCTGGGTATTGTGCCGCTTGGATCATAATCGCTTGGGTGTAAATAGAGGTATGCAGCAAGTTTGTTGAAACGTACTCGCCTTGGCCGATATTTTTAGCGCGAATATAAGCGGCTAAAACACCTGAAACCAAACCTAATGCACACTGGTGATCACCAAGACCGGGGATCACATTCATCGGTACTGTGCCCTTTTGGTACAGTGAACCTAAAATACCGCCACGAGCAAAAAATGCGGTGTAGTCAAAACCGGGTAAATCTTTGTCTGGCCCTTCATCGCCATAACCCGTCACGCTGGCATACACTAATTTGGGAAAACGTTTTTTCAGTGTTTCATAATCAAGACCGGCACGTTCTCTCGCGCCAGGACGCCAGTTAGTTAAGAAAATGTCTGCTTTTTCTAACAGTTCAAACAGGATTTTTTTCCCTGCTTCTGTTTTCGTATTTAACACAATCCCACGTTTATTAGCGTTTTCTAAATCAAAACTGGTGTTTTCATGTTGATCTAATGGGCGACCTTCTGTTGGTGCTGTATAACGTAAGTTATCGCCACTTGGAGATTCGATTTTGATTACATTCGCGCCCATATCAGCTAAAATACGTCCCGCTGCAGGTACTGCGATAAAGGTCGCCAACTCAACTACAGTGACGCCTTCCAGTGCTTTATGACTTGTCATTTCTTCTCCTAATTATTTTTAGACTTCATACTGCTGTTGTCAGAATGTGGATAAATCCGTTGTCACTTAACTCGCTACTTTGTTTTTTTCATCCTTGATTGAAACGCGATAACCCAGTTGCGATTTCAGCGCTTGCACATCAATTTTTCCGCAAGGGGTATGAGGAAATTCTGTAAAGAAATGGAGCTCTTTGGGGATTTTGTAGCGAGCAAGTCGCTCTTGTAGAAATTCACGTAATTCACTTTCACCAATGCTGTAGCCTTTTTGCACACAAATGGTGGCAATCACCTCTTCACCTAAATCAGCAGATGGGATCCCAAAGGCTTTTGTCGCATCAACACCCGCATATTCAGCAATGGCTTCTTCTATTTCACACAGGCTGATATTTTCGCCACCGCGCACCACAATTTCTTTCATACGATAGGCGTAGTGATAGTTGCCTTGTTCATCGACATAACCGATATCACCCGTATGTAACCACCCCTCTTCATCTAATGCCTCTTTGGTTTTTTCAGGTGTATTGTCGTACCCCATCATGACGTGAAAACCACGCGTGCAAATTTCCCCTAATGTGCCAACGGGACAAGTTTTTCCACTCTTAGGATTGATAATTTTCATTTCAACAAAAGGCAGGGGTTGCCCTATGGAGCCACGTTTTATCGCTAAAGGATCGTTAGGTAATGTTTGTGTACAACAAGGTGAGGATTCTGTTTGGCCATAAGAGACAGTGATCCCTTTCATACCGAGGGTATTTTCAATGTCATCGATTAATGCGGGAGGAAAACTCGCGCCGGCAATAATGCCTTTATTAAGGCTAGATACATCATAGTGAGAAAATTGTTCATGTTTCATTAAGCGACTAAAAATTGTCGGCACACCATGCATAACCGTGCAACGATAGTTTTGGACGGCTTTTAAAACATCTTCAGCACAGTAATTATCTAACAGAACTAATTGGCATCCCGTTGTTAAGGCAAAAAAGAGGCAAGAAGATAGCCCAAAGCAGTGGAACAGAGGAACAGCAAGACAAATCACATCATCATGTGTAACGCCTAAACGCTGTGCTGACAGCATTGCATTATTAATGACATTATATTGGCTTAACATGACCCCTTTAGGCATTGCAGTACTACCTGAGGTCATTTGAATAGTCAGTAAATCTTTTACGCTAACTTGAGCAACCGCATGTTGATATTCTTTATCTGATATTTGTTGGCTAATTACTTTTAATTGAGATAAAGAGAGACTTTTTTCTGCATGTTCATTTCCCATGCTAATAAATAATTGAGGTAATACATCTTTATTTTCTGATGCTTTTTTAGAAAGACAATTAATCACCTCAACAAAATGATTACTTTTAAAACCATCAGAAAAACAGAGTGCTTTAATTCCTGTTAATCGACATAAATCTAATAACTCTCTTTTTTTAAAATGAAAGTTAATACAAACAACGGGCACACCAATTTGAGCCGCGGCAAGGAAACAGATTATCCATTCTTTACTATTAGCAGACCAAATACCTAAACGATCACCTTTTTTTAAACCAATCGCTAAAAATCCACGAGCAACGCTTTCCACTTCTTGTTGTAATTGTTGCCAAGAAAGTGTCTTTTTACTTTGATTTTCAATTAAGGCTGTTTGTGAAGCATATTGCTTCACTACATTGTTTAGACATTCTTTAACTGTCGTTTCTAATAAGGTCATAAATACCTACTCAACCGCTTCTTTGCTAGTGTTTACTTCTGTAATGACCTTATTCTGGGTAGGGGAAATTATTCATTCTTGGTAAATAACGAACTGTTTTTCGTCATTTGAATAGTCTGAGAGAGATTTGTGATTGAGCTCTAGATTTGGTGAGTTAAATATAATTTGTAATTGGAGAGTAATTAATAACAATGAGATAAATTTGAAACTAAGGCGTTATAAAGGTGTTATTATTAATAAAGAAAAAAGAGAGCGATTTTATTTAAATAGAAAAACAAAACCACTCTCTTTTTAATATAAATATACTCAGATAATTTTAAGATATAAACAAATCTTATCAATAATAATTAATGTCATAATTAAATAAAAATAATTTAAAGACAAATACAATAATGATTAAGTTTGATAACATCTAAATAAAAAATAATTTAAATCACTTAACTTATTTTATTAATCATGGATTAAAGCGATTATTTACCTCGTCGCATTGGCATGGTTGAGGTTTGATTAAGCGTTAACCCTTTGGTTTCTGGTGCAAACAACACGGATACCATCATACCAAATAAAGAGATTGCAGCCCCCACTAGCATCGTGGTGTTAATACCATAAGTAGCAATAAAAGCAGGAAGAGCACACGTTGAGATAACTGTACCAATACGGCTTATTGACATAATAATGCCCACTGCCGACGCACGAATATCTGTCGGAAACAATTCATTAGGATAGAGCCATTGTAAAATTCCAGGGCCACCAGAAAAGAACGCGTAAGTCGCAAACGCTAAGATAACAAATAAGATAGGTAGATCAGGAAAGACACCTAGCACCAATAATGCCAATGTCATCATGCCAAAACTACCAATCAATAATGGACGTCGACCTGTTTGGTTTAGCCAGAACATAGCGGGAATACACCCAAACATAAAGAACAAGCTGATCACGACATTACCCAATGCCGCACTTCTTCCTGCATCCCATCCTAATAAACCGACAATTTGTGGTCCAAAGGTATAAATGGCAAACATTGGGATAACTTGGCAAGTCCAAATCACCGCAACAAATAGAACAAAAGAGAAGTGACGTTTATTAAATAACTCGATAAAACGTGTTGTTTTGGCATCTTCCGCTTCAAATACCACTGGTTCACCAAAGAGTTTTATCATCATCTCATTACACTCTTTAATACGCCCTTTGCGTATTAACCAAAGCGGAGATTCAGGTAAATCAAAACGACCAATTAAAATAATAACACAAGGAATAAAGGCACTGCCCAACATCCAACGCCAACCATCTTCAATATCATATAGAAGATAACCAACTAAGTTGGCACAAGTTGCTCCGATATACCACATCGCAGCAATAAAACCGACAGCAAAAGCACGCTGTTTTTTATTGGAAAACTCAGTGATCATTGAGGTCGCAATAGGATAATCGGCACCAATCACAATCCCAATAAGAAATCGCATAATCAACAAGCCCACTGGCGTTGAAACAAACATCGTTGCGATAGAAATAATGGCAATAGCCACAATATCCACAAGGAACATTTTACGGCGTCCGACTTTGTCACAAATATAACCAAAGAGGGATGTACCAATAAAAAGCCCTGCTAATGTTGCAGCCCCAAGCAGACCAATCCATCGAGCATCAAGTTGTAGTAATGGTGTGAGTTGCTCTAACGCCACACCAATAATCACTAATACATAACCATCAAGAAAAGGGCCACCACTCCCCCATAACATCACCCGACGATGTACAGAGGTAAAACGAATATCATCAAAGTTTCTGGGTTGCATGACTGCGTCCTGGTATTTTTCTAAATAAAACAAAAAGAAAAGCTCCCAGGCCGGAGCAGCACTGGGAGAAAAGTAGCGATACATCATCCGTAACGATATTCCACGCCAAACGTGCCACGTGGGTATTCCCATTTTTCAAGCGCACTGTCTAAACCGAGAATTCGACAAGTTCCACATTCCAAACAACCTGCATAGTCAAAACTGATGGTGCCATCTTCTTGTTTTTTATAAAGACCGGCTGGACATGCTTTGACTAAAGTTTCTAACACCTGCATATCAGGCTGCTCTTTAACGACGATATGTGGATTTTCCTCATCGACATTAAATTTATTGATGCCTAATTTGACATCGACATTGACCGGAGAACTCATATTGCTTTTACTCCTTTGATCCCATCTTTAATCAGATTCATCCAACCTACTTTTTTGGTATGACGTATCATGGTTTTACGCATTGGTACTGGCGCTTCACCCGTTACGGTAAAGAGATCTTTTGCAATACCAACCACCATTTCAGGGTAAGCAGTGAACATACGAGGGTTATCAAGTAAATCAGGCATACGCTGATAAGCTTTCATATCGCGTAACGGGCCATCTTCTAAATGTTTGAGATATTCATTTAGCGTTTGGTGGCTAAAATCGTTTTTCTCCATTGCCGATAGCACGGTTTTGGCTGCTGCCTCACCGGATGCCATCGCTAAATCCATACCTCGGATAGTAAAGCCGAGGTTCATGCACATTCCTGCAGCATCACCGGCAATCAATACACCATCGCGTACTAATTCGTTTTGCATTCTTAATCCAGCTTCAGGAACGACATGCGCCCCATATTCCACCATTTTTCCGCCTTCAATTAGCGGAGCAACAACAGGGTGCTGTTTAAAATCTTCCAGCATTTGTGGTACTGATTTTTTCGCATCTTTAATATGGTGAAGCCCACACACAAGACCTAAAGAAAGTGTGGTTTTATTGGTATATAAAAAACCGCCCCCCATTAATCCATCCGTTGGCGAACCGGCAAATAACCAAGCGGTACCTTCGTTATCTTTTAGGTTAAAACGATCTTTAATGACACTTTCAGGCAATTCGATGATCTCTTTTACGCCCACAGCCACATTTTCAGCCGCAACACGTTTTGTCATACCTAACTGTTCAGCCAAAATAGAGTTCACGCCATCGGCGAGGATCACCGCTTTTGCCTCTAGTACATCGCCATCGGCTTCAACACCGACAATCTTGCCATCACGCTCGACGAGCTTATCAACACGAATACCTGTAATACATTGCGCACCCGCATTTTCGGCTTGCTCCATTAACCATTGGTCAAATTCACCCCGTAATACAGACCAAGAGGCGGTTTTTGGGTTCTTCTCTTCAGTATTTTGGTAATCAATCGTCATTGCACCTGTTTCGGTCATAAATGACAATTTTTCATGAGTAATAACACGTTCAACAGGCGCTTCTTGCGCAAACTCAGGAATGATGCGCTCAAGAGTGTGTGCATACAGACGACCACCGGTTACATTTTTCCCGCCAGCGTAGTTACCTCTTTCTATTAGCAATACTTGTGCGCCTTCCCTTGCCAAAACAAGTGCAGCCACAGATCCAGCTAATCCTGCGCCAACAATAATGGCATCGAAAATATCTTCGGAATCGGACATAACATCTCCAGAATTTGCGATAAACAGCAGAGAAGTCTCCTTCCCTGCTTAAATAAATCAGTTAGATAATTGACGAGTTAATGCAGGTAAAATCTTCATTAAATCACCGACAATACCGTAGTCAGCAAATTGGAAGATTGGTGCATTTTTGTCTTTATTAATAGCAACGATCGTTTGTGCGCCATTCGCGCCAACCATATGTTGAATTTGCCCTGAAATACCGGCAGCCAAATAGAGTTCTGGTTTCAGCATCAGGTTAGAGATACCGACATAACGCTCGTGTTCCATCCACTTCTCATTTTCAGCAACAGGACGAGAACAGGCGATTTCAGCACCAATGGCTTTCGCTAACGCTTCTGCAATAGCAATATTTTCTTTACTGCCGATGCCACGCCCCACGCTGACAACAAAACGTGCCTTGTCTAAATCAACGGCATTGATTGCACGTGGTTGTACTGAATGACGAACAATAGTTTGAGCTGGGGCAACCCATGAGACTTTTTGTGCATTCCCCGTAGCGCCAGTTTCTGGTGCAACATCAAAAGCCCCCACGCTTGCAGTGACAACACAGTAAGGGGTTTTTAGGGTTTCATCACCAAAAGCAAGGCCACCGTAAACCATGTGTTTGGTGACTAATGCATCACCCTCTACATTTAAAGATTGTGCGTCGTTAGAAACAACCGCGTCTAAACGATGACCTAAACGTGCTGCAACTAGTTTTCCGCGACGTGTATTAGGCAGTAGCACTAAACCTGCATCACCTTTTTGTTTGATGGTTTCAACCATGCTTTGTGCATAGTCTTCAATAATGCGATCGTCAGGTTTACCTTCTAATTGAAAAACTTCAGTTGCACCTAATTTAAAAGCAACCACACTTTGTTCATCATTCAATGTAAATACATTGATAGATTGTCCTAATGAAGAAGCACCACCCATTAATTCTGGTAAACGGGAAAGTGCATCACTAAATACCCAAACAGTTGAAAACTGGCTCATAACTCCCCCTATTACTTAAGAATTTTGCGTAAATGTTCTGCCAACTCAGCAATCTGATCATCGCCATCACCTTCAATGATGATGCGTTGACGAACTTTCTGTTTCGGCGCTGCCACTGTTTGCTCTGAACGCACAGTAATTGCATCTAGACCAAGATCGGCAACACTCCATTGCTGAACAGGTTTCTTGGCAGCGCCAAGAATGGCTTTCATCGAAGGAATTTGAGGTGTATTAATATCGGTAGAAACCGCAATAACAGCAGGTAATGGAATGATCAGTGTTTCGATTTCATTTTCTAATTCACGCTCAACCGTTATTGAATCAGTAGAAAGAGAAACAATTTTGTTAACACCATTGATCGCAGGTATATTTAAGACCTCACCCAGCAGCAAGCTAACTTGTTGTGAACTGAGATCCGCAGAGCCGTCACCACAAAGAATTAAGTCATAACCTTTTTTAGCCGCAGCTGCAGCCAATGCAACCGCCGTTTGGTAAGGCAAAGAGGCTTCAAATTGGTCATCAACTACTACCACTAACTCGTCAGCACCACGAGAAAGAACGTCTTTACGTGCCTTCGCATTTGTCAGTGCTTTGCCACCAACACTCATTGCCGTGATGTGAATACCATCAAGTTGAGCCTTAAGCTGATTAGCGGTTTCAATCGCATTTAAATCATATTGGCTAATTTTGGTGTTAGCTCGGGAAAAATCTAGCGAATTGTCTGCGCTATTTACCGTAATATCCTGCTCATCGGGAACACTCTTGTAACATGTAATAATATTCATTACATCTCCTGAAATTAATAAATAATGTCATTTACTCTGGCAATGTAATATAGAATTAACATAATTAAGCGATTAAAAAATTAAACCTAGGTCACCAATATTGAACATAGATAAATAAAGAATGGATAGCTTTCAATATTGCTAAACACATCACCAATATTGAAATTAGTTTTAATTGAAGTGAACAACTTTCAATATTGCTACATCGATCAACAATATTGAAAATAATAAATACAATGCTATTTAACGTTCAATATTGCCACCAAGATCAACAATATTGAAAGACGGAATATAACAACCCTATTACATACAGCAATATAGATATAATTTTCAGCTAGTTACAATGAAAACAAAACGTTATAAAACGTAACATAAAATAGACAAAAAGAATAGTGTGAAGTGAATAACAGAATGGATTTCTTATAATATCCATTATTCATCATCATTAATCAGTTTGTGAATTAGCCAATAACTTTATTTTTCTATTATGATGAAACACCAATAGACGGAATACTCATAAATAAACTTAAATGCTTTATTAGATATTAGGAATTAACACTACTTAAACTTCTGCGTTAAATATATTTGGAAAATTTACCTATGAGCAAAGATAATAAAAAGGCAGGAATAGAACCGAAGGTTTTTTTTCCTCCATTAATCATTGTTGGTATTTTATGCTGGTTAACGGTACGTGATCTTGACGCTTCAAATGAAGTGATTAATGCCGTATTCAGCTATGTTACCAATGTCTGGGGTTGGGCTTTCGAATGGTATATGGTCATTATGTTCGGAGGTTGGTTTTGGTTAGTCTTCGGTCGTTATGCCAATAAACGCCTAGGAGAAGACAAACCTGAATTTAGTACCGCAAGCTGGATCTTTATGATGTTTGCGTCTTGTACTTCTGCTGCCGTCCTCTTCTGGGGTTCGATTGAAATATACTACTACATTTCAAGCCCGCCTTTTGGAATGGAAGGTTATTCGACTCAAGCTAAAGAAATTGGCCTTGCTTACAGCTTGTTTCACTGGGGTCCTCTACCTTGGGCTACGTATAGTTTTCTTTCTGTTGCATTCGCTTACTTCTTCTTTGTTCGCAAAATGGAAGTTATCCGTCCAAGTAGTACCTTAACCCCATTAATTGGTGAAAAACACGTTAATGGCTTATTCGGTACTATTGTTGATAACTTCTATTTAGTCGCCTTAATTTTAGCTATGGGGACAAGTCTCGGGTTAGCTACCCCGCTTGTGACTGAGTGTATTCAATACTTATTTGGTATTCCTCATACCCTGCAATTAGACGCCATTATTATCTCTTGCTGGATCTTATTAAACGCAATTTGTGTGGCATTCGGTCTGCAAAAAGGGGTGAAAATCGCCAGTGATATTCGTACTTATCTGAGTTTCTTAATGTTGGGTTGGGTGTTTATCGTTGGTGGCGCGAGCTTTATTGTCAATTATTTTACCGATTCTGTCGGTACATTGCTGATGTATATGCCTCGTATGCTGTTCTATACAGATCCAATTGGTAAAGGTGGATTCCCTCAAGGCTGGACGGTCTTCTATTGGGCTTGGTGGGTTATTTACGCCATCCAGATGAGTATTTTCTTAGCGCGGATCTCTAAAGGCCGTACTGTTCGTGAATTGTGTTTAGGGATGGTTTCAGGTTTAACCGCAGGGACTTGGTTAATTTGGACAATCCTTGGTGGTAACACCTTACAACTGATTGACCAAAATATTCTCAACATTCCACAACTAATTGAACAATATGGTGTTCCACGCGCCATTATCGAAACATGGGCGGCATTACCGTTGAGCACAGCGACAATGTGGGGCTTCTTTATCCTCTGCTTTATTGCCACTGTCACTTTAATTAACGCCTGTTCTTACACACTGGCTATGTCCACTTGTCGCTCTATGAAAGAAGGCTCTGAGCCCCCTTTATTAGTGCGTATCGGCTGGTCTGTGCTGGTCGGTATTATCGGCATCATCCTGTTAGCACTTGGCGGTTTAAAACCGATTCAAACCGCCATTATCGCCGGGGGATGCCCGCTATTTTTCGTCAATATCATGGTCACCTTGTCCTTTATTAAAGATGCCAAAGTACATTGGAAAGAGTGATCCGCTATACGCAAAGAATGACATATTAAGAGGTTATTAACATGGATTTTAGATTGAATGATGAGCAGGAACTGTTTGTTGACGGTGTCCGCGAATTAATGGCCAGTGAAAACTGGGAAGCGTATTTCGCTGAATGCGATCGCGAAAGTAAATACCCAGAACGTTTTGTCAAAGCCTTAGCGGATATGGAAATTGACAATCTGCTTATCCCTGAAGAGCACGGTGGTTTAAATGCCGGTTTTGTTACTGTTGCTGCAATCTGGATGGAATTAGGTCGCTTAGGTGCGCCAACTTACGTGCTTTATCAATTACCAGGTGGATTTAACACTGTCTTGCGTGAAGGGACTCAAGAGCAAATTGACAAAATTATGGCGTTCCGCGGCACAGGTAAGCAAATGTGGAACTCTGCTATCACAGAACCGGGTGCAGGCTCTGACGTCGGTAGCCTACAAACAACTTATACCCGTAAAGATGGCAAAGTTTACCTCAATGGTAGCAAATGCTTTATCACCAGTAGCGCTTATACCCCTTACGTTGTGGTGATGAGCCGTGACTCAGCATCTCCAGATAAACCTATCTTTACTGAATGGTTTGTCGATATGAGCAAACCCGGCATCAAAGTCAACAAGTTAGAAAAACTGGGTTTACGTATGGATAGCTGCTGTGAAATCACTTTCGACAACGTTGAACTTGAAGAAAAAGACATGTTTGGTCGTGAAGGAAACGGCTTTAATCGTGTTAAAGAAGAGTTCGATCACGAACGTTTCTTAGTGGCTCTCACTAACTACGGTACAGCAATGTGTGCATTTGAAGATGCGGCTCGTTATGCCAATCAACGTGTGCAATTTGGCGAAGCTATCGGCCGTTTCCAACTTATTCAAGAAAAATTCGCTCATATGGCGATCAAACTCAATTCAATGCGCAACATGTTATATGAAACTGCATGGAAGAGTGACAACAACTTAATCACTTCCGGTGATGCGGCTATGTGTAAATACTTCTGTGCAAATGCGGCGTTTGAAGTCGTTGATAGTGCAATGCAAGTGCTTGGTGGTGTCGGTATTGCTGGCGAGCACCGTATTTCTCGTTTTTGGCGTGACCTTCGTGTTGATCGTGTATCTGGTGGTTCTGATGAAATGCAGATCCTGACATTAGGACGCTCAGTACTTAAGCAGTATCGATAATTTATCACGAGAAACGCTCTTATCATTCGGTGGGAGCGTTTTCACTTAGACCACTTACGAGGTAACGCTATGACAGAACATTTATCAATGCCACAATTCGGCCCACTTTCAGGGGTTCGTGTTGTGTTTTCAGGAATTGAAATTGCAGGGCCATTTGCAGGACAAATGTTTGCAGAATGGGGTGCTGAAGTGATTTGGATTGAAAACGTTGCATGGGCTGACACCATTCGCGTTCAACCTCACTACCCTCAACTTTCTCGCCGTAATTTACATGCTCTTTCACTCAATATTTTTAAAGATGAAGGTCGTGATGCATTCCTAAAATTAATGGAAACAACCGACATCTTTATCGAAGCCAGTAAAGGCCCTGCCTTTGCACGTCGTGGTATTACCGATGAAGTGTTATGGGAACATAACCCTAAATTGGTTATCGCGCATTTATCAGGCTTTGGTCAATATGGCGATCCGCAATACACCAACTTACCGGCTTATAACACCATTGCTCAGGCTTTCAGTGGTTACCTTATTCAAAATGGTGACAAAGATCAGCCTATGCCGGCTTTCCCTTATACCGCTGACTATTTTTCAGGGATGACAGCAACCACTTCTGCGTTAGCTGCACTGTATAAAGTTCAGCAAACAGGTAAAGGCGAAAGTATTGA
This sequence comes from Proteus faecis, assembly GCF_030286765.1. Taxonomy (NCBI): domain Bacteria; kingdom Pseudomonadati; phylum Pseudomonadota; class Gammaproteobacteria; order Enterobacterales; family Morganellaceae; genus Proteus; species Proteus faecis. The sequence goes on from NZ_JASVWV010000010.1 coordinate 44,194, forward strand.
TATCGCCATGTATGAAGTGATGTTGCGTATGGGGCAATACTTCATGATGGATTATTTCAATGGTGGTGAAATCTGCCCTCGTATGACCAAAGGGAAAGATCCGTACTACGCAGGATGTGGGCTTTACCGTTGCCAAGATGGTTTTATCGTAATGGAAGTGGTGGGTATTACCCAAATTGAAGAGATCTTCAAAGATATCGGTCTTGCACATCTTTTAGGTACACCAGAAGTGCCAGAAGGCACTCAACTTATTCACCGTATCAATTGCCCTCATGGTCAATTATTTGAAGACAAGTTAGATGAATGGTTAGCAAAACAGCCTATCACTGATGTGCTAAAACGCCTGTCTGAACTCAATATTGCCAGCGCTAAAGTGCTGACTATTCCAGAGCTTGAAGACAATCCGCAATATATCGCGCGTGAGTCTATTACCGAGTGGCAAACCATGGATGGCGAAACCTGCAAAGGGCCAAATGTGATGCCTAAATTCAAAAACAACCCAGGGAAAATCTGGCGCGGAATGCCATCTCATGGCATGGACACTAATGCAATTTTGAAAAATATCGGTTATAGCGACGCACAAATCAAGGGGCTAGTCGATAAAGGACTGGCTAAAATCGTAAAGTAACACTGTAAAATTCGGACGTTGTATAGACATAAAATACGTCTGAATTTACAGCAAAAGAATAGGGTAACAGTTTAATGGATGTGATTGGCAAACAAAACTTACGTCAAATGTGGGATGATTTGGCAGAGGTTTATGGTACAAAAACAGCGCTAATTTTTGAATCCGCACAAGGAGAAGTGAGACAATTTAGCTACTGTGAATTAAATGAAGAGATAAATAGAACCGCAAATCTTTTTCATGCTGGTGGCATAAAAAAAGGCGATCACGTTGCCTTACATCTTGATAACTGTCCTGAGTTTTTCTTTTGCTGGTTTGGCTTGGCAAAAATTGGCGCGATAATGGTGCCCATTAATGCGCGATTTATGTATGAAGAGAGCGCATGGATAATCAATCACTGCCAAGCTCATTACGTGGTAACTCGTGATAATTTCTATCCGATTTACCAACCTATGTTACAGGATGAACAAAACCCTTTAACGCAACTGTTTTTAATAACAGAAAACAGTCTCCCTACTGAAAAAGGTGTTACCGACTTCTTAACAGAGAAAGCCAAGCATCCTGTTACGCTTAATCATTACACACCATTAAGTGTGGATGACACTGCTGAAATTCTTTTTACCTCAGGAACGACCTCCCAACCTAAAGGTGTCGTTATCACTCACTATAACCTACGTTTTGCGGGTTATTACTCATCATGGCAAAACGCATTACGTGAAGATGATATTTATCTTACCGTTATGCCCGCATTTCATATTGATTGCCAATGCACAGCATCACTCCCTGCTTTTTCTGTGGGAGCCACCTTTGTTTTACTTGAAAAATACAGCGCAAGAGCCTTTTGGAAACAGATCCTTAAGTATCAAGCAACAGTAACAGAGTGCATTCCAATGATGATGAGAACCTTAATGGCACAACCTGTTTCATCAGAAGAAAAACAGCACAAATTACGTGAGGTGATGTTTTATCTCAATCTTGCCGATGATGAAAAAGATGCCTTCCTTGAACGCTTTAACGTGCGATTGCTCACCTCTTATGGCATGACAGAAACCATTGTTGGTTTAATTGGTGACAGACCCGGCGATAAACGTCGCTGGCCCTCCATTGGTAGACCCGGTTTTTGCTATCAAGCACAAATTAGGGACAAACAAAACAACGAAGTCCCTGATGAGGTTGTAGGCGAAATTTGCGTAAAAGGCGAACCCGGAAAAACTATTTTTAAAGAGTATTACAACCGACCTGATGCAACAGCAAAAGCATTAGAGCCAGATGGTTGGTTACATACTGGCGATTATGGTTACCGAGACGATGAAGGCTTTTTTTATTTCGTTGATCGCAGTTGCAATATGATCAAACGCGGTGGCGAAAATGTCTCTTGTGTTGAGATTGAAAACATCATTTCTTCACATCCTAAAATTCAAGATGTGGCTGTGATTGGTGTGCCTGACAATATTCGTGATGAAGCGATTAAAGCGTTCGTGGTATTGGTTGAAAATGAGAGCTTGAGTAAAGAAGCGTTTTTCCATTTTTGTGAGCAAAATATGGCAAAGTTCAAAGTCCCCTCTGAAGTTGAATTTAGAGACGACTTACCTCGTAACTGCTCAGGAAAAGTGATTAAAAAGCATTTGAAATAAAGCATAGGTTGGTTTAACCACAAATTAATAACCTCAATCATAACTGCTTATTTTTGATGACGAAAAGGAATACAACATGAGCCAGTCATTACATCTAACAACCCGTGGTTCAGTGCTTGAGATTGTATTGGATAGACCCAAAGCCAATGCTATTGATGCAAAAACAAGCCATGAAATGGGCGAAGTTTTCTTACGTTTTCGTGATGATCCCAACTTACGTGTCGCGATTATCACTGGTGCTGGTGAACGTTTTTTCTCTGCGGGATGGGATTTAAAAGCTGCCGCAGAAGGTGAAGCCCCTGATGCAGACTTTGGTGCGGGTGGTTTTGCGGGTTTAACTGAACTTTTTGATCTAGATAAACCTGTCATTGCTGCCGTTAACGGCTATGCTTTTGGGGGCGGTTTTGAATTAGCACTCGCCGCCGACATGATGGTTTGTTCAGACAATGCTTCTTTTGCTTTACCTGAAGCGCAGTTAGGAATTGTACCTGACAGTGGTGGTGTTTTGCGTTTACCTAAACGTTTACCACCAGCTATCGTCAACGAAATGCTAATGACAGGTCGTCGCATGAATGCCGACGAAGCACTACGTTGGGGCATTGCAAACCGCGTTGTCAGCGCCGCTGAATTAATGGACAGTGCACGTGAACTTGCAGACCAAATTGCCAACAGTGCCCCACTCGCTGTGGCTGCATTAAAAGAGATTTATCGTGCTACCAGTGAACTTTCCATTGAAGAGGGTTACAAGCTTATGCGCAGTGGTGTACTAAAACATTACCCAAGTGTTTTACATTCAGAAGACGCTACTGAAGGGCCATTAGCTTTTGCTGAAAAACGCGCACCTGAGTGGAAAGGCCGGTAATTATCGTTCATCTTGATAATACAACAAAGAGGAAAACTGATGAGTATCTACGCGTTTGAAGGTCTTGTTCCTGTGGTTCATCCAACAGCTTATATTCATCCATCTGCTGTATTAATTGGTGATGTGATTATTGGTGCTGGCGTTTATATCGGCCCTCTGGCTTCACTAAGGGGCGACTATGGACGCTTGATTGTTGAAGCAGGCGCAAACCTTCAAGACGGTTGTATCATGCACGGTTATACCGATATGGATACGATCGTAAGAGAAAATGGCCATATTGGGCACGGTGCGATCCTTCACAGTTGTATTATCGGGCGTGACAGTTTAGTTGGTATGAACAGCGTAATTATGGATGGAGCAGTCATTGGTGAGGAAAGCATCGTTGCCGCTATGAGCTTTGTAAAAGCCGGCTTTCAAGGACAACCTCGACAAATGTTAATAGGAAGTCCTGCAAAACATGTGCGTGATATTACCGATCAAGATATGGAATGGAAACGGATGAATACTCGTGAATATCAAGATTTAGCGGTACGTTGTCGCCAAAGCTTAGTAGAAACAACACCATTAACGGCTCCTGAACCTCATCGCCCGCGTTTACGAGGCACAACAGGCGTTAAGCCAAAAGGCCAGTAACAAACAGCGACAGGCGTTACGAGCGCCTGTCGTCATTATTCAATTTGTTTTGTATGCAACGAAGTTACTTATATTAGCGACGTTGAGATTTTGACAACATCCATTGCCATTTTTGCTCATGGTTCAATCCACGAGGGATCATCGCCGCTAATTTTTCAGGAGAACGTTGACTACTTTTTTCTTGAATATGGCCTTTTAAACGCGAATAGACTTGAGGATCAATATGACTGACTTTGATCATTCGTTGGCACTGACAGCCTCTACCTTCTAATTGGTTAGGTACACTTTTCGTTTCACACTCAATCTCTTTTACATCAGAAAGAATATAGGAAACAATATTAATTGCATTGCATTGAGGAATATCGAATTCTTTTGCAATTTCCTTTGCACTTACCCAACGTTCTTGCTCTTGAACCCAGTCTGCAATTGACAAATAGAGTGGCTTATTCATGTATTCTTCACACATATTTACTCCAGTATCACAAATAAAGTTTTATTTATCGCTAAATAAAGATAATAACTGAATATGTTAATTATCATTGCACCGCGGAGTATCGGTTTTCCCTGTTAATTAGGTATTTTAACTACCTCATCAATATAATATTAATTTATTTCTTAACAACCAAACCCTTTAATTAACATGCTAGTCACAATTTATTATTTTGTTATTAAATTCAACTTAATAACAACTAAACCGAGTAAAAACAAAAAATTAATTAAATTAAAAAAATAACAACTTTATAAAAAATAAAATATAAAAAATTGATATATAAGCTATTTATAACAAAAAAATAAAAAACAATAGATTATATTAATAATCCATTTCTAGACTAACATTATAATAATAGATTTGAATTTGAATTGCCAGAAAGGTGACTTATTATTAGATATAAATCAATATTCATTTATTTTAAGCTATATTATCCTTATTATTAATACATTAGTAAAAGTGAAGATTAATATCTCTGTATACCTAAATAGGTAAATTAAGTGCTATATAACGTTATAGCACTTAATCTTATGTTCTTCATTTGATTATAAAAAACGACGCTCAAATGTAGTTTGCCAATCATCAGCGAATCTATTTACAGCATCGTCCACCACCGGTGAGCGAATAATAGAGTAAGCAAGTTCTATCGGTAATGTCACCGAAGATGCCCCCGCTAATAAACAATCAACCACTTGGCGTGGTGTTTTAAAACTCGCGGCTAAGATTTTTGTTGGTAAATTATGCATGGTGATCAGCGTTTGTAACTCTTTTACCACTCTTACACCATCAGAGCCCTGCCTATCCATTCGATGCACATAAGGCGCAATATAATCGGCACCTGCTAATGCGGCCATTAACCCTTGAGACACGCTGTAAATTGCCGTGCCTAATACCAGCATATTTTTTTGTTTTAATTGTTTAATAGCAATAAGCCCAGCTTCTGTAACTGGGATTTTAATCACGGTATTATCGGCAATATTGCCAATGCGCAAAGCTTCTTCAATCATGGTATCGACATCACTGGCAATAACCTGTGCAAATACCCGACCTTTTCCTCCCATTGCCGTTTTTAATTCAGGCAATAGCGTTTCAATATCTTGTGCGGATTTAGCAATAATGGAAGGATTGGTGGTGACACCTGCAATAGGAAGAACTTGAGAGAGTTTTCTGACTTCTTCGATATCAGCGGTATCTAAATAGATTTCCATAATCGCACCTCAATGATGTTGGTTTTAAGCTAAATAATTATAGGTATAACGTAGAAAGTAGCATTGTACGCGAGGGATTTCTAGTCGATTCAATGAAAATAGCGCCCATGTAAAGGCGCTATTAATTAAATTGCTAAAAATAAATAGCAATTATCTCTATTTAATAAAATAGAAATAATCTAATTTTATATTTTTAATTCAAGACTTAAATCTGATAATATTTAAATTAAATATAATCAATATCATTATTAAAATTAAATAATCATTTTAATTAAATAGATTATTTTTTAAAATCAGCATCAATAACTTGATAAAAAGCATTCTTTGTATCGGCAATATCCCAGACACCTAAAATAACCTGATAACCTGAACGCTCTGGTATATTACAATTTATCTCTACGGTTTCTTTTGGTATTTCACCATTATCATTTTGTTGGCAGAATGGTGTTAAATCAAAATCATCACGAGTCAGCGGTTTATTGACATCCCAGTTTTGTTTAGTAATAAAAAATCGCCATGATGCTGTACTATGTGGCGCTGTTAATTTCCACTTAAAGGTATAAGGTCCGCTTTTCATTGCCACTTTATGCCAGCGATCAGCACTCTGCTCATTTAAAGCAGAAAATGTTTCATTTCCACCACTGGCAATTTTACCATCTTCAGGTCCACCTTCAGGGAAACCTTTAAGCCCTTCAACTGATTGAGGCTCATATTCTACAGGGCCACAATTTTTATTAAATTTTATATTATTACTCTTAGAAATAGTCATTTTACATAATACTGCACGGCTTGGTGGAACATCAATATAGCCATGCTTCAATGTGACATCAGCTGACACTGTTGAAACAAAACCCGCTGATAATAATAACGTTGCAGTAAATACCATAAGTTTATTTTTCTTCATAATAAAGCCTCAATAATTATTAAAAAATTTTAAAATATAATGATTGCATCAATCACATTAGATATTAGTCAAAAAAAGATAATTAAATATCCATTTATTAAGAACTGTGAGCAATATCGCGATTTAATTTAATATTAAAATGGGACTAAAACAGTCATTTAATATTTATTAAATGATGATTAATTATTGAAATAATAAATTAAATTATTTTTTAACACTCTATTTCGCACATTATTAAAAGCATTCAAATTATCAAGATAAGATAAAAACAACCCAAATGAGACAGAAATGCTGTCTCTCTGGGTTGTGTATTTTGGGTCTACTCTAAATAGACATTATTATCTAATCACTCATATTCCATGAGTTGAGTAAAAATGATGGTGCCTTAATCAACTTTATATACCGATAAGGATTTGTTTTTATCAAAAATTGCTTTGGCTCTTTTATAAGTTACTTTTTTTAGCTGAGGATATTCATACGTGTACATATCACGGGCAAGCTCTTTCCATTCACTTTCACTTTCAAATATACCAGCCATATAATATACATACTGTATTGCCTCCTCTTGATCCTCCGGAGGGCGTGACGTAGGATTTTTTGTGAACTCTGCTCGAGTAACTTCTGGGTCTGCAGCCTTATTCATCCTCATAAGTAACTCTACTGCTTTTCCTGTCGGAAGACGCTTCTGTTGTTTATCGATAACATGCTCAGTCCATTTATGTAAGTCTGAAGTTACATTTTGGAGGCAAAAATTTTCAGAATCTACATCTCTGGTAACGTAAGGAGTCATAAAATCATATAAATTTCCTCGTTCTTTGTTCTGATTAACTAAACCTTTACCTTTAGGTGGTTGCTTGAAACCTTTTGATTTCTTCATGATCTCGTGTCCACCGGACAGAGCGCCCTCAGGCTGTAAGTCAATATACAAAGAAGCTAATTTAGTCATTGTTTCGTTAAACTGGTCTCCTTGTAACGTGCGCATTCCACCTCTCCCTGTTTCAACAATATCCACCAGACGTTCAATAATGTTACCAATGAGGTCGTTTTTAGAATTAGAAATATTCAACTGGGATTGTTTGCCTGATCCAGATGCGCCAATAGCACTACTAGCGGTGGATATATCGTTTGAGGAATTATGCTCTCTTCTGTTGGCTATACTTGCACTTAATTTTTTGAACATCAAACCATTGTCATCAATATAAGATGTCGGATTCCCTTTCACCATGCGATATAAATTCAGCCCATCAATCGTACCGGCGGGGTCTGCACTTAACCAACGACCAATCCACGGTTGATAATAACGATAACCATAGTAATACATCCCCGTAGAATCTTTTTCTTTACCGGAATAACGAATGGTTTTGTAATCTGCTTCTACCACATTTTCGCTAGACCAAATGGCGGTACCGCCATAAGGGTAATACTCTTCATAACTGACTAATTGCCCTTTACCGTCCGTTTCTAATCCGCTGTTGCCAATACCGTCATCATAGCTATAACGCAGTGAATTATTTTCAATCCCTTTCGGTGAGCCAATTTCCCAACACAGCGCCCTGACTTTTGCACTAGTACCTGTTTGAATATGAACCACATCATATTTTTCCGTAGCAGGATTGTTATTCACTTCCCATAGTTCAATATTCGGTAAATAGTGCGTAGTGACTCTTTCTAAATCACCGTTAGCAGTTTTGCGCCCGCGTATTTTCGTCATACGTTGGCTCGCACTGTTATATTGATAGGTTTCTCCCTCAGATAATTGCCCATTTTCCATTATCTCTTTGGTGGCTTTCAGATGATTACGGCTATCCCAAATGATCGCATCGCCATTAAGAAGTTGGGTTAAATTACCACTCTCATCAAAATAGCTATCCACGTTTTTTGGATCTGAACATTGTGACTTTAATAAAGCGCGATTGGTTTTATTTGAAACGGTAATATCTTGAGTAAAACTTTGTTGCGCAATAGCGGAGTGATGGCGAATTTGCGTTAAATTACCGCCTCTATCATAGGTATAGAAACGGGTGTAATTAGTATAGCTTTGCGTATCTTTGACTAACGTTGTCACAGGCTGAGATTGCATTGAAGCAGGCGTTTGTTGATTGGCGGATTCACGCCCTGTTGCACTAACCAATTGATACAGTGAATCATAAATATAGCGATTTTCAGGCACCACTTTCTGATTGCGCCAATAACGCGTCGCTTCTGCATCATTTTTCAAACAAATAATGTTGCCCACCGCATCGTACTCATAACGCAGATCTTGCATGACCTTCGCCCCTAACGCATGACCTTGAGGGCGCTCTGTTTTGACATGCAGTAAACGTTGCGTTTCAGGCTCATATTCATAAGTGGTAACTAAACCATTACCCTGCTCTTCACGCAGTTTTTGCCCTGCCGCACTATAAGAGAGTGACCGCAAAATCTCTTGTTCTGATTGTCCTTTTAAGGTCAACCAAGTTTGTTTTACAAAGCCTGCAATATCATAAGCAAGACGGCGTTGATGGCCTGTACTGTCGGTTTCTGTTAATACCGTACCTGTGGCATCATAACGATATTCCGTCGTGTATTTTTCGGTGTGTTCAATACTGGCTTCACGACTTGGAGCCCAATCAATATGATTATCTGTCACAAACTGTTGCGTTTCTGATATCACTGCGCCGTGTAACGAATAATGGCTATATGTTTTTTTACCTGCAGTATCAAAATGTTCAATACATTTTCCCACTTGGTTGGTATTGATTAACTCACTCGCGTTTCCTTGTCCCCATTTAAGTTTTTGCACCACGGCAGTTCTGCTTTCACCGAGTTTTCCTTCTTTTACTTGCTCTAAATACCGCTCAATGCTTTGCTTGGAATATTCGTACGTTGTCACTGTGCCTTGTGCATTAATCTGTTGTGAAACGGTACCCTCAATATCATTAAGACTAAAGCTTGTACCATTATCAACCCCTTGAGATAAAGTAATGGCGCCACCTAAGCTTATGGTTTGTTGAATATTAGGTTGAATAGAGGTGTCTGATTGTTGTGTTTTATACAATCTTGCATCAATACTGCGCTCTAAATAACCGCGAGCATGATAATGGTGACGAGTAATACGCTCATCGGTTTGGTTAACAGTATCAGGATGACGACAATAGCTAATTTCGCGAATAGCCGATCCGCGATTATCAAGAACCACCACGCTGGGGGTTCGGGTATATAATAGTTGATTTGACATATTTTTAATTCCTTGTGGTTTTCTCTTTATCGTTAATAATTATTTTATTAGTCATTAACGGTGAATAAATACCTTTGTTTATTAAGATATATTATTAATTTATTTATAGGCTAAATACCTTGTGATTAAATTAACCACACTTAGTCCTTAGCCCCTAATCATTATTAATTGAGTTACAATAAGATTATTCTAGTCTCTGCAGTTTAGGATTATAATTCATATTGGACCTACAAATGTCGCCACGACAAAATGAGCAGACAATATTGTCATAGTGAATATTATTTTTCTTTAACTCCTTGAATAGCGCTCCTATTGACGTTATTGAAGGTATAGTGAACCCATCAAAAAGAGTCCGGTTATTTACTGCGACAATATCCGTTTTTACTGTTTGTTTTTGATTGGTTTGTATAATCGCTCGATTGACAGCCAATGCATTACCTATTCTATCGGGTGTATCGTCCGCATATTTGGTTAACATATAATTTGTAATATTAATTACACTATTCTTATCGTTTTCTGCTGCTTCCCAATGCATTTTATTATACGGTTCAATTTCTTTCCAAATTGTATCGTTATACGCACCTGTTACTGTCCTTATTCCCAACAATTCCATTTGCTCAACCGCGAATTGATTATGAAAATCTAGACGATGATTGGAAATGGAAAATAACGTATACTTCTTATTTATTGCGAGGTTCTTAATAGTCGGGTCCTTTAAGTTAGTCCTGTGTGGATTTAAGAATTTTAATGTCACCCCATCGGGTATTGGAACGGCGCCGCGGTTTAAGGTAAAACCGCCATCGGCAGTAACAATAAGTTGTTTTGATGGAGAATCCGGGGTTGAATAGAGCGTAAAATACGGACCTAACTTACTGGCGGTATAGTGAGTCTCTCTTTTAAAATCTCGTGAATTTTTTTGATTCCAAGCCCCAGCCTTTTTAATAGTCTGCTCCCCCCAATCATTTGTTTTTACTTTATGAAATGACGTCGGTAATCGATTGATAAAATGCTCACTTGTTGTTGCAGACGTTGATGCGGTTGACCCCGTGGGCGCTCGCCCATCAGGATCATGCAATGTCACTGGGTTATTGCGCACCATGCGATATAAATTTAGCCCATCAATCGTACCGGCGGGGTCGGCACTTAACCAACGACCAATCCACGGCTGATAATAGCGATAACCGTAATAATAAAGTCCCGTAGCGTCTTTTTCTTTCCCTGAATAACGAATGGTTTTGTAATCCGCCTCTACCGCATTTTCGCTGGACCAAATGGCTGTACCCCCATAGGGGTAATATTCCTCATAACTGACTAACTTCCCTTTACCGTCGGTTTCTAATCCACTGTTGCCAATACCGTCATCATAGCTATAACGCAGTGAATTATTTTCAATCCCTTTCGGTGAGCCAATTTCCCAACACAGCGCCCTGACTTTTGCACTAGTACCTGTTTGAATTTGTACAACGACATATTTCTCTGTCACAGAACGTGTGCTCACTTCCCATTGTTCAATATTTGGTAAATAGTGCGTAGTGACTTTTTCTAAATCACTGTCAGCAACTTTGCGCCCGCGTATTTTCGTCATACGTTGGCTCGCACTGTTATATTGATAGGTTTCTCCCTCAGATAATTGCCCATTTTCCATTATCTCTTTGGTGGCTTTCAGATGATTACGGCTATCCCAAATGATCGCATCGCCATTAAGAAGTTGGGTTAAATTACCACTCTCATCAAAATAGCTATCCACGTTTTTTGGATCTGAACATTGTGACTTTAATAAAGCGCGATTGGTTTTATTTGAAACGGTAATATCTTGAGTAAAACTTTGTTGCGCAATAGCGGAGTGATGGCGAATTTGCGTTAAATTACCGCCTCTATCATAGGTATAGAAACGGGTGTAATTAGTATAGCTTTGCGTATCTTTGACTAACGTAGTAATTGGCTGAGATTGCATTGAAACGGGTGTTTGTTGATTGGCAGATTCACGACCCGTTGCACTGACCAATTGATACAGCGAGTCATACACATAACGATTTTCAGGCACAATTTTTTGATTACGCCAGTAACGTGTGGCTTCAGCATCATTTTTCAGACAGATAATATTGCCGACAGGATCGTACGCATAACGCAGATCTTGCATAATCTTCGCCCCTAATGCATGACCTTGAGGACGCTCTGTTTTAACCTGCAACAAACGTTGTGTTTCAGGCTCATATTCATAAGTGGTGACCAAGCCATTACCTTGCTCTTCACGCAGTTTTTGCCCCGCAGCTGAGTAGGTTAAAGCACGTAAAATCGCTTGCTCTGATTGTCCTTTTAACGTCAACCAAGTTTGTTTTACAAAGCCTGCAATATCATAGGCAATACGGCGTTTATTTCCCTTTGCATCGGTTTCTTCTAATACAGCCCCTGTCGCATCATAAGTATATTGAGTAGTAAATTTTTCAGCTTGTTGAATACTTTGCTCACTGCCGGTACTCCAATTAATGTTATTATCTACAATGAACTGTTGTGTTTCTGATATTACCGCACCTTGTAACGAATAATGGCTATATGTTTTTTTACCTGCAGTATCAAAGTACTCAATACATTTTCCCACTTGGTTGGTCTCTATTAACTCACTCGCGTTTCCTTGTCCCCATTTAAATTTTTGAATAACCTTCGTGTCTGAATTCCCTAATTTTCCTTCTTCTACTTTCTCTAAATATCGTTCAAACCCAGACTGACTATATTTATAGATTGTGACCGTTCCTTTGGCATTAATCTGCTGTGCAACCGTGCCTTCAATATCATTGAAATTAAAGCTATTCCCATTATCAACACCTTGTGAAAGTGATAATGCCTTCCCTAAACTCACCGTTTGTTGAATATTAGGCTGAATGCTGGCGTCTAACTGTTGTGAGTCATACAGTCTTGCATCAATACTGCGTTCTAAATAACCGCGAGCATGATAGTGATGACGCGTAATACGCTCATCGGTTTGGTTTACCATATCAGGATGACGGCAATAGCTAATTTCGCGAATAGCCGATCCGCGATTATCATGAACCACAACAGTCGGGGTTCGTGTATGTAATTGTTGATTTGACATATTTCTATAATTCCTTAGTTTGCTTTCTTTTATGATCCAACTCATAAGTACCAAGCTGACTTTTTGTTGCCAATATTTCTGCCACCGCTTTTTTATCGGTATTACATTTTTCCAATACCAACATTAAACGTGCCACATAATCAGGATAATCCCCCCATACTTGCACATTAAAAAATGGTGCTGAACAGGGCTGTAGTAAGTGTGTTGGTACAAATTTTTCAGGTGCTTTAACGACGGTTAAGGGTGTTTTGCTGCAACTGGATAACAGCGTCAGGCACAGACTCATTAGCACAAGGCGTTTGAGCCAGAAGTAGCCGTAACTCTTGGCGTATTGCATGATTTTCTTCCTCTAAATAGTGTTGCTCCTCTTGTTGATGTATAAGCGTTTCAGAGATTTTTTCCGCTTGTTCGTGCCATTGCATTAATTGTGATTGCAATGTGCGTTGTTGATATTCAAACTGACTATTTTGTTCTGATAACCGATCAATTTGGTTGTGCTGATAGCGGATCACCAGAAGCGTGGTCAGAATGACTAACAACACGCCTCCTTTTGATCCCCAGCGTAGAAGCCAGGTTATACTCATGAATATGCCTCTCTAGACAGCTCATAATGAGGGCCATCACGAAACGATATCCAATCACCGCCCCAATTCATTAAAACACCCAATTGATGTGCTGCTTGTTTCATCGCTTTTGATACGGATTCAAACGCAGACCAATCTTGCCAAGGGATAGCACCATTCACTAACGGTACTATATCTACAGCATGACCTGTTAAATGACGGCTATTGAGTGTTTTGCTTTTGCCTTCGTTCATTAACGCTTTTTGACGCGCAAATGAACGTAGCCCTTCGATGACAACAAAATCATATTCACTCAATGTCAGCGCCAAATTAACCACTCGGACTAAATCTTGATGCACATCCTTTAAGTTATTTTGACTTCGTTGACTCAATGTATACGTATTCATTTAGGCTCCTTAAGGCTATTCATGCCAAAAACACGGTTCCATAGCCAAATCAACGTGGTACTCCCCATTGAGCCAAAAAGCCCTGCAATCATGTAAGACATATAGCGACTTGCCCCACTTTCAAAACTCAATAATCCACCAAGTAAGCCTGTAAATACTGAAATCACGATCTGGCTAGCAATGCCATACCAAGACCACTTAATTTGTTTTTGCCTAATTTCCATTAAATACCTCACGATACCTCCCCAGGCTGAAAATCCACCGATAATCATCCAAGCGAGTGCATCACTTTCAGATGGGATTGAGACCAGCATAATAAAATTCCTACGTTAAGCGGGTTAGAGAAAGAAGAGTCAATAACCCGCATTTCATCACCTTATGTTAAAGTGTCATTTTCATCTTCCTGCACAATAAACCAAGGTGTCACAAGGGTATTACGCTGATAACCTTTGGCAGTAATAACCCGATATAAACGCCCCAATGCGTCATAGTAGTGAGTATCAGCAAAACGATTTTGCTGAGCTGAACTATCAGCGAGATAACGCCAGTCATTAAGAAAGTAAGGTTGATAAACTCGCTTTACATTCCCTTTGTTGTCATATTCTGTTTCGCCTGAAATAGCCCAACGAATCGTGGTGCTCTTTTGTTGCGCTCGCTGATTTTTATCAACCCTCAGTGTGGCATTATCGCTACGTAAAAAGGCTTCACCGGCTTCTACTCTGACAGAAGTTTGCAATAGGCGTCCCAAACCATCGCTAAAGGCGATTTGTTGGCGAATTTGCTGTTGTGAATTGCTGTCATAACGATCTGTCATGATTTGCAGAGCGTGCGGAGGTAGCTTTGACGATGTTGACATCCAACTGTCTGTTACATACACAAAACCCGTTGCAATCGGCAGTGGCGCGGTTAATGCTAAAGCCCCATCGATGGTTGTTGGCATAGAAAACGCTTTATCGCTATAACCGCTTTGTTTGCCGTCTTCCGTTCCTGAAAAACGCGTCGTCGTCACACGACCTAAACCATCAAAAGTGACTTGATGAATATTATGATTGGCATCAGTAATCGAATTAGGCGATAAAAAACGCCAATCGTAAGTGAGATGGAAATCTTGTGTATTCTGAGGGGATCCTTTACCCATTAATGCGCAAAATTGTTTATCCCATAACAGTTTGTAATCACAAGAAAGCGCAGACTGTTTATACACCAGCGGTTTGTGAAACTGAGCTAAAGTACCGTAGGTTGTGACGCCTAATAACTGTTTTATCCACAGCTGTTTCTCTTTCTCTTTTTCATCAGCAAACTGATAATTTGCTTGTGAATAACCCGCATCTTTCAGTACGTTATCAAGCTGTAATTGAGGATAAGGCTGCGATAATACTCTTGCTGTCTCTTCATCCAATTCTGCGGTTTCTGTATAAGCCAAACGAATAGGAAAATCAGGTGTTTCCAAGGTTGCTTTATTATCAGCATCCATATAGGCAAACTGCTGTTGACCAGCAAATACGGATGCGGATTTTTGTGTGAGCAAATTATTGGTTGCTAATAATGCTTCGACACTTAAGCCCTCTTTAGGCTGTTTTTCAGCACCAAAAGTCCAAATATCGTGACGACTTGCTTTCACAACGCCGAGCTGATAAATCTGCTTTTCTGAAATATCAAGATGATGACAAGTTTGACGCGATAAGCTTAAACGTAAGCTTTGTTGCTGTTGATCATAGCTAGAGCTCCATAATGTATCAGGTAGGCTTTCATAATGCTGATACGGATTTTCCGCTGTATTATGGCGTCTTGGGTAATCAACAGAGACTGCTTTAGAGACAACACCATAGCCATCTTGCTCTAAGGTGATTTGTTGATGGCAAGTGGGATCAGACGCAATACGCTCATAATGATAGGCACGACTCTCAACCACAGATGGTATCACCACAGGGGAACTTCCTTGTGCTTCAATCAAACGCACTTGTGGGCGTTGTTCTGTTACGGCATAAGGTACAGTTGATACCGTTGAATTATCCAATCCATAGACTTCACTTCTTATTAACGTGCCTTGCAATCCACGCTCAAGCCAATAATTTTGTTGTTGACGTAAATCGCTATCGCACTCTTTTTCTGCACTCCCTTCACCTTGCGTAAATCGAGGAGAAAACTGTGGAAATGCCGCGTTATCGCCCTGCCAGAATTCATCAGCAAATTTGGCATCAACAGACAATTTACCAGTAAAAAACCACTGACGCGTTAATGCATTTGGGGTTTTATCTGCGCTGTTTTCTTCGCTTTTAAATGACTCCGCATTAGTGACTTCAACACAACCAAAACCACGAAACTCTTTCTCTTTACCATCCCACACACCGTGGCGATAGTTATAAGTTTGCGTTAAACGGCTTTGTGTTATTTCATCAACGGTTTCAATTTGCCACAGAGTATGCAACGCAAAAGGCAGATAACTAACGGCTTTTTCTTTACCTTGCTGTTTTCTTGCTAATTTTTCATCCAACCAACATTGCGCTGAACTGCGGTAATGTAGATGTTGAACCATGCCCATATTGTTATTAATCGAGCTTAACAACCACGGTTTTTCATTCTGTAAAGAGAGCACCCAATGTTGTGCTTTAGGTGTCAATTTGGTCAGTAAAATACTGGCAACACCTAAACCTTGCACATCGGCAATCTGTAATTGGCAAAGGTTATCGAAATGCATCCCTTTAGGTAGCGCGATATCATCGCCACGCACAAATTGATTACCACTTTGGTTAAAATAGACCTCTAAGTGAGTGGATTGAGCATAAATAATATCCGTTGTACCACTGCCATCTAAATCCGCCAAATAGAGCTGATTAGGATTAAATTTCACGCGATCAGCAGAAAAACCCGTAAGAGTGATAGGAGTACTAAACTTACCATTACCTAAATGCACCCAACACGTCACACCTTGATAATCCACCTTAATCAGATGTTGTTGACCGGAACCTAATACATCACTAAATGCCACTAAAGTTCGTCGATTAACGTTTTTAATCGGCAAAGTGACGCCATCAGCCTGCATAATCTCTTTACTTTTTTTCCAGCCTTGCGCTGAACCGGCATAAAGACGAATACTACGAGGACCAATCAACGCTAAATCAGCAAAACCACTGCCTGTTAATGAGGTTATTTCTGCTCGAGGATGAAAATATTCCATCGGAAAGGCATTAAGAGGCACAAAATTTAGCCAATTTTCTGCTTTTTCTTCATCTTGCGTGTAATAGCCATTCACATTGCCTTGTGTCACTAACCACTCTAATTTGCCGTCACCGGTAATATCCGTCAGCATTGCCGAACCGCGTAATGAAGGAATAATCGGCAATGGCTGCGCTTTATCCCATGTCATTGCATTTGGGTTTTGCTGATCTTCTTTTCTAATCGGTGCGCGATACCACCAAGCGTCGCTGTCTTGATACAGTACGCCAGCAAGTCCTTCACCTAATAAATCAACATATTGATAAGGCTGTTGTGGTGAAAATTGCGCCAATTCATCTAATGATTGCCACTGTGCTTGTGTAGGAGAACCCACTTTTTGCCAATCAAAATTTACAGGTGGTAATGTCATCAGCGATTGTGCATCTTTATTGTTATTAAATGCCGATTGCTGTGCTGAAACTAACATGCTACCTGATGCTGATTCATCGTAAGTCAGTGTTAATCTTGAGACTAACTCTGGCGTTTCCGCTTTGGCACTTTGCTGCGCTAAGCTTTCTAAACGGTGATACATCAGCACTTGGCGACATAAACGACGAGTACGCACTTCAAAACCGTAATTAAATTGAGAAAAACAGTCTTTACGCACTGCCCACGCTGAACCACTTTGCCATTGCGGATACGTTGCTAATGCACTGCTACGTTCACCGTAATCAAATACCAGTGTAAATAATGCATTGTCAGGTAATGTGTTATCGGTTTTAGTACATGAAAAGGCTCTTTCACCAATAGGATTACCGTAATACACTTTTTCTAAATAACGTTGTGTATTGGCATTCTTGTGTGATTGAATTTCTTGCTTATCGCACCCTTGTTCATCTTCAGCGCGATAGTGATATTCAATTTGCTCACCGGTTGCTGAAACAGACGCATTGAGGTTCCATTGCGCAATATTCGCACTGTTTTGACTATCCACAATCTGCGCTGTGGTTTCATAACCAAATAAATGCACATCACCATTTGCACTTAACATCACCCAAAACTGTTTTGGGGTATTGGCAGGTGCATTCTTGTCATTAAGTGACCAACACTCAAAACGGCTAAAGCTTTTTTCAATACGAGAGCGATAAACGGTCACTTGATATTGATGTGATAAATTCACACCTAATAATTCACTACGTTGTAGGGTTTCAATGTCGCCCTTTTTATTAACAACCGGGACAATCACTTCGCCTTCAGGACCAACAAATTCATCTTGTTGAGTATAAGTAGGAACACCTTTTGAAGTACGACGACGAATCGACATCACTCCTACAGACCAACCAAAACCAAAAGCGCCATTACCAGATTGATTTTGATAAGTTAAACCTAAAGAAGGGGCGTAACCACGGCCTTGACTAATGGGCAACGGCAAACTAAAAGTAGCGGCACCATCAGGGCCAACAGCGCCCATATTGCCAGTTAACCCTGTGACAGCACCACCGCCTTTCGGTAAATTAGGTGCATCAAAGGTCAATTTCTCTGAATTTTGCATGTAGAACTCCTGACAGGCTCCCTAAGGAGCCTGTAATTAATTAAGATTTAGATAATTAACGAATGGTGTAATTAATGTGGAGAATGATGTCGTTCAGTGTCAGTAACATCTCTTTTTGCTTATCTGTGGCATCAGGGAAGCTTAAAGTCAGTGTACTGGTGTCATTCACTGGTAAACCTTCAAAGGGTAGATAACGCTCATCATTAAAGTTCAGTTGGAACTGACCACTGTCATTCATGCCATGAGAAATCGCAATTGCATTACAACCACGTGGTTTCACTGCACTACCGCCATAATTCAGTACGGCTCTAATATTCTGATAACTGCCTGTTAATGCTGGTAATGTCACACTAATTTGCTTAACGCGACGCAATTTACCTAAATCAGCAGGGTAATCTTTGTCAATAGCTAAATCAGATAACTTAATAGAGGCTTGCAATTGACCATTTTTCAGCGTGATACCATTTTCTGCTGTACCTAGCTGAGTTTTCGATTTGTTAATCACATCAGCCACTTGGTCAAAGCCAAACTTATTACTACTTAAACCTTGATACACATCTGCCAACGATACAATCTTGGTGATTTCCAGTGCACGTTTGTCTTTTTCAAGGTAGCTATTTTCCATTTGAGTCAGGTTATGCATTAAGCTTTCACCCGCCATCAAACCAGAATAGTTACCTTGCCATGCCCTTGGACGAATAAAGGTTTGTGTTTCACCTAAGTCGTACTGATAAGCCAATTCTGCCATACGACAACGAGAAACAGTTAAGTCGTAAAAAGGTTTATAAATCGCCATTAATTTACCGCGTAACCAGCTATACAGGGCTTTATTGGTAAATTTATTTTGCAAGAAGATTAAGTGCTCTCGTGTTTGCTGTTGTTGTAACTTCATGCTATCTAACTGCAGTCTCGCCGCCTGTTGACGAACCTCTAATGCAGCAAGCTGAGCATCAAACTGATCTAATTCGGATTGTGCGGTATCACATAATGAGCCCCACTCTTCATGGCGTCGACGATAATACTCTGATTGACTTAATCTATCTGCAGAAATACGGGTGGAAGAACTTGATAATTGCAGACAAATTGATGTTGCATTAAAAATAGCGCCTAAACGTGATCCCCCGACAGCCATACCATAAATATTTGGCACAAGATCTGCAGCCGCTGCTGCCATATTGAGTCCTTGGCTTGCGGTATTTAGCACAGAAGAGCTCAAATAGAGATCCATGGCTTGTTGTTCTCGCGTGCTAATATTCTGGTTATACAATTTTTTATAATAAGTAAGGCGTTTATCAGCACCTGAACGTAAATCCTGTAATGCTTTTTTATTATGCTCAAATTCTTCCAGCGTTTTCTGCTGGTATTTGATATTTTGCAGAATAATTTCGCTACCTTGAGTGATCAATAATTCAGACAATGCTTGTGCATCTTGGCGTTCTGTAATGCTAAAAAGTGAGCTACCAAATTGCATTAGCTGATTTACCACAGATTTTGCGCTATTTAAAATAACAGGGAAGCGCTGTATTGGCATCACTGCATTTGGCAAACCACTACCACCTTGTGATTGAATCACGGCAGCATTTTGCAGTGCTTTAGGATCTGCTGGTGCCGTATAAATTGGCAGTGACAACGGTTGTCCATCAATCGATAAATTGTGACGTAAGTTAAACAAACGAGCTTTTAATATGTCTCGATACTGCGCTAATTTTTCATTAATTTGCGGTAAAAAAACCGAAGTTAAGGTATTTGCAGTACGCGGTAACTCCCCATCGTTACACACTTCATGAATTACGCGTGTTGAGGTTGTTTTTGATGCTGCATCAATTAGTTTTGGCGCAGACCAAATAGCGTCACTGACTGATTCCGTTTCAGCACCTAACAGTTTCAGTGCCTGCACATACCACATTTTAGCTTCATTTAAAGAGTCTCGTTCAAGTAGACGATAAGCGCTGTCTCCCCTCGCCATAACAATATCGAGGTACTTCATAAACGTAGCCAGCTTATAGTGCATTGGATCAGCTTGTGCCACAGCATCAGGATCGGTTGAATCCAATTGGTCATTATCCCAAGCTATATCTGCTAACAATGGCTGCGAATTCCAAACACGATGAGTATGAGTATCACTATCAATATAACCAATTGGACTAAAAACATAACGTAGCCAACGATTAGCTTCATCGTAATTTTGTCCTTCTAACATCACATTTGCTAACATCATCGGAGTGTAATAGAACAGTTCCCAAAAATAGAGGGCATTAGCACCATTAAAATCCATCGGTACGTCAGCACCTTCATCCAAAGCAGGTTCAGGTAGCCTCTGAGAACTTAATGTTAAAATAGCATCAATTCCTTTATTCGCACGTTTGACTAATTGGCGTGCAAATAACGTATTTAAACGTACTAACAAAGGTTTATTTGCTACTGTCATTGACATATATTGAGCATGCTTTCGATTTGTTTTTAAGCTAATAACACTTTCATTTATATGTTCCAATTCACTAACTTTGAAAGAACATAAGATTTCAGAAATAACTTTTTGTTTCTTATTAACCGCTATTACTTTTGTAGTTAATATTAATTCACCATCATCATTAAATTCTCTTAGCGGCAGATCAAGCTTAAGTACATTATTTTTACTATTGAAGCTATTACTGCCTTCATTTAAAGAAGTATTGGCTTTAGACCATTGTTCAAGAGAATAGGTGACTTTATTATCTGGATTAGAAGATAATGTTATCTTAATATCTTCAATCATTTCATCATCAGTATAGATAACTTTATTTAAATCACTCTCACTAATAGTCAATGGGTAAGATATCATTTTCCCATATGCACCCAGAAGCAAGTCACTCTTTGTTTCTCCTGAAACAGAAAAAAGAAATCTTGGCGTTTCTGTGTTTAAAAATTTTTGTAACGATACATCGCCTAACTCATTAGAAAGCGTAAAGGCGATTTCATTTTTCGATGTATAAGTTAATAATTTATTTGACTGTTTAGTAAAAAAAGCCAGTTCTACGTTATAATCTTCTCCATTATTAATATCTGAGCCTTTAATTATCGCATTTTTATTATTATCATAAATAAAGAAGTAAACTGTATCTGTCTTAATATCAAAACCCAAATAATAACTATAATCAGTTTTTATATTAAAAGCCAAAGTTTCTAACTTACCGACACTACCAGAAGTATAAACAATATCCTCTAATATAGCCCCCTCTTTTAACAAACCTTTAAAAATATCTTTAATAGATGCAGGAGCAAGATGTCCATAATTAACATCACAGTTAATAAAAGCGGAAAGATAACAAGATAACATTTCATTTTTCGATTCTATACTTACGCCATTAATTAAACTGCCTGAAAGAGAAACATTTTTAGAGTCAGTCGTTTTTATATTATCAATAGGATCATGAGAGATAGAATAAGCAAATTTTCCTCTCAACATAAATTTATTATTAACATTATTAATGGATTCTTTACCAACTATATCAAATTCAGATTTCACATTAATATAAATGTTTTCTGCATTTTCTTCATTTGAGTCCGATATATTAGAAAATATCATTTCATTATCAATAGAATAAACATTATACTCCTTATTTCCATCATCATAGGTATCCTTAGTGATATAAGTTAAAAAGTATAATTTATCAAGCTCTTGATCATAGCTTAAATGAAAATTCCCTTCTTTTTTCTCTATGATATTATTAGAAAATTGGAAATCAATAGGTGAACTCCAAGTTCCATCATAACGGATATGTGATAAATTTAAACTATAACGTGCCTGCGTAGAAATTGGTACAGACATCGTTTTTTCTTTATTTTCAATTTCTCTATTTTCAGCTTCTTTACGTTCAATCCAAGCAACATATAATCGATTATTAAAAATAACAGGACGAATTAAATTATTGTAAGGGCTAGCACCATTCTCAATTTTCGTCCACTCAGTCCAGGCATTGGATGCCATGACACCTTTTTTTATTTTACTATGATCTGCACTACGCCAATAATAACTTGCTTTTTCTGATACATTATGACCAATAAAATAAGTCTTTCCATCTTCTAATGTCACACCATCATGGTAACCACTAATTACATCTAAATTAGCAATTTGTTCAAAAGAAGTTAAATATGTTTTAAATGCATCATCAATTGTATCACTGTTAATGCTATTTTGACCGATCGTCTGTAACAGCGTATCCATCATTTTAGTTTGACCAATACGTACTGTAGGATCAATATAATTTTCAGGATAATAAGTTAATAAAGAAACGCTACTCCAAGTGCTATAACGCTTATTATATTTATCCCAATCTATAAAAAATTGACGAGATTTAATAGGTGTGTGATTAGCTTTTATATCTAAGGATAAAAATTCATTGATATATAGCTGTATACTTGCAATAGCTTGCTCTATCTTTGTGGTTTTTATTTCAGATGAGATCTTATTATCAATCAGTAAATAATAATAAACATCATCACTAGTTACTAAATTTAACTCACTAAACTGATTAATATAAAATGAACATAATGCAACATTCTTTTTTTCATCCATTTTATTTTTTAGTAAAATAGCTTGTTGAGCATTTAATCCACTTTGTAAGTTTTTACTGACTCTATCCCAATTCAAATAATCTTCTTCTTTATTACCACTTATGGAAAATTTTAATTTAGTTAATAAATCAAAATTATTTGGTGTAATATTAAAAACTTTAACCATATCAATATAGCTAGAAATTTCTTTGATATTATCAAAGTTAATCACATCATCAAGTTTCAATAGAGAGATTATTTGATTAATAACATCTTCACTAACTTTATATATTTTTGATAAAATTGAAGCTCTATCTCTACCTATAATAATGTTTGACAGATCCTCTTTATTACTTATTTTATCTAAATAAAAATGATGAAAATCAGATAAATCTTTTATTGACTTGATATTTGGAAGGATTGTTCCATTACCAATCACACGTTGCCACCCCAATATATTTATCTCATCTTCATTTAAGCCTATTTTAGCAAAAATAGCGATCATTTGACATAAATTTTGTATATAAGTAATAACATTATTTTTATCCTCTTGTGTTTTATCTTCCTTATTGATTAAATCAACAAAATCATAAATAGTTGAATTTAATGAATCTGTAGATTCCAGAGTCATCCATACAGAACCAGCTTGGTTTAAAGAAGAAATATGAAAATAAGAAGATATTATAGGTAAATAAGATTCTAATATTTTCTGTGGAGATAATAAAACATCATTAACTAACTTAACATTCATTAATTCTTCAATAAGATTTTTTATTTCATCTGTATAGCGCAAATCATATTTATTTGCCGTCATTACATATAGTTCCGGAATATTCAATTTATAATCTGTAATAAATTTTAAATAATTATCTATTGTATAAATTAAATTAGCCGCATCATCTGATGAAGATTGTTGATTAATAGGTTTACTAAAAGGATCTGACAACATATCGAGTAATAAAGAAAGAGTATAAATATCTAGGCCATGTACTGTTGCCAATAAATATACTCGATATAACAGTGAAATATTTTCTATAGAACAAGTAAATTCCGTTGTTTTACCAGAAGCTAATTTCCACATAGCAACAATACCAATATCATCAGCATGAAATGCTCTTTTTAAGGTATTAATACGTATTATATCATCTGGAGATGATGAATTAAAATCAAGTGCTTTATTATCTGCAATAAATTTTAATTCACCTAAAGGAGGAGAATTAAATAAAACATCAAATAGAGATAAGGAATTATTTAATGTTTTTTCATTAATGTTAGCACCATTAAGCACTATAGATTGCTCAATATTAATATTGTATTTCTCCATAATATATTGCACATGAAGAATAGCTCGGATCACCTCAGAATCAATATTGTTATCATTATTTTTTGTTTTAATTAAAATAATTAAATTATCAACAGAGATCCCCGTTGCTTTATGCAAGCGAATAATTTTATTTAAGATCAACATGCCTTTTGAAGATAATTCATTATTTACTTTAAGTGTATTAAATAATGGTAATATTTCTTCTTCTGGAATAGAATAATATTCAGATAAGAATCTTAGATTATTTTTTAAACTAATATCCTTATTTCCGAAATTTTTCTCTACTAGTTCATCAATATTATTTTCAGAAATTACTTCTGTTAAAATAGTATATAACTCAGGAGAAATCGATGAAATAATTGTTGAGATCCATTCTGTATCCAAAATATCAAGAGAATCCTCAGCTTTCACTAATTTATCAACCAAGCCATCCTGTAATAATAATGTTTCTCGAATAGTTTGATAAGGTTGATGATAAGGATTTTCACCCATTGTACGGTTTGTTGCTAGTTCTTGAAATAAATCTTTATCATTACCTAATTTATGTTGTAATGCTGTGGTTAATATTTGATTTGATAAAGACAGTGTTGAAATTTCTTTATCCATATTTTCTTGAGAAAGTACTAATTCTGCTAAATCAGGACGGCGTCTATTAAGGCGATACCTTGGGTTTTCAGCATGTATTTCTTTCGCTTCACGATAAAGTTCTGTTAAATAACCCGCAGGCGAAAACATCGATGCTACAGATTTAGAATCGACATAATAGTTGTCTCGATTTGGGATCCAATTTTCTAATGTATTACTTTGAGCAATCTGAGATCGCATTCCTAAAGCCACTGCATTTTGCACTTGTGGATTACGACGTGCTAAATAGTGCGCTTCATTAATTTTACTCTTTTTGGCGGCTTTTTGTGCTTCTTTATATAATATTTTTGCTTCATGCCAACTAAGTTTTTCTTCACTAAGTGCGTAAATTTCATGAAGTGATAAGGGAGCCAGATCATTTAACGTAATATTTTCTACTGCATCAGAATTCATTTTTGTTAAAAGCGTATTAATGTTTTTCATTAAATATTTTCCTAATATAAGTTAATTTAAAATAGAGAGAATTTAATCGTCGTTTCATCTCGAAAATTAAAATAACAAGAAAAATAAAAATGAAAATTGAGTTTTTATAACGTGATATTGAGTTTTTTTATGCTTTATAGAATAGCCACGTTTTTTAATAAAAAAAACATATAAAAAAAGATATAAATAACAAATAAAATGTAGCAATAATAAAATCAATCATTTGATTTTATTTCTTATAAAAAATGCCATTATTTATTATCAAATTTAGTCATCGATATTCTTTTTTAAATTTATCTTCGATAATTTTTCACTTTTAGTCGCTGTAAAAATATTATTGACCAATATCAATATAAAAATCCCATTCAAGCAGATTATTGTTTTCAATTAATATGTCTCTGTGGAGAACACTTACATGTTTTTCTCACGAAAAATAAACCAGTTTTTTGCCGTTGCAACTTGTCAAAGCCTAGTCAAAGCAGCAGAACAAATCAATGTTACCCCATCCGCATTACGCCACGGTATTAACGAACTTGAAAGCCAAATAGGTAAATCACTGATTAAACGCTCCAAAAGCGGAATGAATCTTACTCCTGCGGGGAAAACACTCTATGAACGTTTATATCCCTATTATGAAAAAATTAGAAAAATTGAAAATCAGATACTGACCTCAAATGAGGACAAAATCTCACTCTCCATTAAATTAGATGGTCTTTATTACCCTGATTTAAAAACAAAATTGTTAGAGATCCGACAAAAAAACAATCAATACAGCCTGTCTTTAGAAGACGGTTATATCGATGATATTAAAGAGGAACTTTTTGATAAAGAGTTTGATCTTGTGATTTCTTCTCTTGAGTTTGACTATCCACAAAAAAATATCAATGCAATCAATTTATGCACACAAAAAGTCGGCTTATTAGTAAATAAGAAGCTCTATGAACAATATCCCAATACCAAAACATTTTTTGCCAAAGAAACCTTGATACAAAGAAACAGCACTTTACAAAATCCAATATTTTCAACGATTTTGAGTAAACTAAAAAATCAAGGTTATCAATACCATACTTTAGGTTTAACAGAAATGGCGGATGTTTTGCACTGCGTGGATGAGGGGGCTGGTTACTGCTTTATACCTGAAAATATTCATTATATTTCAGCCATTACAAACGATGAAGTACAGTTTATTCGTTCTCCTTTTCCTTTTGATATTTTCTTACATCAAAAAGTCTATTTTAAAAAAGAGAATAATAAGAAATTAGATGATATCGCAATGACACTACGTTAATGACTTAAAACAGAGCATTAATCGTATCAGAGGTAAACCCTCGGTATTGTAAATAACGAACTTGTTTGGCTTTCTCTTTATAATCTTTGGGTTTACCTGTACCAAATTTTTTCTCTTTAAGATCTTGGCAGAGTGCATACCAATCAGTATCTGTTTCTTCTAATACACGGTCGATTATTTCGCTAGGGAATCCTTTTAGGCGTAATTCTTGGCGGATACGTAAAGGTCCATAGGATTTATTTAAATAACTGCGAAAAAAACTATAAATAGTTCGATTATCATCAAGATATTGGCTTTCAAGTAAGCGTTCGATAACTTGAGGCAAATATTCAGGGGCGGTAGGCGAATCTTTCTCCGTTTCGCGAATTCGGCGTTCGATTCGACGTTGTAGTTCGTTTGTACTGTAATCACGGCGAGAGAGCATAAAAATAGCGTACTGATAAAGTTCTTGATAGGTCATAACGTTCCTTTATTAAAAGAGTCCATGTGAATTGACTCTTATCATAACGGTTTATCACCGAAATAACTTATTTCGACGTTAATTTAATCAGTAATCTGGCGAGTAATAAAATTGTAATAGTTAAAAGAAGAATTATCATTCTCTTTTATAATTTAAATCGACTATCTTTATTAAGGTTAACTTAGAAAAAATAAGGCTTTTTACTTAATAAACCCTTAATAATCCTATAATGGGGCTAAATAAAAGCATCTTTTACTATATATCGCACTTATAGCTGGTGATCATTAATAAGAAAAAGATTAAAATTTCCGGCTACTCTTTTACTACTTACTTTTTTAATTTTCTGTGGGTTATATATGCACTTTTCCAATTTAAATAAGGTGGTATTAACCGCCTCCCTCCTTGCGACTGGCTTTTCTTACGCGGATAGCGATCGCCCACTACTCTCCCTAAGTGTTAGCCAATCCGGCGGTACTGCTTTAAATAGCGAAGGCTCATTAAATACTCGTACCCCAGCAAGCCAATCTCGTGTTTTACCAATCTGGGGCGATGAAGCCCGCGCCCGTGGTTATGATTTACCCGAGCCTTTTGGTGTTAGTTATAATTATATGAATCTGCGCCAAGATATTATTGTAGATAAAATTGGATTTAATTCTAGTACAGAATTTGGTCAAGATATATTTTCACAATTACTTATTGATGTTGGCCATACACGCAGTAGTAATGAATCTCATATGCTGAAACTAGATACTTGGGTTTTCCCTTTTATGAATGTTTATGGAATTTATGGTAAAACCAAAGGAACATCTACAGCACAACTAAAATCTGTTGGCTTTGACGTTAATGCCCCTCTAGCAACTGATATCCCTTTTAATTTAGATTATGAAGGTAAGTCTTACGGTGCTGGTTTTACTTTAGCAGGTGGATATAACCAATATTTTGCTACTTTTGATCTAAACTATACCAAAACAAATCTAGATATTTTAGATGGGGATATTAAAGCATTAGTAATCACACCTCGTGTAGGTTATGAATTTGTTTTTGAGCCTTTAATTGCGGGACAAGGAAATACTAAATTGCAGGTATGGACAGGTGCAATGTACCAAGATATTACTCAACGATTTAAAGGTGACATTAGTAAACTGAGTTTACCTGATGAATTTGACGATATAATGAATAAACCTTGGATAAAACCCCTTATGGGTGACATGAAATTCGATGTTGAACAGCATCTTGCTCATAAATGGAACCAAACTGTGGGTGCACGTTTAGAAGTCACACGTAATTTTAATGTCATTACAGAACTCGGTTTTAATAACCGTAATAGCTTCTTTGTTTCAGGTGAGTTCCGTTTTTAATGGTTAAATACCCTTTTATTTTTGGGCTGGCCTTTGCCAGCCTCTTTACTTCACACACCGCACAAGCACAACTCTTTCCCGATAGACAACAAATAGACCAATGGTTAGTGGGCTTAGGGGGAGAAAATAACTTCGATCGCAGTAAAACTATCGACTGGGGGATCTTACCTGGCCCTTTTTATACACCAGAATTAGAGTTTGGTGTGGGGATTGCCCTTGTTGGGCTTTATCAAGCAGATAGTCGCCCTGATAGCAAAATTTCGTCTTTCTCATTAAGTGGCTTTGGCTCATCAACGGGTGCTTTTGGGATGACCTTTAGCAACTATACCTATTTAGCCGATGATACTTGGCGCTTTTATCTGACGGGAACATTAAATAATGTCCCTACCAATTATTGGGGAGAGGGTTATCACGAAGGGCAAATTAAAGATCATTTCGGTGAATTTCGCTCTCAAGAATTGCATCTAACACCTACTTTACTGCGCCAAATTACCAAAAACACCTATATAGGCTTAGGGTGGGATTACTCCAATCTACAAGCCGCCAACCCTGATACCCCATTTAAAACGTATATGGATAAGCGTGGTTTGCCATTACGCAGCACAAGCTCTGGATTAAGTATCCGTTTTACTTATGATAGCCGTGATTTTTTGCCGAATGCTTATCAAGGTCAGGCTCTTGATATCCGTTATACCCATTATTCACCGAAGACAGGTAGTAATAACCGCTTTAATGCGACTCAAATACAATATAACTACTATTATCCTTTAAGTGACAGTGCGGTCTTAGCATTTGATAATTATGCGCGCTTTACATCAGGTGATATACCTTGGAGTCAATTATCTAAACTGAGTAATGGACAGCAAATGCGAGGCTATTACGAAGGCCGATACCAAGATAATCATGTCTTTTCAACCCAATTAGAGTACCGCCAAAAACTCGATTGGCGCCATGGCATTGCACTTTGGGTCGGAGGGGGAACGTTAAGCGATCAAGCGCGTGATTTAGGTAAAGGCCACTGGCTACCTAGTATCGGCGTGGGTTATCGATTTGAATTTAAACCACGTATGAATGTACGTCTCGATTTTGGTATCGGTAAAGAAAGTACAGGATTCTATTTTCAAGTAGGTGAAGCATTTTGATGTTTAAGCGGTTTCTTTTTATCAACACCATTGTCTTCTTCTTATTTATTACAGGTTGCACTCAAGTCACACCTGTTAAATCTCTGTATGCCAATATTGATAGTGTTACCCATGAAGAAGCAACACAACTTTGGCAAACGCCTGCACCGTTAACAGCCCCCAATGGTTTAAGGCCTTGTTGTGCCTTTGGTTACGATTTAAAAGTTAAAGCGTTTGAAATTCCCATCCCGTTTTATCGTATTGATAACGTTATTGAAGCCTCAGCATTGGGCAATCACCGTTATAACGACAATTTTTGGCTCGGTACTGTAGCTGTATTAGGGATTGGAAGCGAAAAATCCGGTTTAATTTACTCTCATAAGGGTGGGTTTCTTGATATTGCCCATATTCGTGACACCGCAGATTATACTTATTATCTCTTTAGTCATATTTATCCAAAATTAGGACAGGAGTGGACATTAGCGCTAAGTGATGAATTAGCACAACGTAAGATCCACTTTAATGCATTTACGCCACCTAAAAACGAATTAGAACGTTATACCTTAAGCGCCTATCTTGCCGCACACCTCGGTTATCGCCTTGCTGTATGGCATGAAATTGCACAATGGTATGGTTTTCGTTCTGTACCCAGTTTTTCAGAAGGTATCTCGGCATTTTCACCCGAAGATCTCTATTCCAATTTACTTGGAGCAAGGCTTTCTCTTACACTGATCCTAAAGGGACACGCCACCAGCCTTGAACAATATAATCAATCAATGCAAGGTATTATTCCTTCTGCACTTTATCAGTTAGAAGCTCAACCACGCCAAATAACACAACAATGGTTTGATGTTATTGATGGACAATGGTGGGATAGTCAGCAGCGAGTTCCTGATAAATTTTTAGTTTTAATGCGTGATTATCATATCTCAGATCAACGCTATCCCGTGTTACCTTTCGAGGAAATCGCATCACCTCACTTTCTCACTTTACCTAGTGCTTATTCTGGTTACGTTTTAAAACAATTAGCAGAATTTCAGCTTTGGCCAACAAAAGAGATGGAGAATTTACCTCATCCCAAAACCTACTGGAGTGAAGCGGATTTTACTGATTTAACAGAAAAAGCACGTGAAATTGATAATAAAACTAGACCTAAAACAACAAAAATTGACTAAATAACAAACAAAATTGACACATTAAAAACGCTTAATTTCACTAAATTTAGGTTAAGTCACATCTTTTTTCATAAGACAAATTTAAGTTTAGAACAAAAAAGCACTTTTTGTTAAAGGAAAAAAGCGATTATAAAACGAGGCTTTCCAGTAAAACTTATACATTTATTTAACAAATCACTCGTAGTTATCCTAATGTGAGGCGATATTTTGTAGATATGAAAAAAGTAATTTGCTAGTATTCGTTCGATTTTTATCCAGTTAAACGAGGAGAAGCAATGCCCTCTCAATTGATGAGGACAAGTGCCGTCTTCGCTTTCTTGATTTCACTACTCTTTACTGGTGTAAGTTTTGCTTCAACCAGTACCGGCAGTTCCCATATACTGCAAGCGTATTCTTTCAAAAGCACGTCAACACCGTTGCCAGATTTGAAAAAATACCCTTCGGGAACACAGCGTAAGAAAGCGTTTTTAAATGTCATAGTTCCTATTATTGACAATGTTAATAATAAGATTTTGAGAGATCGTGAGTGGTTAACCGCTCAACGTAAAGCCCAGCACTGGGGCAGCGCAGATTTAAAAAAATTGCGTGAAATCTGTCAATATTATGGCGTTACATGTACCAGCCCGAAAAAAGTAAATTGGGATTCGTTATTAACTCGCGTTGACATTATTCCGACACACTTTGTCGCAACGCAAGCTGCAACAGAATCTGGCTGGGGAACATCGAAGTTGGCACAACAAAATAATAATCTATTCGGTATGCGATGTGGGAGTCAGTCTTGCAATAACGTTCCAGGGAAAACCAAAGGCTATGCAGCCTACCCTGATATTGAAGGCTCAGTGATTGCTTATATGCGTAATCTAAATACGCACCGCGCCTATAATTCATTGCGCTCCTCAAGAGCACAGCAAAGAATGACGCAGCAACAACTCGACTCTCGCCAGTTAATCACTGACTTGAAAGGTTACTCAGAAATGGGCTCAAGTTATAACGATTATCTGACCGAAATGTTCGACTCAAATAAAAAACTGATCACTCAAGTTCAGTTGCAGTCGAAGCAAGATAGTTAAGCTTTAACAAGCTTTCATCCAACAAAAAGCCACTTTTCTATCTAGAGAAAAGTGGCTTTTATTTATCACAAGATAATCTTTTGATTGAAAGCCTGCTTAGAATTCATAATATATGTGGTAACACGTTTGGTATGACTTTTAAATCACACCCTTAGAGCCATTTATGAATTTTTTTTCATTCGAGTTTCTCGGAGCCTTTGTTAGCTTTTTTGTTCTATACTGGCTCTTTCAAAAGCACGTCAAGATCCAAAATATCCTACTGATTACAGTCAGTTATGCTTTTCTATTTTATGCGGATTATCGTCCTGCGATTATCTTATTAAGCTATACGCTCTTTATTTATTTACTGGCGAATATATTAACTAAGTATACATCCTCTAAAGTAATATACTGGCTATTAGGATTACTCGTTGCAGTCTATTTTACTGCCTTTAAATATTACTCATTTTTCCAAGAAACACTGACACAAGCATTCCAACAATGGGGACTCAGTATTGAGTTGCCTCTTATTGAGTTGCTTGCACCATTAGGACTCTCTTTCTATATTTTCCATTCGGTCAGCTATGTTGTTTCTGTTTGCCGAAAAGAGATCCCTAAAGCGCCATTTTTAGATGTCGTTCTTTATTTATGCTTTTTTCCAAGCATCGTCGCGGGGCCAATTAATCGCGCTAAAGAATTTCTCCCACAAATTCAGGCGCCAACACGTAAAATCATTGATTATAAAGGGGCGATAATGCTAATTGTTTTGGCTATCGCAAAACTCTTTTGGTTAAGTGGTTGGTTCTCAACAAACTATGTCGATCCCGTATTTAATGCACCTGATTTAGCGCAAAGTGGACAAGTACTAACCGCAGTTTATGCCTATGCATGGCATATCTATTTCAACTTCTCGGGTTACACCAATCTTGTTACAGGTATTGCCTTATTACTGGGTTTTGTCGTGCCTCGTAACTTTAATGCACCTTATTTAGCGATAAACTTAGCCGATTTCTGGCGTCGATGGCACATTAGTTTATCTACCTTTATTCGTGATTACGTCTATATTCCTTTAGGGGGTAATCGTAAAGGGGTGATTAGACAAAACATTAATGCATTTGCTGCAATGGTGATTTCTGGATTATGGCACGGTGCGGCAATGACCTTTATTATTTGGGGCGCTATTCACGGGATGGGTGTGGTGTTATTGAATATTAAACACCGCCTCTTTCCGCCGAAGAAAAATCCCCTGCCGAGTGCCTTATCGTCATTAAATATGTTGTTGTCGTGGATAATCACTTTCCACTTTGTTTGCTTTGCGTGGATATTTTTCCGCAGTCAAACCGTGGGAGATGCGTTGGTCTTAATCCAGCAACTCTTTAGTGTGGGAGCTTGGGCATCATTACAAGCTGAAGGCTTAACCCTCTTTATGTTCTGGGGACTTTTCTTACTTTATCCTTGCTTTGTGACATTAAGGGATATCGTGGCTCGTCTTGAGAAAAAAGTGCCGTGGTATGTTTATCCTCTACCACTTGCGTTGATCCTCACGATTATTTTTATGTTGTCTCCAGATGGGGTGCCAGGATTTATTTATGCCAACTTTTGATTTCTGCTCAAATTTAAAAAAGACAGCAAAAGTCGCCTTAATGGTACTCTTTAGTACCATCTTGTTGATTTGGCTAAACCAAACATCGCTAGAGCGCTTTTGGCAACAACAATATCACCGCCCTGCACCTTGGTCTGGGCTTTCTCACTATTATGCTTGGCAAGTAGGTGGACAACTACGTGATGGTGTATTCGTTGCGATAGAAAGCTATGGTGATTACCTACAAGTTAACCATCCCGATAATCAGGCAAAACCAATAGTACAAACCTCAGCACCTGAGCAACTTCCTGAAGGCTTTGCTGTTGGCCTACACTTCTTTAACGGGTATACACGACCAGCGACTCAATTAACACAACGCTTCCCTCAACTGTTAGAGCGTAAGCAAGCAATGAGTGGATTACCTTACCATTCAGTTACGGATGTGTCTGATGACGCCTTACAAGCCCTAAAACCTATCGTTCAGAAAACAGAAATTACCTTATCACCAAAAGATAAAGTGTTATTTGCGGGCGATTCAATGATGCAAGGTGTTGCACCTTTACTTAAACGCCAGCTGAAAACAGATTACAACATCAGCAGTATCGATTTAAGTAAACAAAGTACAGGACTTGCTTATCCACGCTTTTTCAATTGGCCACAAACGATTGCGACACGTTTAGCCAGTGACGACTCTATCAAATTATTAGTGGTCTTTTTAGGTCCTAACGATCCTTGGGATATGCCACCCGATGGGGGAGGACGTTACTTAAAATTTGCGAGTGAAGCGTGGGAATCAGCCTATCGAGCTCGTATTGCAAGCATTATAGAAAATGCTCGGCAGAATAATGTCACTGTTATTTGGGTTGGACCACCTAATATGCGCAAGCAGAAGTTATCTGAAGGTATGGCATATCTCGATAAACTTTACCGTGAAGAAGCTGAAAAAATGGGCGAAATTTACCTTTCCGTCAATGATATGTTTAAATATGAGAAAGATATTTATTCTGATTATATGGGTGACGGTAGCAGTCGTGTTAAGTTAAGAGCCGGTGATGGCATTCATTTTAGCTTAAAAGGCCAGCAAATTATTGCTCAACACGTATTCTCACGCATTCATCTTCAAGAAGAAATTAAAGAAGATAATGCAGTCGATGATGTAAACGATAAAAACACGGTTATTGTAAATGAAACAGATAACGCACATCCTTAAGCGTAAAACTTTAGTCAGTAGCTCAATCATATTGGCTTTAGTTTCACTCTTAGTTGCTTGTAACCAAGACACTGAAAAAAAAGTAAAGCTCCCCACACCAACCGTATTACCCGCTGATGGTTCAAGACAGCTTTATAACTATCATGATCCCAACTTTGCAGGCTTTGTTAAGAAACTCCAGCAAGGTCGCCAAACTGTTCACATTGTCCAGTTAGGAGATTCCCATACTGCGGCTGATTTTTTCAGTGGTAAGTTGCGTGAACGTTTTCAAACTGACTATGGTAATGGCGGTATTGGTTTTATTCCTCCGACAAATATCGCAGGTCAACGCATTGCAAACGTACAATACCAGAGTGACAAAAAGGCATGGGCACTGCTTTCAAGCAGAAAAGACAGCGATCCTGATTTCCCATTAGGAGGCTTTATTAGTGAACCTCAAGCGAAATGGGCAAAATTACAGTTATCTGAAAACCCTGTGACTCAACAACGCTATCAGTTACAAGCACTTTATAAAACGCCAACAACGGCACAAGTGAATGTACAGTCATCGACAAGCAAAGTCCTTTCACTATCGCAAACACAAGGTAAATGGCAGTTTTCAAATCCAACAGCCATGACATTCCCTGTCAACATTACAGTGAGCAAAAACCAGCCAGTAAAATTAGGCGGTTGGTTGATCACCAATCAACAACCTGGGGTAATGCTTTCTTCATTAGGCATTAATGGCGCCACTATCAATATGATGGATAAATGGGGCCCACAGTGGACTGAAACGTTAGGACAATTACATCCTGATATGGTGATTTTGGCTTATGGTACAAATGAAGCTTTTAATGACACCTTCGATTTAGTCGCCTATCGTCAACAACTTACGGATAAGATCCGCCAAATTCGCCAGTACGCTCCTAATAGTGCCATTTTATTAATTGGGCCTTCTGACTCAATCAAAAATAAAGAAGCGCTAGATTGCCGTTCACAACAACCTCAATGGCTAAGTGATATTGTCAAAATTCAAAAAGAAGTCGCCCAACAAGAAAAAACCCTTTTTTGGGATTGGCGTAACTATATGGGCGGAGAGTGCTCAATAAAAGTGTGGGCATTGTATGATTTAGCAAGGCCAGATGGTGTTCATCTTTCTCGTGAAGGTTATGAAAGTAGTGCCAATACACTTTATAGCCAATTAAATACCTTAATAAACAAAGGCTGATCCACTCTGTTTAATACACCAAAAGGAGCCTATCGCTCCTTCTTGGTTTTCTTATTTTTATTTATCTAATTAGTAAGTTCCTGAGTTTAATAAAACATCCACATACTTGATAACATCAACACTGGCTTGTTCCATTCGTTCTATATATTGCGTTACTGCATCTTGATCACCATTTATATTAGCGCTTAGTGCTAAACGCCCGCATTCATGTACCAACTTATGTGGTTCTTCTAAACGACGAAAAGCCTCTGTACCTGCGAATTTCCGTCCATCACCTTGGTAATACCATTTACCTAATCGACATTCGGTATGTTGGTTAACACAGTGCTCATCATCATTATTTAATAAATGGATATAAATCGCTTCTTTCCATAAAACATGATCAAGTTTAACGGTATTAAAAAATTGCTGCATCGAAATAAAGGTAAAAATATGTTTAAGTTCATTCACTTGCTCTGACAATGAGATTAAGTTTTGATGCCCTTCTTCTACCTGTATTTTTATTTGTTGAACCTGTTCTTGGTTTTTTTCTGTAGTTTCTTTAACTGGAATAAAGCGAGCACCTAAATTGTTATTAATGCTAGCAATAGAAGAAGCTTGTTTCTGGATTTCTAATGATAATTTTTTCATCTCTTGGGCTAAGACTGAAAATCCCGCACCTTCTCGCCCTATATGCCCAGCTTCAATTGCCGAATTTATCGATAACAAGTTCGCTTGACTAGAAAGCCTATCAATATTGCTGGCACTCTCTTTAATTTTTTTTAGCCAATCTGAAAAATTTTCTATCTCTTCTCGGCTATGCGTAAAATGTGTATCAACCTCATTTAAAAATTGAGTTAATAAGCTGGAATTATCTAACATCTTATTGAATAGATGTTCCATCTCATCAAGTAAATTAAGCTTATCTTGTAACTTATTACTTGATGCCAAAATCGAATCACGTATAAGTGTGATTGTATGAATATTACAATCCGTGTGTTTAATAAAAAGCGAATTAT
The DNA here is from genome assembly GCF_030286765.1 of Proteus faecis. Taxonomy (NCBI): domain Bacteria; kingdom Pseudomonadati; phylum Pseudomonadota; class Gammaproteobacteria; order Enterobacterales; family Morganellaceae; genus Proteus; species Proteus faecis. The sequence continues at coordinate 80,909 of NZ_JASVWV010000010.1, forward strand.
AGTCAACCATATATGATAGCCCTAAATATTCTCAACGAATAAAGAAGCCTATAGGTTAATCATTAATGCGGTATTTTCTGTCATATTTGATAGGCATTTATAGCAATGAAAAAAGCGCGTCAAAAGACGCGCTAATAATTTGAAACACAGGGATTAGATATCAAAGAAAAGCGAAGAAAATCATACCGATCACTGCACCTGTTGTGCCAAGAATCGTTTCCATTAATGACCATGTTTTTAAGGTTTGTGCTTCTGTCGCACCCGTAAATTTACCAAACAACCAGAAACCTGAGTCATTAACATGGCTAAGAATAATAGAACCACCCGCGATACAGACTGACAATGCTGCCATTTGAGCACCACTGTATCCCAACTCATTGATCACCGGTAAAACTAAACCCACCGCGGTTAAACAAGCAACCGTTGCTGATCCTTGAATCACACGTACTGCACCCGCTAATATAAAACACGCGACTGCGATAGGCATACCCGCGCCAATTAAAGCATTCCCTAAGGCAGGGCCAACACCTGAATCGACTAATACTTGTTTAAAGACACCACCTGCACCCGTCACCAGCAAAATGATCCCCGCCGGTTGAATGGCAGCAGAACAAATCTCCATCACTTTTTCTTTGCTCATACCACGGCGGATTGCTAAGCCATAAATAGCCACTAAACACGCCACAAGAATAGCGATAAAAGGATGACCAACAAATTCAAGAATGTTGTACAGCTCTGAGCCTTTCTCAACGAAACGTGCACCAATGGTTTTACATCCCACTAAGACTAAAGGTAACAACACAAGTGCAAGACTGAAACCAAAAGAAGGCATTTTATTCTGACCTAAGCTAGGCTCCGATAAATCTTTTGGTAAGTCTAAGGTGACATAACGGCTGATAAAGTTACCAAAGATAGGACCGGCTAATAACATGCCTGGAATAGCCGCACACAAACCAATTAAGATCATCCAACCAAAATCAGCATTCATTTGATCAGCTAACAACATCGGTGTTGGTCCTGGCAATAAGAAAGCTGCAGCACCGGCAACCCCCGCAAATAGAGGAATAGCCATTTTTACCACATTGCCACCGGTACGACGAGCAACAGCGAATACAACACCAATTAATAAGACAACAGCGACATCAAAGAACAGAGGTAGAGCACAAATTAAACCTGCAATACCTAATGCGTAGTTGGCACGTTTCTCACCAAAGTATTTTAATAATCGCACTGCGATTTGGTCTAATGCCCCAGTTTCATGCAGTACCTTACCAAACATTGCCCCTAACGCGACGACAATAGAGAGGAAACCTAAAGTCCCCCCCATGCCGTTTTGCATGGTTTGTGTGATTTTCTCCAAAGGCATACCAGAGAAAAGGCCTGCGCCAATGGCAACAATCATTAATGCAATAAAAGCATGTAAACGAGCATACATCACAAAAAAGAGCAGTAATAAAACAGAGCCAACTGCCGTTAGCACCAGTGTTAATGTACTCATACCGTTTCCCCTTCAAAGGTCCCTTGAGTGACTGAATTTATCTTATTAATTGCACTTTCAATCACATCATCAAGTGGCATTGAAATATCAATTTCATACACATCGTTTTCAGCTTTAGTTGGCTCTTCTAAGGTTTCAAATTGAGTCACTAACATTTGAGGTTTAAAGAAGTGCCCTTTACGTGCTTTTAAGCGACTTTCAATCAGCTCATAGTCACCTTTTAAATATAAAAAGTGCAGACATTGATTGCCGTCTCTTAACATATCTCGATACTGTTTTTTCAATGCAGAACAAACAATTAATGAAACACTATTGGTTCTTTGCATTGCAAATGCGGCATCATTTAATGCTTGTAGCCAAGGTTTACGATCTTCATCATTTAAAGCATGGCCAGATGCCATTTTAGTAATATTTGAGCGAGGATGGAGGAAATCACCGTCCAAAAATGCAGCACCTGTACGTTGTGCTACACCACTTGCGACCGCAGATTTACCGCTGCCTGATACCCCCATTAAGATGAAAACATGGTGTAGGGATTGGGTATCGTTCATAGAATGCTCCTTTAAGGCAGATATTAAGTCTTTCTTGTAATGTTACCCGTAACTGTTACGGGTAACATATCCGAAGTAGCAAGGTAAATACAACAACGAAGATCAACTAAGAAGTGAAAATGTGAAGCGACTCTCAAATGAAAGTAAGATGATCTACAAACTGACAACAAAATATCTTACCAACTTCTTTTTATTCTCAGCAAAATGGGGAAAGATAACGCTAAAAGCGAAAGGCTATCTCAATAAAAAAGCCCTACTGTTACGAACATAACAATAGGGCTTAAATATTTATTTTTAAATATTATCAATAAGTTAATTAATTATATACTTTCACCAGTAATAATGCGGAAACCAACATCTATCACTTGACCCCGAGCAATTTTACCTTTCATTCGTTTAAGCAATAAATCAGCCGCTTGTTGCCCCATTTCATCACGTGGCGTGAAAATACTGGCAAGGCGAGGTGTCATCACTTGTCCAACATCGTGCCCGTGGAAACCCGATATCGCAATATCGTCTGGTACAGAAATCCCTAAACGTTGACACTCAAAAACAGCACCAATTGCAATATCGTCATTGGTACAATAAAGCCCGTCTAAATCAGGATATTGCTTACGTGCAGCATGTAATAATTCGGCCCCTAACGAATAAGATGAGCTTTTGGGCGTCATCACATTACCGATAGGTAAACGCGCATCTTGCATTGCTTTTTCATAACCCTTTAAACGCATTAAGGTCCGTTCATCCTGTCTTGCACCAAGATAAATAACGCGTTTACATCCACGTTTGATCATCTCATTGACCATCTGTTCTGACGCATTCACGTTATCTAATCCCACCGCCGAATCAAAACAAGGCGACACGCTGTCCATGATTTCCACCACAGGAATACCTGCAGTTTCTAACATTTTCATTGTCTTTGGCGTGTGCGTTCTTTCAGCAAGAATAAGCCCATCGATATTATAAGAGAGTAATGAAATCAGACGTTCTTCTTCTTTTTCAGCACGATATCCGTAGTGCGCTAACATGGTTTGATAACCGTATTTATCGGTCACTGATTCAATACCACGAATAACTTCAGCAAAAACTTGGTTAGTTAAAGAAGGTAGCAATACCCCAATCGCATGACTGGTCGAATTAGATAAAATATCAGGTGCGCGATTAGGAATATAATTGAGACTATCTAATTCACGCGCAATTTTTTCTCGTAAAGCTTCAGAGACTTGTTCGGGGTTACGCAGAAAACGACTCACGGTCATTTTGGTAACTCCAACTCGTGAAGCGACATCCTGTAATGAGGGGCGTTTTTTCTTCATTTTATATCGCAACTATCCAAAAACACTCGTATTAATACGCGCTTTAATTTTCCAAGAACGCTGATTATAGCCCTAGGTTATACACTATTTCGAATAAAGTTTTTCAGATGTGTACCTAGATTTGATTTTGACTGATGATCCCTTGACTTAAGCCAAAGGAAATATAGTATTCTTCGCTATATAATAAATGAAATAACGATACCAATATAAAACAATAAACAGTGTGAACTTATGGCGATCCGTAGACGACAATTTCTAACTTATCTCACAACCCTTGCAACATTATCAGCACTTCCGCATTCTGTAAGAGCCGCAATAACCTCACGTATTGCAGCTCAATTTGGTCATGTTCCAGTATCAACCGCAATCAATCGCGTGATAAGTGCAGGACCTCCCACTGATCAATTGTTACTCGCATTAGCACCTGAAAAATTATTGGGTTTTTCCTCACTTAATTTAGAAAAAAGTCCTTTATTTTCAGACGAACTGCGCAAATTACCCCGTTTAGGGCGTTTGTCAGGACGAGGAAGTACTCTTTCTTTAGAAGCTTTACTGACATTAGAACCCGATATCATTATTGATAGTGGTAATGTCGATGAAACCTATCGTTCATTAGCAAAACGTGTTTCCGATCAAACAGGTGTACCTTATGTATTAATTGATGGCACATTAAAAGATAGCCCAGCTCAGTTACGTCAAACAGGCGCTTTATTAGATGTTGTAGAAAGAGCCGAAACATTAGCACTCATTGCAGAACAGTATCTTAGTGATGCTACCTTGTTTGCATCCACACAAAAAACAGCTCCTCGTTTTTATCTTGCTCGCGGTGCAAAAGGGTTACAAACAGGCGCAAGGCAATCTATACATACCGAAGCTATTGAAATGTTAGGTTTTGAAAATGTGGCAGATATTCCTAATTTCACGGGATTAACGGATGTTTCACCAGAACAATTATTAATGTGGGATCCTGAAATTATCATCACACAAGATGAAAATGCCTATCAACAAATTAGGCAAGATCCTGTATGGAAAAGCATTCAAGCCGTTAAAAATAACAATGTGTTGCTATTTAAAGGCCTACCATTTGGTTGGTTAGATGGTCCTCCTGGTATCAATCGTTTAATGGGAATGCGTCGCTTACAGAGCCATTTTGACTCTCGAATAGAAAAACAAGCCACTCAAGATCTACAAAATTACTTTGCTCATTTTTACCATACGCAATTAAGTGCTGAACAATGTCAGCAATTGTTGGAGTATTCATGAGTCAAACCTTACGTATCACGCTTTTATTTGCGGTATTCTCTATCGTTGCGTTAATTGCAATCACAAGTGGTAAGTATTCACTTACTACTAATGAACTGTGGGTTCTGATAAGTAATAAATTTACCGGCAATATAGCGTATAACCGTACTGAAACCGTCTTTTGGCAAATCAGATTTCCTCGCGTTCTAGCGGCAATCTTAATTGGTGGAGGACTGGCGATTGCGGGTGCTGCTTATCAAGGAATGTTCCGTAATCCTTTGGTATCACCGGATATTCTTGGGGTATCTTCCGGTGCTGGCGTAGGTGCCGTGTTCGGTATTTTTCTTGGACAATCAATGTTGTCTATTCAACTTTTTGCCTTTACTGGCGGTTTAGCCACCGTTGCTCTAGTCTACTTTATTGCGAGGCTTGCAAAACAACACGATCCGGTACTTTCCCTTGTGTTGGTTGGTATTGCTGTTAGTGCATTGTGTGGCTCAGCAATCTCATTAATGAAAATTCTCGCCGATCCTTATACTCAATTACCTTCAATTACCTTTTGGCTTTTGGGTGGGCTTTCAACCATTACCGCTTCTGATTTAATTTCGATTGCCCCTTTAATGTTAGTGGGTTTTATTCCACTCATTTTATTACGCTGGCGTATGAATATACTCAGTTTATCTGACGAAGAAGCGAGAGCGTTAGGTTTAAACGTTGAAGTCACTCGACTTATCTTTATTTTGTCAGCCACATTAATCACCGCAAGTGCTGTTTCTATTGCAGGTATTATTGGGTGGCTCGGCTTAATTGTTCCCCATATTGCAAGATTGTTAGTGGGTGCCAACTTCAGCCAACAACTCCCTGTTTCCTTACTTGTGGGAGCCATCATGTTGTTAATTACGGACACATTAGCCCGTACAATTGCCAATATTGAACTTCCATTAGGTATTTTAACGTCTGCCATTGGTGCGCCATTCTTCTTAATGTTATTACTTCGAACAAGGAAAGGCTCATGATCATTGCTAATGCAAAGCAGCTCGCCATTGGCTATAAAGGCAAAACCTTAATTAAAGATCTCTCATTCCATATCGAGCAAGGGCAAATCATCTGCTTATTAGGCGCCAATGGTTGTGGCAAAACGACGTTGATGCGAACGCTGTTAGGGCTAATACCCTGTATTGATGGTCAGATTCATATTGCGGGTAAAACACTAAGTGAGTGGTCACCAACAGAACTTGCTAAAGTAGTGGCGTATGTTCCTCAAGCCACACATATCCCCTTTTCGTTCAATGTTATCGATATGGTTGTGATGGGGCGAGGGGCGCATATCTCCTTTTTCTCTATGCCTAGCTCACAAGATAAAGCAATGGCAATGGAAACCTTAGAAATGCTTTCACTTTCTCATCTTGCACAACGAACTTTTGATACTTTAAGTGGCGGTGAAAAACAGATGGTATTAATTGCGCGCGCATTGATACAACAACCTAAGTTGCTGATTATGGATGAACCTGCAGCAAGCCTTGATTTTGGTAATCAAATAAAACTGCTTACCCAAGTTAAGGCATTAAAGACTTTAGGGATCAGTGTGTTTATGTCTACACATCACCCTCAACACGCGGCCTCTTTAGCAGATGATGTTATTTTACTGACACCTCATACCCCTGTTTTACAAAACAGTCCTAACGTTTTGCTAACACCCGAAAACTTAGCGCACCTTTATGGTGTACAACCAACAGATATTCAGGCGCATTTTCACGCCTACTCTGATAATAAAAATGGCTATAGGCAAGAATATGAATACTATTGAAACCACTGATTTTGCTGAACTTTATAAAAACCATATGATACAGGCAGAAAGAACTAAAAAAGAGCCTGAACATTGGGATAAACGAGCTGAAAAGATGGCAGAAACCTGTGCCAATCCTAATGATCCCTATTTAATAAAATTTCGTGAAATGATGGATTTTACCGATGCTGAAACCCTATTAGATGTAGGTTGTGGCCCGGGCTCTATCAGCCTTCATGTGGCAGACAAATTCAAAAAAATCTTTGGTATTGATTACAGTACAGGCATGTTAACTGTCGCTAAACGCAGAGCTGAACAATCGGGTATCAACCACGCTGAATTTATCACTTGTTCATGGGAAGATAGTTGGGATGATCTTCCTCGTTGTGATATCGCCGTTGCTTCACGCTCAACATTAGTGATGGATTTGAAAACTGCGCTCTTAAAGCTTAATCGTCAAGCTAAACTACGTGTTTATACTACTCACACGGTTTCACCAACCTTTGTTGATCAACGTATTATTCGCTTACTGGGTCGAGATGTTCCTACTCTTCCGACGTATATTTATGCAGTGAATATGCTGAACCAAATGGGGATCAACCCTAAAGTGGATTATATCCGTAGCCGTAATTGTCAGAGTAATTTCAATAACCTTGAGCAATTTATTGAAGGCATCAACTTCTCTGTAGGGCCTTTAAACGAAGACGAAATAGTACGCCTAACGCATTACTATCATGAAAGCATTGCAAGGGGTGTTTCACTGATTTCCCCCACTCGTGATTGGGCGATGGTTTCTTGGGATGTCGTCCCTGAAAGTGAGTTAACCCTATGATTTATTATCCTGATACCTTTCTTGATAATTTATTGATGGAAGATATCCAATATGGCGACCTCACTAGTCGAGCGCTCAATATTGGTGATCACATCGGTACAATGACATTTACACGCCGTGAAGTGGGTTGTGTCAGTGGGATCACGCTAGGTTGCCGTTTATTAGAAAAATTAGGATTAGTAGTCACAAGACATCTACAAGACGGTGATTTTGCTAATAATGGTGATTGCTTAATCACTGCCGAAGGCCCTGCTGATGCACTACATCAAGGATGGAAAGTAGTACAAAACGTATTGGAGTGGAGTTGTGGCGTTAGTGACTATATGGCAAGAATGCTAGAAATCTATCACCGCTATCAACCTCAAGGGCAAATTGCGTGTACTCGTAAAAATATCCCTAATACCAAATTACTAGCAACCCAAGCAGTACTCGCTGGTGGTGGTATTATTCATCGCCAAGGTTGTTCTGAAACTATTTTACTCTTTGCTAATCATCGCCGATTTCTATCAGAGCCTGATAATTGGGCACAACACGTTAAGCAGTTACGCCAAGCGGCACCTGAAAAATGTATTGTTGTGGAAGCGGATGATATTGGACAAGCAAGAGAAGCGTTAAAAGCACAGCCTGATATTTTACAGTTAGATAAATTTTCGATTGAAGATATCTCACTGTTACAACAAGAAGCGCCTCAAATCGCGCCTCATTGTCACTTATCTGTAGCTGGTGGTATTAACCTCAATACGATAGAAAATTATGCACAGACAGGTATTACTTTAATGGTAACGTCTGCGCCTTATTATGCTCCACCGGCAGATATTAAAGTTCGTTTGTATCCAAAAAATTAAATAAAAAATAACAAATTACATGTAAGTAAGTGTTTACAAATTTAATCAATAATAAGCAAAGAAAATGCACGTTGTAAACAAAGTGAAGTAAGCCACAAGGAGACGGTAGTGTCGACATAGTGGAATGCTTCGCCGTACTTGAGTCACTTTCAACGTAATCAATTTGTTTTATAAATAAGCAGAGCACTTATAAGTAAGTGCTCATTTTATTCATTTATTTTTACGCAAACCGTTATATAAATAATTACATAATGGTTACATAATTTGAGATTGGAATAATGAAATTAAAACCTCTATGCTACTGCTTATCTTTCGCCCTACTACCAAATATTGCGCTTGCTGATACCACTTATGGCCAATCAACACCTGATTTATTAACTGTTTGGAGTAGCCCAATAGCGGCAAATCCAGATGTGTTAACGCAAGAGCAGATGCTTGAACAAAATAAAGTGAATGCAGCACAAGCTATTGCAACATTACCTGGTGTTGTTATGCAAAAATCAGGTAACCGTAATGAATACACCATTAAAGTACGTGGCTTTGATAGCCGCCAAATACCAGTATTCTTTGATGGTATTCCTACTTATGTACCTTATGATGGCAACTTAGACTTGGCTCGTTTTACCACCAACGATCTGGCAAGCATTGAAGTTAATAAAGGTTACACGTCATTACTACAAGGCCCTAACTTAATGGGGGGCGCTATCAATATCACAACAGCAACACCGAAAAAACCGTTAGAAGGCAGTATTGCCTATTCTCAAGGCTTTGCTCGTGGTGCTGATTATGCACACAACATGAGTGCACGTTTAGGTGCTCGAAATGATTTAGGCTTTATTCAAATTAGTGGAAGTCAATTAAAACAACGTTTTACTCCAATCCCCGGCGCTGATGAAAATAATGCAGTAGCTGGAACTCATGGACGTCGTGATAATTCAGCAACTGATGATAAACGTGGCATGATCAAAGTTGGTTGGACACCTCGTCCTTCTGACGAATATACCCTAACTTATGTAAAACAAGAGGGTGAAAAAAATAGCCCGCCTAATACCTCTATTAATGCAAAAGGTAAATATAAGTATTGGGCATGGCCAGATTACAACAAAGAGAGCTACTACTATAGCGGTATTACTCAAATCACCGATGGTATTAATCTACAGAGCCGCGCTTATCACGACAAATTTGAAAACACTCTCTATATGTATCCGAAAAAAGGCAACTATGTTGACTATAGTCATTATGATGACTACAGCACAGGTGCCGCATTACAGTTAGGCATTGATACTCGCGAAAATGATTTACTCTCTTTTGCGACACACTGGAAAGATGATGTTCACCGCTCTCAAAAAAAGAGAAATGGTGATTGGATACGTTATAAAGACAGAACATGGTCTTTAGCCTCTGAATATCAGTGGGTGGCGACTAACGATTTAGATTTTGTGGGTGCGATTAGCTATGACTGGCGTGATAGTGTTGATACCGACAAAGGTGCTGATGATAATAAACAAACTGCCTTTAACTGGGAGATGATGGCTAAATATTCATTAGCGAATAATGATAGCATTCGTTTCTCTGTTTCTGATCGTAGCCGTTTCCCTACCCAAAAAGAACGTTACACGACTGAAAAACCGAAAGATAGCTCAAAAGGGATTATTAATCCTAATTTAAATCCTGAGCGCGCTTTATCTTTCGATTTAACCTATAACGGTCATATTACCGATAACTGGGGTTATCAAACGAGTCTTTACTACAATCGTATCAGCGATGCAATTATGGCACATACTGTTTATCGCAATGGTACAGCTTTCTTCCAAAACCAAAATAGCGGACGTATTGACTATATTGGTTTAGATTTAGGCACCAAAGGTAACGTGACAGATTGGTTAGAACTTGGCTTAAACTATAGTTATATTCATAGTGACCCGAAACAGATCGAACGCATTGAAGGCTTACCAAAACATAAAGCCTATATGTGGATAACATTTATTCCAGTTGAACAAGTTCGCTTTACCGTTATGGAAGAAGCACAAGGCTGGACTTATAACCGGATTGATGAAGATGACAAGCTGGCCGGCTATGCAAAAACAGATCTACGTTTAGATTATGATTTGGGGTATGGCATTTCTGCTAATGCATCAATCAATAACCTATTCGATAAATCTTATGAATATACTCAGGGTTATATGGAAGATGGTCGTAATTACTGGTTAGGCGTTGAATATAAATTCTAATTTATTTTTATCGATGTAAGAGCTGATGTTTATTTTAATATCAGCTCTTTTTTATCCATAAATAAACTTTAATTTCCATTACGTTACTCTATAGAAAATTAGAAACGTAAGAATCCTTTTGCCATTTCTAATAAGGTATTCATGGTACTACTAACTATTTTAACAAAATTATCATAATTACTATTTGCAGCACTATATTTTTTAGAAAGCTCATCAAGATTAGTATTTATATTTTTTTCAAATGCATCTATACCATTTTTTAGCAAATTAAATTCCGATGATAAAAGTTTAACATCTGAACCATCAGAGGCTTTATTAATTTCATCCTCTGATGTTCCATCCAATACTAAATCTAATAATTTATTAAAACTAGACAAATCCACCTTGAAGTGAATTTCATATTCCATATCTGGGCTGGATAATTGATTTATACTAACCTTGCCACCTTTAATCTCCTTTAATAAATCTTCTATGGCATCAATAGGTACCATAATTCCATTAGCATATATTCTTTCGCCGTTAATTTCACGATAAAAATGACCATCACTATCTTGTTTGAAAACAAAACTCCCTAAATAAAGATCTTCATTGAAACGAGAACTATATTTATCAATAAAATCTTTTATTTTTTTATAAAAGTCTTTTCGTTTAAAGTTAATATGGTTATCATCACTTCCTGCACTAACATATTGGCTAATACTTGCTAATATCTCTCTTAATTCATTAACAAACTTCATATAATTAGAAAAAACATCTTTTAAAACATCTAAGTAATCATTTTTACCTGTGACAATAGAATCTTTGACTTCTTTAAAAAAATCATGCAATGAATTAGCATTAGAGTCACTTCTGCTATTAACTTGAGAGTCCATCTGTTGAATTTGAGATATCTCTTTCTCTAGTATTCTGGCATTGTTAGTATTTATTGCATATTTGTTTTTATTAATAATCTCTTCTTCTTTTAAAGAATAATGATTAACAAAACAAGTAGATGATGATGATATTGAAATAATTTTATTAATTTCATTTTGGAATTTCTCTTTAACTCTAATAGCTTCTTGGTTAAATTTTTCGGGCATTAGCTGATCATATTCTTTATCAACAACATAAGAGCTATTTTCGTAAAGATTAGTTCCCGTTAATAATTTTTTATTTTTTTCAAAAACATTAAAATTATCAATTACATGACCGACCATAATTAACCTCTTACCTTTAAATAAAATAAGTGTCTTTCTATAAATTATAAATTTATATATAAAGCCATAAAAAATTAAGTATCAGCATTTTTAGTTAAGTTATTACTTGATTTAAAGTCAAAACAATTGAATATTTTCAGTATAATTATAAATTTATAATGCTATCTATTTATTAAAAACGTAAAAATTCTTTTGCCATTTCTAGTAGTACATTCATTGTACTACTGACTATTTTTACAAAGTAATCATAATTACTATTTTCAGCACTGTATTTTTTAGAAAGTTCATTGAGATTGGTATTTATCCTTTTTCCTAATGCATCTAGTGATCTTTTAAATTACTTTTATTTAAATAAAGATTATTATTTTATAGTTTTTATCATAGTTAGTTGGGTTTACCACTATTAACCTCTTACATTACTAGAAATCGTTGAAGCCGTATCTTGATTGGCTCGAATAATTGCATCCATTGCTTGTATTAACGTTTTAATAATATCTAAGGCTTCGCGTTGGATCTCTGAGTTATTACTATCCAATTGCCCTGCGGCATGAATAGAATTTTCTAATACCTTAATATCACCGTCCATACGTAATGCATTATTTTGAATAGAACTATCAACTATTTTTGATACAGGGTCTGCCATGGATGAAATAAATGAACCTTGAATCATAATCTTGTTATTTGTCTCACCTGATAATTTCGCCTTACCTAATCCTTTTATTGAGGTAAAAGCACCAATGCCATGAATGGCCATAGAAACAGTAGCACTTGAAATAGCAGCAGAAAATACAAGGTCCGCTTTTTTATATAAATCATCTTTTATTTGATTAGCGTAACTCAATTGCATTAACATAAACACATTGCCTAACTTTCTTGATGACTCATATTTTTTTATCATAGCTATTAGATAATCAATCATTAAGTTAATAATATTTATCATTTCTTTAGAAAGAAAATTAAAAATACTATTATTTATTATATTATTTTTCTTTACAGCTTTATCTTTTTGTAATTCAATAGTTAAATATTGATAATTTGCTTTGTTTTTTGGCTCCCTTATCTTAGGATTTTCAATATAAACCTGATATTCTTTTCTTTCAATTCGTTCATTTATCTCATTTGCTCTTCTTCTACTTCTATTATCAAGCATTAAATTATTATTAGTTTCAGTGTTTTTCTTAACATTATCAATATTATCAATACCATTTTCTAACTGTTTTTTTATTGAAAATACATTATCATATTTATTACTTACATTGGAAACCATAATATTACTCCTATAAAATAAATTAAATATTCATATTTTTTACAATAAGTGCTCGAGTTTTATTACTTATAGATAAATTATCACTCATGCTCTGCAACATTTCAGTTAATGTGTCTACTTGTTCGTGATAACTATCCATAATTTTCTCTATTAATGATTGGATCATATTTAATATAACTTGTAACTTTTTAGAATCTGCAATAGCTCTAATAATTGCGTTGGTAATGGTCGCTGTATATATATTAATAATACTTTCAACTGCAGCAGTAATTAATCTTGATATTAAAAGCATTCTATTCAAAGCATTTAATCCAAAAGCAGCAAGATCTTTAGTTAATAGTTTAATTATTGATTTAAAAAGATTCTTTAATGTTTCCATAATTATTTCTTTAACCATTTTACCTAACATAGCTTCAAGATAATTATTTAATATTTTCTTTAATATCATTTTAACTTGTTCAGTAAAAATCTTTTTAGCGACACTAGTCACTGCATTACCCGCTGGACCAGCAACAAAACTTAATGCAATACTTCCCGCTAAAAGTCCAACAGCAACGACAGACTTTACTACCATTCTTATCCGCTCTGTCATTTCATTTTTAGTTTTTTTCATAAGATCTTCAATAGCTTCTTTACTTACACCAAATTTCGATAAAATATTAGAAAATGCAGTTTGAAATTCAGCCACGAGTTCATCGGTAATAGCATCAACAAGTTTATCGACAAGTTCACTTACCGCCTTTGTAACAGGAGCCATTGCCTCTTCCATAAACGATTTATGAGTTATCGCTTGATAAATTTCATCAGCAACTGTTAAAGAGACACTGGCTACCATCATCACCACAGCAACACCAAGTAAAACTAATGAAGCACCCGCTGTAAAAATAGCAACGGCACCCGCAATAAGTGTTAATAAAGCACCCAATATCTTTAAAGCAATCCCCCCCCAAAAGTCAGTTTCTCTTTTCTTTTCAAGTTGAGCTTTTTGATCTTCAATTTTTTGTTTTAATGATTTAGTGGTCACTTCCTGAATATCATTAAATATTTTCTGTTCACCCCGAACACGTTGTAAGGTGACTCTTAATGTTAACTCTCGTAATTTAGCTAATAAAAAAGTTAATAAAGCCATTCCCGTTAGTACATGTGATACAACTTCGAGCTCTATTTTACTTTGCGATTTTGTTAGCTTAAGATAAATATCTTTTGCGCTATCTAATCTACTATTAATTGACTCATCATGCTTTTTATTAATTAATGAATTTAATTCATCTCTATGAAATGTAATAGAATTAAGCTTATCATTGCTCATAGAAACATTTGGTATATATTTAAATGCTTCATCTAAAAAATTAGCTAATTTATTAGCTAATTTATTAATATCCGCTAAAGTATAATCTTTAGTGCTATCAGGTAAGCGCATAAAAGGAAATTTATCTTTAAGAAAAACCTCCATTTCCTCTCTAGTTTTAATCTTTTTAGTAAGTAATTTGCTAATAACAGCATCAGGAATATTTTTATTTTTTAAAAAATTAATAACTTCATCTTTAGTTTTAAACTTATTAATCTTAATTTGATTATAGATTTCCATCCAATAATCAATATAAGCTTCTTTATAATTATTCATATCATCTAAAATAGATTGATAATCATTTTTTAGCCCATTAACACCTTGAGATAATCTATCTAATTTATCTAGATAATAATCAATATTATCAATATCTTTTAATTTATCTAAGATACTTTTATTTATTAAATTTTGATATGATAGTTGTAGATAGAGGTAAGTATTTGTTCCTTTCGGAGGGGAAAAGCTTGACTCAGTAGATAAACTCGGATGTTCTTTTATAGTAAGATTGATATTGATAGAATTTTGGTTTACACCACACTTACAATCATCATATAGGTGCTTTTGATTGGCTAAAATCTCCTCTTTTCTATTTGCCTCAACGGGGCTATTTAATACATATTCTCTCTCTGTTTCTTTTTTTTGAGGATATGGCTGTGCCTTGTCTTCTTGTGTTGCTGCTGTTTTGATATTAAAATTTAAATCAGATTTAGTATCTATTTTTTTACTATTTTCTTCTTGTTCTATAGGTGCTCTTAGAACAGGATATTCAAAACTATTTTTATCTTTTAAAACGACATCATTAATTAACTTTTCATTAGTAACAGTATTAATTATTTGAGCTTGTTTTACACTCTGCTTATTAACTTTCTCAACCTCCTTAGAAGGTGAGAAAGTAGAAATTTTTCGTTCATAAATAATATCATTATTAACTTTACCATTCATATTACTCATCCTTACTTTCATCGATGACGATAAGAGGTATATCTTTTAATGACTCTAAATAAACTATTGCTTTCTCTTTTATCGCTTTATCATTAATATTTTTAACCACTTGGTCAAAGCAATATTTTGCTTTCTCTTTTTCCCCTAAAGACAAGTTACACTGCCCTGCATAAAATACGGGGCGATAATCTTTATCTGCATTTAAATAAGCTAAAGCATATAGATCAACTGCTGCTTGGTACTGTTTTTTCAATTGATTAACTGCAGCTAATCCCATGATATAATCAACATTATAAAAATCATAAAGACATAAAAACTTGAAAATAGCTTCGGCTTCATCCAGCTTTCCCTTCTGGTAGAAGTCATAAGCAAATGAGTAGATTCCTTCCATAAATCCTTCTGGAATAGCGCTTTCATCCTTAAGTGTTGTCCCATTTTGAACAATAGAAACAATATAGCTTGCTAATTGATCAATTTCTTTTTCTGACATTTTTTCATATATTGACATCGTGTTAATCCTTTCATCTTAGATGAATAATTAATAATAAAATCATAGAATAATTTTCGTTCAATTACTTTAATAAAACACACGCCACTATTTATAAAAATGAATTATCTTTTTTTATATTTTTTTATATTTATAAAATAAAAAGCATTTATTCATTTATATAATCCATCTCTTCTCTTAATCTTCCATCGATTTCTATTCTCTTCAACCAAATTAAAATATCCATAATATCTAATAAATCCTGATCCATCATAACTTCAAAAAGATGATATTTATGATAAATCTTCCGGGCTAATTCAGGATATCTTACAACAGGCGTACCTACTTTTTTTGCATAGGATTTAACGGCTAATGCCTTTGCATTAATACATTTCAATGAAACCAATGGCATAATGCCATTATCAGGATCAAAATAGATCCCAACAGCCACATGGGTTGGATTAACAATGACTGCAGAAGAATCCCTAATCACTTTCTTCATCGGTTCATCAAGTAACTCTTGATGTAATTGTTTACGTGTTGATTTTATTTCGGGATCGCCCTCCATATTCTTATTTTCTTGTTTAACCTCATGCTTTTCCATCATCATATCTTTTAAGAACAGAAAGAAATCTGTAATAATGTTTAAAATAAGAATAGGTAAAGACAATATAAAAAAAACAAATATAAAACTAACAACTAGCGAACCCCATTTATCAATAACTTGATTTAATCCAGAACGATATAATAAAAATATTTCTCGCCCATATACAACAATAAATAAATAGCAAGTAATGACAAATACTACAATAAAAAGTAGTGTTTTTATAAAATCCTTAACAGTTCTTAAGCTAAATATTTTTTTAAATCCAGAAATGGGATTGATACGAGTTAAATCTAGTTTTATTGCCTCTGTGGCCAATTTAAAACGCGATTCAAACAAAGAAGGAATTGTGCCAACTAATGCAGTTACAACTAATATTGGCAAAATGATATCAAAAAATATTTTTGATATCACTTCAATATAACTTTTTAATGTAATATTAGTAGGATGAAGTAAAAGTGATTGGTAAAAATGAACAAACTCGGTGAAATCAGTCTGATGAAATATATACATCATACCAATAATATAGACTAACCCAGAAGTTAGCTCTTTATTTTTAAAGCTTTGGCCTTTTTTAGATGAATCGTCCAGTTTTTTCTGGGTTGGTTTTTCCGTTTTTTCAGCCATGATAAATTCTCATAAATAACTCATAAAAATATCTGTTATTAAAAAATTCAGATAATTCATTTGTTAATGCTGAAGCAAAAAAGAGGAGCAACGCAGAAAATGCTATGACCCCCTTAATACACAATGATAAAGAAAAAGCATTAAGTTGTGGGCAAAATAGAGAGTAAACACCCAATGCAACTTCACTTAAAAACATAATAATAAGTACAGGTGAAACGAGCACGATCGCAACTCTTACCATATCAGTTAGCCATTTACCAATAAAAGAGTAGCCAATATTTTGATTAAAATAACCGATAGGAAAGACATCATAACTGTCTTTTAAAGTATCCATTAAAATAACTAAGCCACCTGTGTTCATAAAATAGGCAACACAAAATAACCCAGTTAAAGAAGCAAATTCAGAAGATTCAATACCTGTCGTTGGATTAATAGTATCACCAATGCTTGCACCTCGTTGATTATCAATAAATTCACCAAATGCTGACGCAATCCAAAAAGGCGTCGCTATTAATAATCCAATTAATATGCCAACCACTAGCTCACTAATTAAAATAATCCCCCAACTCTCTCTTATATCATCAGTAATAGGAATACTGGCTTTTATTCCCATTGCAACATAAAACACGATAATGTATTTCAATAACTGACTATTTAATACTCGGCTATTAAGAAAAGGGATAAACATAAAGACAGGAAATAAGCGAGCAACTAAAAGTAGCAAATCGATCAAATAAACTTGTAAATACCCAAATAGTATCAACATGTTATTTATCCAGATAATCCTATAACTAGCATCTCTTTTGCATAGACTAATATTTTATCGCCCATCCAGCCCATTGTGATCAACAAACAGACAAAGACACTCACTAACTTTATTCCAAAAGGTAATGTTTGCTCTTGAACTTGCGTAATAGTTTGTAATAAACCAATAATTAAGCCAACAAAAGTTGCTACTGCTATCGGACCCGCAGAAAGCAAAATAACCAGATAAACTGCCTTATTTGCTGCATAGACCATATCCATTAGCTTACCGCCATAAGATCAAGATATTGATTAATCAATCCTTTTGATAATAAAGTCCAACCATCCATTGCAATAAATAAAATAAGTTTTAATGGTACTGATAGCGTTATAGGGCTCATCATCATCATACCCAATGCTAATAAAATACAAGACACCACCAAATCAATAACAATAAAGGGAAGATAGAGATAGAATCCAATAATAAATGCAGATTTAATTTCACTTAATGCATAAGCAGGTAATAATGAGAGTAAAGAATTTTCAATATTTTCACTATCACCTTGGCTCTCGGGCCTATTTCCCTGCGCTTTTTCAAAAAACTCAAGTAATTCTGGCTCTGAATAACGATATAAATAGCGCTTGTATTCACCTAATGCTTCATCAGAAAAGCGTTCTAATGATTCTGGTGATGTAATACTAATAGGTTCATCAACTAAATATTGATAGCTATTTTTAGCAATTGGCGTCATGACAAATAGCGCCATCATCAATGCAACCGCATTAAGTACCATATTTGACGGAACTTGTTGAACACCAAGTGCATTACGTGTCATCACTAATACTATTGAAAATTTTAAATAACATGTTCCTGCCGCAATAATAAAAGGAGCTAATGTTGCAAAAGCAAGCGTCAGAATTAGGGTTGTTGGGCTATCCATAAATTACTCTTGAGCTGAAAAAGAACGTTGTATTTCAACAGCAAAGTTATCGCCAACTTTAACTAACTCACCCGATGCAACAGATATGCCATTTACTTTTACAATAATATTTTGGTAAGCATTTTCTGGTAACTCTATTTTATCACCTGGCGCAAGTGCTTCTATCTGTTCTATCAATAACGTCTTACTAGCTAATAAAAAAGAGACAGTAACAGGAATGGTGCTAATTGATTGTAAATTGACAGAATTATCATGCTCTAGAGTTGGCAAAATATCATCATTATGGTCATCAACATTTTTTTGATGAAGTTGAATTAAATCATCAAGATCGGTTTTTTCAGGATCAAACATTTCATTTAATTCCACGCTATTTTCCCCTTTCCATTCAAATTTCATCCATTTCTTTTGCCCAATAACTAATATTGGAGAAACTGTCTTAATTAATAAAATATCGCCTTGTAATGCACTTTTAAGTAATGAAAGGGAAATTTGGCTACTTCCCCAATAAAAATCAGCTATAGCACCAATTTTCTTTTCTGATATGCTCATCCATTGAAATTTACCATTAATTTCATTTATAAATAATTCACCAATATCACTATTAACTACAGGATAACGAATGTCAGCTGACTTTCCCAAACAGACAGTATTTACCTTAAGAGACATAGGCTCTTGTGCAAAAGGAAGTGTAATTTTTGAGAATTTTTCTAATAAAAAAGCACATAAATAAGATGCAGGAACTTGTGTCCAATCAATATTTTTTTCGGGGTAAATTTTAGTCATAACAGTATTCACTAAAATAAACCCACTAAAAGTGGCTAATGTATTTTCTCCTTTAATATGAAAATAATAGCTTGATATGTCAGTAGGTAATGAATCAAATGATGCAGATAAATATTTCATTGCACTGCCTTCATAATTTTCATTTTCTAATGGCGTATTCATCAATATTCATCCTCTTTATGCTTATCTGCATCAATTGAATTAATATGCCTATAGCTATTTTTTTCATTATTTTCTAAAGATAGTGTTGAACGACCTTGATACTGATTTAAATTTTCAAATGATGCTTGATAAACTCGTCCAGTTGATGCAATTAATTGAATTTGATTTTCTAGCGCAAAACGAATTTGTACTTGGTGATTGTCATTTCCCCAACGTTTAAAAACATAAGTTATATTATTAGGTTTAGAGAATAGAACATCTGTTTTATGTAAAATATTCCACGTTGGTAAATTAAGTAATTGCTTTCCAGAAAACGTATTTTCTGTTTTAGGTGTTAACTGTGATTTTGCTACATCAGATAACGACATAGTCGTATTTATTAACGCTGTATCTTGTAATTGTTCTTTTAATCTATTTTCCGTCTTTTTTCTAAGGTTATCGGCTAACAAAATATGATCATTATCCTGACCTAATTTATTATTTAATGGTAATTTATTATTCTCATATTTTATGAGATCATGATGTGACACATTCTCTATTAATATATTATCTAATTTATTCTTTGAGTTTGATATTTTATTTTTAACCCTATCAAAAAAAAGGTTTCTTTCATCAAAATTAATAAATTCATTTTTATTTTTTGATTCTAATCCATAT
The DNA here is from genome assembly GCF_030286765.1 of Proteus faecis. Taxonomy (NCBI): domain Bacteria; kingdom Pseudomonadati; phylum Pseudomonadota; class Gammaproteobacteria; order Enterobacterales; family Morganellaceae; genus Proteus; species Proteus faecis. The sequence continues at coordinate 100,968 of NZ_JASVWV010000010.1, forward strand.
TTTAAATCAGTATTTGATAAGTGTGGCTCCATACTTTTTTTTAGTATTTTATTTATACTTTCTTTTTTATCAACCTTACTATCAACAAACTCTTTATCTTTTTGTTTTATATTTATTTTTTTATTTGTGATATTACTATCAGGCGTAGACAATTCTCTTTTAAGATCTACCTTTCTACTATTTTTATCAATATAATTTATAGTGTTTTTTAATTTATTATTTTTTATATCAATACCTTGACTGATTAACTGTTTTTTAAAATTCAATGGGATAACTGGTTGCATTATTTGCTGGTTGAGCAATAATCCTTCTAGATTTTTAAGCTCATCACCATCCGTATCCAACTCATCTTTGGTATTTTTATTTGTAGATAATTTTTCTTTTTTATCTACAACTTCTGCGACTTCTTTTTTACTATCAACATCTTTTTTATCTATAACTTCAGCGACTTCTTTTTTACTACCAACATCTTTTTTCTCTGCGCTATTGCCTTTTTTACTTATAAGAGATAATAACTGCAATTTAATTTTGAAATTTTGTAGATTTTTAGACGTTATAGTTTTTAGTTGAGATTCATTATTTGTAAAATGAACCTCATCATTATAAGTAATCTGAGTTAATCTAATACTATCAGATATTATTTTGTTCATACAACGCCATCTCCTGTATTTCATTCTGTTCTAAACGTTCTAGATATAGTGTTTTTTCTAACAGTTTTCTATCAAAATAACGTTGCATTTTCTTTTGTTTCTTAACAGCTACAAGATACTCTTTTTGCAAAGCCATCTTATCTTGTTGTAATTGAGTTAATTTATTTTCAATTTCTTTAATTTGGGCATAACATATATTTAATGATGATAAAACGATAGCTTGTTTTCGTCGCTGTTGATTTAATGAAATAAAAGAATAAGTACCAGCTTTTTCATAAGCCGGTATCTCATTTTTTAATGCATTTGCTAATTGTTGTTGTTCTATTTTTTTATTTTCAGCTTCAATTAATAATTGTTGATATTGGTGCTGTTTTTTTTCTATTTTTTGTTGACGTTTAATAACAGCATTAATAAGAGATTGCTGTTCAAGAGGTAAGCGCATATAGCTTTTCCTGAGTTTCTTGAAATTCAGCTTTTTCTTTAAAGGATTGAACTAAAAAACGTTCAATTAAAGCTTGTTTATTGACGGCTTCGTCATTAAGTGCGTTATCGCCAACATGATATTCACCCAGTTCTTGCAATAATTTAATATCTTGTAAACGCATTAAAATTTGTCTTACTTTTAATGCTGCTTGTTGCTGTTTTTCACTCGTAATTTGTTGAAAAACACGACTTACACTGCCTAAAATATCAATAGCAGGATAATGGCCAGATGCTGCAATTTTACGCGAAAGATAAATATGACCATCCAAAATAGAGCGTACTTCTTCACCTATAGCATCAGGTTCATCATCGCTCTCCAATAAAACAGTATAAAAAGCAGTTATCGAACCGATTTTAGTCACACCAGGTCGTTCTAAGATTGCAGGTAACTTATCAAATACAGAAGCAGGATAACCTTTACGTACGGGTAATTCACCCGCAGTAAGCGCAACATCACGTAATGCCCGACAATAACGTGTTATCGAATCAATAAATAAGACAACATGTTTTCCCTTTTCCCGAAAATATTCTGCAACCGTTGTTGCTACAAGCGCAGCATTACAGCGATCAACCGCAGGCTGATCAGAAGTAGAACAGATCAAAACTGTTTTTTGGCAACGACTATCACTTTTCAACTCTTCAACAAATTCCGTGACTTCACGTCCCCTCTCGCCGATTAGGCCAATAACAAAAATATCAGCTTGTGAAAAACGGATAAACATATTCATTAACATGGTTTTACCTGTTCCTGCACTCGCAAATATTCCCATTCGTTGCCCTAATCCACAACTTAATAGACCATCAACGGCTCGTACTCCTGATTGAAAAAGTGTGTTAATAGGCAACCTATCACTAAATGATGGCGGGTTTGCGTCAACAGGAAATAACTCATTATACGTCTCTTCAGGTGGTTCACTGTTATCAAATCTTAATAAGCAGTGCCCTTTGATATCAATCATGCTACCTAATACATTGCTATTTAATGCAACCGAAAAAGATTTTCCTGTCGGCTCTACGACTATCTGTAAAGAATATCCTTGAGAACTTCCCATCATACTCAGTATTGTTATGCCATTACGAAATCCAATAACAATAGCTTCACCAACAGCTTCTTTATTTTCTATGCCTGTTTTTATTTGGCAAATTTCACCAATAAAAACGTCACGCAGCATCACCTCCAGAATATTTCCTTGTATTCGTGTAGGGTGAGCTGCGTAACGAAATGCTGAAAATAATTTGTTCATTACTAATTAATAAATTGCTGATAAATTTGATTCATAACTTGAAAAAATTCATCAATCGCTTTTGCCATTGTTTCACCATTTTGTAATGCAACAGGCATAAAAGAAGCTCTCAGTTCTAAATCAGACTCCACTTTCACTAAAGCAGGTTGACCAGGATAAAAGCTCTCTGTTTGTGTATTTATTTGCTCTAATAAAATACCACTGCTATTTTGTCGTAATTGATTTTCATCATATTCACGTAATACAGACCAAATCATAGGAACATCATCGACAGTTAATAAATTAATATCGGGCATTTCACCAAGACTAATAGTAATTGTTGAATGATTATCGATAGATCTACCACCAGAAAAAAGATCATCACGACCTATAACACTCATGGAGTCAATAATTAAACCTGCTAGATCACAAGACATATTCTTCCCCTAAATAGATTGCAAAACATTTATTTCCATATCTGAAGATAATTCGTCATAAGATAAAACTGAAAGCTGTGAAAATTGCGTCTCTAATAATTTTCTAACAAATCGTCTTATATCTATTGCCGTTAAAACAACATAGTTTTGAATATATTTAATTTCATCAAAAGCAACTGTCATTTTTTCCATAATAAGATCAAGCTCAGCAGGCTCTAAATTAAGGAATGTACCAGAAGAACTTTGCCTTATCCCACTACGGATTATCTCTTCGATTTCATTAGATAATATAACAACATTAATCTTTCCATTTTTAGAAAAAAAACTACTTATATACCGGGCTAACAATGAACGAATATGCTCAGTTAATAATATAGGGTCTTTTTCTTTTCCACCCCATTGTACTAAACCACCAATAATTGTCTTTATATTTCTGATAGGTATTTTTTCTTGTATTAGTCTTTGTAAAACTTCATTAATACGCTGAATAGAAACTTGTCTATAACACTCTTTCATTAACTCAGGAGATCGCTCTTCGACTTTATCCAAAATATTTTTAGTCTCTTGAATACCTAGAAACTCGATAATATTGGATGTCATTAAATATGAAAACTTATTATAAAAGTAATTTTCTGACTTAATAACTTGATAATTTAACTTGGTAAGTTTCTCTTTTTCTGTTTCTTTCACCCAATATCTTTTTATTTTATTGTCTTCTTTTTCAATATAGTTTAATCCTAACGAGAAAAATTCATCATTAGGTTCCTCTATATTAATAAGGGGGAATGGACAATCAAACTCATCAGCTTTTACTTCATTAATTAAAATAATTATCCTATCTTCTTCAATTACATCAGAATAATGGATCATAATGTCAGGTAGCAAAACACCATATTGTAAAATAAACTCTTTTTTAAGCCATTTATCAAAAACAATTTTCGTTAGGTAATCTTTTTTCGTCGTTGAGACAGTGACAATTAAAGGTAAGGTTTCTGCTTGTTCTAAAGAGATCGTTTCTGTAAGTAAAACATTTTCTTCTTCCTCTTTCTTTCCTGAAAAAAGATTAGAAATAAGTCCTTTTTTACTTTCTCCCTCTTCATTTTTTTCGCCTTCTTCTGTTACCACTGATGCGGTGGTTTTCTTTTTATTTCTCCTATTTTTTTTAAAAAAATAAAGACTAATGATCGCAGAAAGAATAAGAAATACTGGAGTTGGAAAGCCAGGTAAAAAACCAATCACAAATGCTAGTATTGCTGTCACCAATAAAGCAAAGTCTTGAGCTAATAGCTCATTCATTATGCTAAAACCTAGGTTTTTATTTTCACCACCAACACGAGTAACAATAAAACCTGCACTAATAGAGATAAGCAATGCTGGAATTTGAGCAACTAAACCATCACCAATGGTCAATAATGTATAGGTATGCAATGCTTGTGAAATCGATAAATCCATTTGAGCCATACCAACAGAAATACCACCAATAAGATTGACAAAAATAATCACAATACCAGCAATTGCATCACCTTTAATAAATTTCATTGCACCATCAAATGAACCATAAAGTTGACTCTCTTGCCCTAATTCTTTACGCCTTATTTTGACCTCATCATTAGTAATGATGCCGGATTTTAAATCTGCATCAATACTCATTTGTTTACCCGGCATACCATCCAATGAAAAACGCGCAGCAACTTCTGCAACACGTTCAGAACCTTTGGTAATAACCAAAAACTGCACAATAGTGACAATTGAGAAAACTACAAATCCGACAACTAGGTTTTCACCAATAACAAATTCACCAAATGAAGTAATAATTTCACCTGCATCAGCATCAAGTAAAATTAAGCGACTAGTACTAATAGAAAGTGCTAAACGAAAAAGAGTGGTTATCAGCAATAATGCTGGGAATGTCATGAAATTTAAAATTCGGGTAATATAAAAAGAACTCATAAAAATCAAAAGAGAAATTGTGATATTTAACCCGATAAGAAAATCGACGATGTAAGTCGGAAGCGGAATAATTAGCATCATGATCACTAAAACCATAATTGCTAATACAATAAGCTCAGAACGATTTCTAATGGCAGAAAGGAATTTATAAACCATAACTTATATCCATAAAAGCATGCTTAATATTATATTTATATTGATTTTCTTAAATAAAATCTTTCTATATTTATATATTCATCTATAATTTTTTGAATAATCACTTGGCACTCAAACCTAAACTCATCAGATAAAAACAAGCTCTCTGGATATTTATTAAACATGGTTTTTACTCCCTGTAATAACTTCATTTTTACCGTTATTAATAAACTTCCCCATTCACCTGATAATAGTGAGATTAAATATTTACTCATATCTTCTGGATATGTCATTCCATAAAATATTAATTGATAAAGTTGTTTTTCTGATATGGTATTCTGTAACTCTATTTTCTTAAAAAAATTCATATTTAATTCTATAAAACCATATAATGCTCTTAATTTATTTACTCGTTCTAATAATTGTCCAAATTCAGAACTTTGAGCACAACTAGGCATTAAAGATTGCATATCACATAACAAACTTTGAGAAAGAAATGTCAAAATAATCGTGCATTGTTTAACGTCATATTCTTCCATCCACATCTGAAAGAAATAAATTGGGTCTATATCTAAATTAATATAACTACGATATAAATCTCGTAGTACAGTGGAATTTAATGATAATAATTTAGCAAATGTTTTTGCTTTTAAGGCAATATTTATTCCTGCTTTAATATTCTTGGCATTTTCACTCTCAAGTAATCGAGCGATTTCATTTTCTATTCCAGCATCTAACTGAGCACCAAGTTTTTTCTTTCTTAATAACTCACGTAATACCATCACCAGATCGCTTTCATCAGGAAACATTTGCCGTAAATAAGCAAGAAGTTCTTGAAGACTTAGACCTGATTTTTTAAACATTAACAAAACTTTATCGAGTTTTTTATCTGCACCCTCTTCTGTTATATAGAGTGTACTTTTCCCACGATTAGCTTTTTTATCTAACCACTTTCCATAACGTTGAGAAAATTGAGTCGCAACCATCGACATATCATCAGCAATATCGGCTAATTGATTTTGGTAATTTTGCTTTTCTGAAATTTTCGGTTGCTTATATTCTGTTTCTTGCTGACTTTTGCGACTAACGTTATTTTCTTTCGATTCCACTCTAATCGGTATAGAAGAGTTAATTGGTGCAATCATTACATTACCTCATAAAAGCTTGAAGTTGTTGCAATGCTTGTGTTGTTTTTTTATTCATTGGTTGAAATGGATCTTGGCTTAGGGATTCTGATAAATCCGTTTCTGTATTATCCAATAAACGAGGTTGTAACATAAAAATACGTACCATCTTTTTATTATTGTCTGATTTATAACTAAATAATCCACCAATCAAAGGTATTGAACTTAATACGGGAATTTTAGTTTCAGCATTAATATTATCTTCACGAGTATAGCCACCAATTAATAGACTTCCTCCTTCTGAAACGCGCGCGACAGTACTAATATTCGTGCGGTTAATTACAGGTAAACGTTCAACCGTCTCATCTTTTTCTGCATCATCTTTTTTTTCTGCCCCATCTTCCAAATTGATGATCATTTCAATTTCTTTATTAGATCCTCCAATTCTTGGCAATACACTCATCATCGTCCCAAACGTTGTTGATTCTAATGTCGCAACACGCTCACCTTTAATTTGGGTATAAAAGGTGGTGTTATTATCAAAAATTGCTGGAGTATTTTCTTGAGTTAATAGAATAGGGCGAGAAACCATTTTGGCATCGCCGTCTTCTGTTAATGCTTTTATTTTTCCTAAGAAATTAAAACCTGATGCAGCACTTAAACTTGATGTATTAAAAGAGAAGGAGTGATTGCCTGAGGTATATCCAGCTTGCCAATCAATACCTAAGCTATCCGCTTTATTTTTTGAAATATCAATAATCCATAGCGATAGTTCAACTTGTCGTTTAGGTTTATCGAGTTGTTCAATTAAAGAACTGACTAATTCTAACCCTTCTCGACTGGTTTTAACTAATAAGCTATTTGCCGCAGGCAAAGGAACCAATTCAACATGATATTGCCCCATTTGTGTAATAATCGGTGTGGCTGATAAATCATTTTCATTATTATCAGTAGGTAGTGAGCTATCACCTTCCCTTTCTATAGGGTTATTTCTTGAAGAATAAGTGCCTCCTGTTTGAGACATAAACAACTGCTGAAGCACTGTTGTAATACCTGGCAATACAATCTTTTCATCTCGTAAAGAGTAAGTTCTATCTTGTACAAAGGTATTTTTTAGTGCAAATACTTGCACAAATTCCTCTCCATAACGGGAACTACCTGTTGGTACTTGATTACTTATATTTTGATAAATTTGCTCCTGAACCGCATTATCAAGATACTCAGCAGCCGCTTTAACTAGTTTAAGATAAACAGGAGGTCCAGAAATATAAAAAGTACGCTGATCCTGCCCTGAACGTAATGGGAAACGAGTATCAAATAGCCCTACATCTTGAAGATAATTTTTGAGTTCAGTTATTCCAATATTTTTTACTTGGAATAATTCTTGTTGGATCTCACTATTATCATAAACATAAATAGATTCTCCATCATTGAAATAGAGTAGTGACATTCTGCGCACCATCGAATCAAAAGCATCCTGAGGTGAAGAAATATCAAAATTTCCTGTCACTCGTTTTTTCTTAACAGCATTACTTAAAATAAATGGTTTATCTAATTTATCTGATAATACAAAGAAAAATTGCTCGATACGTGTATCAACTGCAATAAACATATCAGGTTTTTTTACCTGATGTGTGTAGATAACCTTCCCCTCTGCACCTTGAACAGGAAAAATTAAACTACAACAAATTGATAGCCCAATAGCACAGCAAATATTATTTTTTATTTTCATAAAGTAGGTGACCAATTCGACGGAATTCCGTCGGTGTAATACCAAACAGTGTTTTTATTTCATTAGAAAAATGGGATGCAGAACTAAACCCATTATCTACTGCAATTTGGGTCAACGATTCGCTTGTTGATAAAGTAGTAAGAATCGATGATGCCGCTCGCCATGAACGTAATTGACTCTTACCACAATTACCTAAATAACGTTTACAGAGCCTTCTAAAATGCGTGCCTGATACACCATATCGCTCTCCAATTTGAGCAATATTACTCTTTTTCTCATCTAAATAACTGATGAGATGTAATACAAGCCAATAGCTTTCACTATGGCGAATGGTGACAAAAAGAGGTTCTAATTGGCTATTCTCTTTTAAAGCTTCGCTAATTAATATGTACTCTAATGATCCTTCTCTATTTTCTATATGAAAAATCTGCTGATTAATATCAAATTCAGTGCCTATTGCTGTCATTTTTGAAAAATCACGAGCATAATCAATAAAGGCTAATAATCTGGCGCAGATAAAAAAAGACCTTTTTTCTATTTTCCAACTTTGATTATCAGATTGAAAAACAACATCACTATTTTTAGCATTATAAATAAATGCACTTCCTTTTATCATTTTTGTAAATTGGCCATCTCGTATTTTAATTGATGATTCATTATTCCGCGGAATACAAAAAAACAATGAATTACCCATTAATATATTTTTATCACCACTTATCTTTATATCGTTTATCAACATAATTTAAACCTCAGGAATATAAATCAACTCAAAAATGACAAAGATAACGATACAATATCGTTAACGAGAGACAATTTACGTGTTATGATTTGCATGTTCTTCGAATAATACCATCAATAATTAGTGATAAAAATATATAATTAAAGTACCGAGTTTATATTTTACAAAATATTTTTATAAAAGGTATCTTAAAGTAACAAATAAAAAACCTGTTCTTTTTTTAAAAAAACATTCTGATATTAGAATCTAATATCAATTCACGCAACAAATAGATGAGATAAATTCTAGGATATTTTTATGCTTTATTATTTATATATTTTGAATGGACCTTTAAAGTATACAAAAATATCATTAATCCCAAATGAATATTCACTATTAACATATAACAAAGGAAATAAAATACATGATAATGATGCAAGCCAACTTTACATTCCATGCGATGATGAGACATTAATTAAAAAAATTAATATAAAACTAAAAGATACAAAAGAAGATCAAAATACATTAGTGATAGAAGAGAGCATAGTAGCGAATGAAATAGGTAGTGAAATAAATATAGATCTTGATAAACCTATTTATCTTGATAATACCCCTATGTTTTTAATTAGTGAAAAAGCGAATTTAGTAAAAGAACAATTAGTATTTCAGAAGAGAGTCATTCACGTTAACTCTCGTAAAAAGATAGCTATTACATTGATAGTAGCTATCTTTTTCTTATTGCTATCTATTCTAGTTTTCTTTTTTAACAAAAAAGAAGTTAACAATGTCATACCAGAACCAACGTTATCAGTAGAAAACTATCACCATTTTTTAGGTTTAAAAAATCATTACTGTTTCTATGATGAGGCCACCCCTGAATGGGTTAAGAATAACAATAGTCAATATTCATATGTCGACATAAAAAAAATAAATCTTATTTTTAATCGAGAGAAAAAAATAGTAAATAACATTTCAATTAAAGATGGGTCAAATCCAATAATAGCTTTTATTTATCATAACAACCATGAAAAAGATAAAATTAACACATTTATTCAACAACAGTTTTCCACTTTTTGCCAACCAACTATCAAAGCTATCTCTATTCCTAGTTTAATTGAACAGGTGAATGCATTCTCTTTTGCAAACGAAACCAGTTATCAAATAAAAGAAGAGAACAATGGGATCACCTTTATATTTGATGGTGTTTTAAATAGAGAAAGCAAAATAAGATTTGAACAATTTATAAAAAAACAAACCTTCATTTTTGGCAGAAAATTTATATTTTACCATGAGAATATAGGTAATCCCGATTTAATCAATAAAGCAACCTTACAGGAAGATAACGGATATATTTTTATTGATAGTCAACACCGTTATTTTCCTAAAGGATAATATTCATGCTTCATTACTATAAAGTCACAAATATTTAGAGGATTAATATCATGGCAAATAGCTCAGTGACCGATGATGTAAGTTCAATTAAAAAAATAGACGACTACTTTCAAGATCCCGTAAAAAATCAAAGTGATGCTTTAAAAGCATCACTAGATGCCTTAAAAGCAGATACTTCGAATGCCGCCGCATTAGCGGATTATCAAGCAAGATTAGCTGAATACAATATTACACGGAATGCTGAATCAACATCAATTAAAGTCGTTAAAGACTTAGCGATGAGTATTATTGGTAATATGCGTTAATCTTAATTTATATAAAGGATATTTATGGCTATTTTACCTGTTTCTACAGTTAATTTACCTGCATTATCTGAAAACACAGATAATGCAGATTCATTATCTTCAATAATAACTAAAAATATTGCCAGCGGTTTTCAATATGAAACGCAACTACATGAAAAACTGGCAACATTAAGTCAGCTTTCTGATGTTCACAGCTATACCAAGCTACAATCAACGCTAAATGATTATACCATTACGATGAATTTAGCCAGTACCTTGGCAAGAAAATCATTGAATATCGTAGAAACCTTATTAAAGGCGCAATAATAATGAAAACCAGATATTTATTAAGCATGTTATTATTTTGTCTGGTTTCACTATTAACTGGGTGTAAAGAGCAGTCATTATTAACCGGTCTGAATCAGCGCCAGGCAACACAAGTGCAAGCTGTATTACAAAAACATCAGATAACCAGTACTCAAACTGCATTAGGCAAAGGATTATTTGATGTGTCAGTTAAAAAAGAGGATGTTGCTGTCGCTGTTCAGATATTGGAACAATATCAATTACCTAGCAATGAGCGGATTGAGGTTACTCAAATATTTCCATCTGATGCATTGGTTTCTTCACCACAAGCCGAAAAAGCACGATTAATTTCAGCTATTGAGCAACGATTAGAACAATCATTACTCACGATTGAAACCATCATCGATGCAAGAGTACATATTAGTTACCCTATATCTCCTTCAGAGCGCATTATTCCACCTCCTCACGCATCTGTTCTCATTTTTTATGAAGACAGTGTAATTGATGCTGAACAACTTGGTGAAGATGTTCGCGCTTTTATTCACAATTCCTTTAGCGATATGAATGAAGATAATATTACTGTTTTACTTTATCCACGAAATATCAATAAATTAAGAGCATTAAAACCTCTTACTAGTAATGAAAATAGTGCAGTCGCTTTTAATTATTGGTGGTTGGTCGTTCCACTTTTTATAGGCTTACTGTTTATCACTATATTGATTTTTATAAAGTATCGCCAAAAAAAGTTGATGGAAAAGGAGAAAAAAGATGACACTCTCTCTTCCACAGTTTGAGAAAATATCTACTGTGATGTATGAGCCTCTGCAATACATCCACCCAGACTATAAAACAGTAGCAATCCTCAATGAGGAACGTATTTGGCAACAATTTGCTAATCATCAATTGATTAAAGAATATCAGCTTATCACTGAAATAGACTGCGATATAGAAGCTGACCTTGTAGTCGAAAAACTATTTACTCAATGGTCGTTATTACCTCAATGCGCATTGTTTTTAGGTTATTTTTACTCGCCTAAATATATTTTGCATTCAGGTGATTACTATGAGTTATCATCATCATTACAAGCTTTTCTCTCTTTAAGACCCGTCATGTTAATAAATGAGGAAAATAAAAATGATAATAATGAGATAGAACCTATCACGTTAGGTTATCAATTATTATTTACTTTTATTCATTCTATTTCAGTCGCATTAGCACAACGGTTTAAACTCTGCTTCCCAATAAATCAGCCCCAACTTGAATTATCACCGAATCTACTTTTATCACGTTCACTTTTTCTTTTGGTGCTTAATTATGCTGCGTTCAGTGCCTGAAAAACTGTTGGATTATACCTGTGAAGGGGTGCTTATTCGTGCCCGTTATATCCGACAATTGGATAATATCCATAAAATAAATCTCGCCACAAAAAATAATGCGAAAAAACTTATTCGCGTTACTGAAGAAAAACTAAAATCAAATCATGATGCAATGGTTAGACAAGGTTATAGCGAGGGATTAAAAACACTGTTGGGGGATATATTAACCTTATTCTCTCGGTATCAAACCCATTTATTCAACTATGAAATAAAACAAAGAGAGTTGATCATCAATACAGTTGCTCAATATTTCCAATCACCAGATATGCAAATAGAACTAACAAAACAACTTATTGCCGCGAGCCCCTTAGATAATAAACTCACACTTAATATTCCTAAAACCTTGCAACCTTATTTAGAAAAGGCACTGAGTGATCAAAATGTTGAATTTATTCCCCATGATAATACAACGATTTCTGTCAGTGCTGGATCACAAATCCTTTTCTTTGATCCACCTCTTTTCATGCAAGATCTCAAAGCTCAATTTCATCAGCCTTATACTGAAAAAAACCAACTCGCATTTTCTCAAGAGCTTAAAACACATCTAATCAATTATATTCAACAATTTGAATTGTTAGAAAGCCAAGACGAAAATCAAATGCAAAGAGAGCACCCTAATGAAGATTGATCCTGCCTATACACAATCGCCATCTCACTTATCTTCAAGAATAAATACAGATAAAACAGAAATCCCAACATCACTGCCTAGAGCAACAGAAAGTGATCTTTTAGCTCCTTTTCTTAATCGAGATTTTTATCAGCGATTACAAGCTCAAGGCATCAATGATGCAAAAAAGATCCTTAACTTCTTAAATCAATATGATGTAATGAATGATGGTAATCAAACAGTTAAAGAGAATCGCCAACGAAGCATATTAATGTATGCCCATCAACAGAGTGTATTAGATGATACAGAAAATAAAGAAGCTATTAATCAATCACTTATTTCATTTCTTTCCTATCAAGGCTTCTATCATCAAGTCACTCTTGATTTACTGGGTATGACAGATAACCAAGAAGAGTATTCAGATTTCTTTAAACTCGATTCAGCTTCATTTTTATTTTAATTATAAAATTTGAGCACCAGGTCCTTTTTCACCTAATACATCATCAGGATTACGTAACGGACAATCACTTAAAGATAGACAACCACAGCCAATGCAGTGATCAAGCCCGTTACGCAGTCGCTTAAGACGACGAATACGTTCATCTAACCGCGCTTTCCAATCCGTTGATATTTCGTGCCATTGTTCTGCCGTTAATTTACTGTTTGGTGGATATTTCCCTAATATCTCTTGAATTTCTTTTAACGGAATACCGGTACTTTGAGCAGCTTTAATAATCGCCACATAACGTAGTACAACCGGTGGGTAACGCCGTTGATTACCAGCACTTCGATAGCTTTCTATCAATCCTTTTTCTTCATAAAAATGCAATGTTGAAATTGCAACACCACTACGTTTTGCTACCTCGCCAACAGTAAGTGCTCTATTGAAATCTATTTTCTCTTTTTTCATTTTTTTCTCTTGACCTCAACTTAACTTGAGGTTTTATAGTCCTCACCTCAAATTAAGTCAAGTCAGTGAGATCCTGACTTTTATTTTTAAGAATGTTGAGGTCAGATGAATGCCTAACTCAATTGCACGTATTCTCGAAAGTCACGCTTTATGGCTTATCGCCAGATTACTTATTCTTGTTTTGTTTCTCTCCTCTGGCCTTGCCAAGATTTTTGATTACCAAAATAGTTTGGCTGAAATGCGTGCAGCCGGATTAACTCCAGATTGGTTTTTTAATATTGCCACTGCGATCATTTTACTTTGTAGCTCACTTTTAGTGCTTTTCGATCGCTATCTATGGCTAGGAGCAGGCTCTTTAGCCCTCTTTTTATTTTTAACTATCGTGATTGTTCATACTTTTTGGAATATGACGGGAGAGAAGGCGATGCTGTCGATGTTTTTCGCAATAGAACACCTCGCTGTTATTGGTGGATTAATCACTACAGCAATAGCAAGTCATTTCAGAGCGTTATGGAAAAAAGCTAACGTATAAGACGATAAAAAATATAAAAAAATTTCTGATGGGAACAATAATAATATGAATAAAAAACTAACTCTTACTGTATGTGCCTTACTCTTTTTCGTTAGTGCCGGTGTGATGGTTTATGCAACAACATCATCTGATAAAGATGCATCACAGCAATTTGCTTATCCCCCCACAAAAGTGGCATTAGCAACCGTACAATCATCAAAATTACCCAACAATATGCAAGGGGTTGGAGAATTAGAAGCCGCACGCCAAATTTATTTAGCGGCTGAAACTAATGGTCGAATTGCCGTAATTAATTTTGAGTCAGGGCAAACTGTTAAAGCTGGCCAAGTTTTAGCTAAATTAAATGATGAACCAGAACAAGCTGAATTATTACGTTTGCAAGCGCAATTAACCAACGCAGAAAAACTCTATTCTCGTACAAGACAACTTTATAGTAAAAACATGGTGGCAACAGCGCAATTAGATAGCACCTTATCCGAGCGCGATATGATTGTGGCCTCCATCCGTGAAGTGAAAGCGCGGATTGCACAAAAAACAATTAAAGCCCCCTTTGAAGGCATTGTTGGGATAAAACTTGTTCATGAAGGCCAGTATCTAAATGCAGGTGAACATGTCGCGTCACTTGTTGATGCAAACCATTTAAAACTCAATTTTTCACTTGATGAACAAGCCACACCAAAAATTTCAACAAAACAGCCAATCAATATTGAAGTCGATGCTTACCCAAATATCATTTTTACGGGTTCAATAAATGCAATTGATCCTCTTATTGGTTCTTCTCGTACAGTACAAATACAGGCTGTTTTACCAAATACTGACCATAAATTAAAAGCAGGCATGTTTGCTCGTGTTCAAGTTACTTCTCCTGATAGTCCTATGGTATTAACCGTACCAGAAACGGCGGTCACTTATACGGCCTATGGAGATACCGTGTTTGTAGCGCAATCTGACAATCAAAAAAACCTTATCGCTAAGCGTGTCTCTGTGAAAGTTGGATTGCGCTACAACGGCATGATTGAGATAAAAGAAGGCTTAACTATCGGTGATCAAGTTGTCTCTTCAGGCCAAATTAAATTAAGTGATGGGATCTCAATTGAACCCATTGAATTAGATACTTTAACGTTGGCTCAGTCTGCGACTGCAAAGCCATAACAGGAGCATAGTATGAAGTTTACCGATATTTTTGTTCGACGCCCTGTTTTGGCATTAGTTGTTAGCACACTCATTTTTTTACTGGGTGCATTTGCATTCAGTAAACTGCCAATTCGCCAATACCCTATGTTGCAAAATTCAACCATAACGATTGCAACAGTCTACCCAGGAGCATCATCTGAACTGATGCAAGGATTTGTGACACAGCCGATCACACAAGCCGTTTCCTCTGTAGAAGGTATCGATTATATTTCTTCCTCTTCAATACAAGGAAAAAGCTTAGTCACCGTCAGAATGGAGTTAAACCGCGATCCCACCCAAGCATTAACGCAAGTAATGGCAAAGGTAAATCAAGTACGTTATAAGTTGCCAAACCAAGCTTATGATCCGGTCATTGAGCTTTCATCTGGGGAATCTACAGCTGTGGCTTATGTGGGTTTCTCAAGTGAACAGCTTTCTATTCCTGAACTCACAGACTACCTTTCCCGTGTTGTTGAGCCAATGTTCTCATCTATTAACGGTGTGGCTAAAGTACAGGTTTTTGGTGGACAACAATTAGCCATGCGCCTGTGGTTAGATGCAGATAAACTGGCTGGTCGCAACTTAACAGCAAGCGATGTAGCAGAAGCAGTTCGCCGTAATAACTATCAAGCGGCACCAGGTAAAGTCGAAGGTGAGTTTGTGATTGCCAACGTTTATGTCAATACCGATCTCACTAATGTCGAAGAATTTAAAGACATGGTTATCATGAATGATGGTAATAATCTTGTTCGCTTACGTGATATAGGTACTGTCGAGCTAGGTGCTGCTGCCACTGAAACTAGCGGTATTATGAATGGTAAAAAAGCGGTATTTTTGGGTTTATTCCCGACACCAACAGGTAATCCACTTGTGATTGTTGATGGCATTCGCGAACAGCTTGCTGATATTCAAAAAACCTTACCACCAAGCGTTGATGTAGAACTGGCATTTGAAACTTCACGCTTTATCAAAGCTTCTATTGAACAAGTAGTACAAACATTAATCGAAGCTATTTTAATTGTTATCGCGGTTATTTATCTCTGCTTGGGATCGTTCCGCTCTGTTCTTATTCCTGTACTAGCCATTCCATTATCGATGCTAGGTGCTGCCGGATTAATGCTTGCCTTTGGTTTTAGTATTAATTTGCTCACTTTATTGGCAATGGTTTTAGCTATTGGATTAGTTGTGGATGATGCAATAGTGGTTGTTGAAAACGTACATCGCCATATCGAAGAGGGATTATCACCTGTTCAAGCCGCTTTAGTGGGGGCAAGAGAAGTGGCTGGCCCTGTTATTGCAATGACCATAACGCTAGCGGCTGTTTATGCTCCCATTGGTTTAATGGCAGGATTAACAGGCGCATTATTTAAAGAATTTGCCATAACACTGGCAGGTAGTGTGATTGTATCCGGTATTGTGGCATTAACTTTATCCCCCGTGATGAGCTCATTAATGCTAAAACCAAAAGAAAATGAAGGCAAAATGGCCAAAATGGCAGAGTTTGTCTTCGATAAACTGGCTCATTATTATGGTTACATGCTTAATTTTTCTTTAGCTAATCGCTGGTTAACCATTTTTTTTGCCTTAGCTGTTTTCGTCAGCTTACCGTTTTTATACAGTCAGACAAAACAAGAGTTAGCACCTTCTGAAGATCAGGCTAGCGTTTTAACTGCTATAAAAGCGCCACAACATGCAAATCTTGCCTATGCAGAACGTTTTAATCAGAAATTAGATGAAATTTATATGAGTCTACCTGAAACAGATAGCACATGGATAATTAATGGAACTGATGGTCCATCAGCGAGTTTTGGTGGTATTAACTTTGATGGCTGGGCTCTACGTGATCGCAATGCAGATCAAATCCAAGTTGATTTGCAAAACCGCGTCAATAATGTGGAAGGTACTCGTATTTTTGCTTTCCAATTAGCTTCTCTACCCGGCTCAGTAGGTGGATTGCCAATACAAATGGTATTACGTAGCCCATTAGGTTACCCAATATTGTTTGAAACCATGGAAAACATTAAACAGCAAGCAAGAGAGAGTGGCCTGTTTGTCGTGGTGGATAGTGATTTAGATTACAACAATCCTGTCGTTCAAATCACCATAGACAGAGCGAAGGCCAATACTCTAGGTATTCGTATGCAAGATATTGGTGAATCACTGTCTCTGTTAGTGGGCGAACATTATATCAACCGTTTTGGGATGGATGGTCGCTCTTATGACATTATTCCACAAAGTGTAAAACACCAACGTTTAACGCCAGCAGCACTTGCAAGGCACTATGTTCGTACTCAAGATAACGTATTAATTCCATTATCAACGGTTGTTAATATCACGACTCAAGTAGAACCTAACAAACTGACACAGTTTAATCAGCAAAATGCAGCCATTTTCCAAGCTATTCCCGCACCGGGTATCACGATGGGGCAAGCTGTCGAATTTCTTGAAAATGTGGCAGATTCATTACCAGCCGGCTTTAGTCATGATTGGCAATCGGATTCTCGCCAATTTAAACAAGAAGGAAATACGTTAATATTTGCGTTTATTGCTGCACTTATCATTATTTATTTAGTGTTAGCTGCGCAATATGAAAGCTTGGTTGATCCTTTGATTATCTTAATTACCGTACCATTATCTATTTGTGGCGCATTAATCCCTCTCGCTTTAGGTATGGTAACACTCAATATTTACACTCAAATTGGTTTAGTCACACTAATAGGGCTTATCAGCAAGCACGGGATTTTAATGGTGGAATTCGCTAATGAATTACAAGTTCATAAAAACCTAAACCGTCGTGACGCCATTATTGAAGCAGCAAAAATCCGATTACGCCCTGTATTAATGACCACGGCGGCAATGGTGATTGGGCTTATTCCACTTTTATTTGCCAGCGGTGCAGGCGCGAATAGTCGCTATGGATTAGGACTGATTATTGTGTCGGGCATGTTAGTCGGCACCCTGTTTACGCTATTTATATTACCAACGATGTATAGTTTCTTAGCGCGAAACCATCAAATCAGCGCTCAAACTGAGCGACAAAAACAGTTACAGCAAGTCCGAGAGTTGTAGACCTACAAAATAAAAGGCCATTACAAGCAATAATATCGTAAAAATATCCCCATTGTGAATGCAATGGGGATTTTATTTATTAATGGGAATTATTTTTTAATAATGGAATACGTTTTGCTAAAGCAAATACTGTTAATTCTGCAAGTTGTCTAATTTCATACAATGCAAATGGTGTTCTTTTTTCTCTCACCTCATGCACCATTTCTTCTAAACTTGTTTTGTGTTTTTCATCAGGTGACATATTCATCATTCTTTCAACGAGAAGCATTTCCATCGTTCTTCCAATACCACCAAGACAGTGAACTAAACTATTTGAATTAGCAGATAAATCTATTGTTTTTTGTATAGTACAAAGTGTCATTTCTAATTTATTTGCATCTACTTCGGTATGATCTTTCCAATTAGGAATATGAACAAAATTTATTTCTTGAGTTCCCTGCGGGGAGGTTACTACCTTGGGATAAATATTATAGTTCAATATATCGTCTTTATCTTTAACAAATTTATTCTCCTTAGAGGAGTGCTCTTTTACATTTACATCATTATAACTTCTGTTATTTTCGAAATATTTTATTACATTATATTTAATATCATCATCTGATGCGAGAATATAAACAGTGTCAATTTTATTTTGTATCAGAGAGTTTAAATAATTCTCCATATTTTTTTCATCACTTTTAGGATATTGCGAGGCAACCCTTAAAGCGTTATCTTGAGTACCGCTAATTATATTAGCCGGTAGTTTTTCATTATTATATTTTAATAGGTTTTCATTACATAACATCATTCCAAAATTAGAATTATCTATTATTTCATATCGAGAAGATAAATACTTATTTGAAATTAAATTATTAAATAATGTCTTACTCGTATTTAAAATATCCACTATATCTGAGGTGTTACTTTTTAGTTTACTGTTTACAGCCGTTAAAAAATCCGAAGAATTAGCTACACTCTTATTACCTTTCTCATTAAAAAGATAAGCTGTAGGTTTTAAAATGCTGTATGATTTTGTCTGAATAGGTACTTGTGTATCCAAATTTAGTGAAGTATTTTTTAATTTTCTAGGTGGTAATTCTGGCGGACTATTCACTTTAACGTTCTTAGGCGGTAAGGCTGGCGGACTATTCACTTTAACGTTCTTAGGCGGTAAGGCTGGCGGACTATCAACACGACTTAATTGATTATATATTTGTTGAGTTTTAGTAGTATTATGTACTTGAGAAACTCCCTCGGTCATCGTTCTTTTTTCTGGATCAGGTGTATGCAATTTTTGACTGGTATTCTTAATATGACTAATACTATTATGAGAAGTATTCTCTTTTTTAACATATTTCGTTTCTAAACCTCTATTTATTTTATCAATATTTGGACGGCTAAAAAAATTTAATTTTGAAAACATATTTGACCTTTTTATAAATTACATTTAAATAAAAAACCGCCAAATGTTATACTTATTATAAATTTTAAATATAGAAAAAACATCTTTTCTAACTAATGTTCATTTTAAGAAAGAAAAAACATTCAATGATAAAATGCCGATACTGTTGAAAAACATATCGGCATTTCAATTTAAAAGGGAAAATAAATATCTAACTCATATGATTATCTTACATAGTAGAGAATGTATTCATAATTATCCCGCCAGAGATAATCAATGCCATAGAGAATATGGCTGGTAAATCTGGTTTTTGCTTATATAAAATCATCGCCACTAAGGTCACACCGACAATACCAAATCCACACCATAGTGAATAAGCAACACCTACAGGGATATATCCCATTGCACGCGTCAAGGCAAAATAACAAATACAGTAAGCTGCAATAACTAAAACAGAAGGCGCTAATTTACTAAAGCCATTTGTTTTTTTGATCATAGACGTGCCTGTGATTTCAGAACCGATAGACAGCGCCAGCCATAAGAATCCGGTAAACATAATTGTTATCCTTATTTATTTTAATAAATGCTTATTTATCAAAAAATAGTTTTATTAAAAAATAGATTTATTAAGAAATAGATTTATTTATTAACTGGCGATGCTGCCTGTTTAATAGTAGGAGTTTCTGTTGCCTCTTCTTCCTCTTCTGAGCCCATTTTAGAGAAGAGATTCATAATCACAATACCACTAGCAATAACAGCCATACCGATTATGGCCGCAGTATCAGGATGTTGACCATAAAACGCCATACCTAATGTTGATACAACTAATATACCTGTACCAGACCATGTTGCGTAAGCTAAACCAACCGGAATATTTTTTACTGCACGCGATAATGAGTAATAACAAATAACATAAAGAACAACAATTAAGCCTAATAATAATGTTTTAGTGGTACCCTCACTATTATCAAACATTTTTAAGGTAGAGGTTGCTGAGGTTTCTGAAATAATAACCGCCAACATCCAAAGCCATGATTTCGCTTTTGGGGACATAATAAGACTCCTAAAGTATCAGATGTAATTTAATATTAATTTTTCAAACTTTTTAAATATTCAATAGCAGAATCCGTCAATTTATCTTGCGATAAATGATATTCTCCAGGCTTATTCATTACTTCATTTAAAGTAATATAGCGATTATTATTCCCTTGTTTAATTTTAGGCTTATATTCAGATTTAGCTTGATGATGAATATCATGGTTTATTAAATTAGCTTCAACATTATTTATAGAGTGAAACATAATCCCCATTGATTTTAATCGGCTAATATTTTCCTGAATAAGCAGGTTGTACTCTTTATTTTTATTTAAACCTAAAATCTCATTTAATTCACTTTCTGGTTGGCAAAAATAAGGTAATGCAATAATAGGAATATTTTGAGCAAGCGCAGAATGAATTAACTTCCCTTCTTCACTGATAAATAATCCATTAATAATTTCACCCACCAGCTTCTTATCAAAATAAGGTACAAACAGTGCGTGGTAAGTTGATAACTGTTGGCAATCGAACTCACTCGCATTATGTATTTCTCCTAGATGACGCCATTTTGACAAATCATGACTGGCTCGTGCCTGTGTTGTGACAAAAAGAGAAAATCGAATATGAGAAAATGTGTTGATACGTTGACAGATTTCATCTTGATATCCCGGTGCAGGTGTAAGTGCTAACAACACCGACTTTTTCATTCTTTTTTCTATTTCAACCACTATCCTTTCAATTAACTGATCGTCCATTACGCCACCTCATTGTCTTAGCTGACAATAAATACGCTGTCGTTATTGCGAAGTCCTGCTGCATTGGCTTCATCAGTATCAATATGAAATTCCAAAGCAAATTTATCACTAACACGAACAACAACCTCATCAAAAATCAGGCTACGCTCACCTTCTGTTTTTACATGTACCTTTTGCCCATTGATGACGTTTAACATTCTGGCATCAATTTCACTCATATGAATATGGCGTTGTGCGCAAATCACTTGCTCTTTTAATTCAACATGACCCGCAGGCCCCATTAAAACAGCATTGCCAGAACCAACTAAATCACCCGATTCACGTACAGGTGCTTTTATACCTAATGCAAAACAGTCAGCTTTTGAAATTTCTAATTGGCTTTGTGAACGAACTGGCCCTAAAACACGCACTTTACTGATCGAACCTTTAGATCCCACAACAATCACACACTCTTTTGCAGCAAACTGCCCCGGTTGTTTAAGATCTTTAAATGGGGTGAGTTGATAACCTTTGCCAAATAATGCTTCAACATCTTGTTGTGATAGATGCACATGACGATTAGAAATACCAACAGGGATTGCCATTCCTTGCGTCTCTCCCGACATCACGCCATGTACAGGTAAACGAGAGAGAATTTTTCCCATGAGCTGTTGATTAATCATTATTTTTTACCTTTACGACTTTCTGGTTTACTCTCTTTTTTACTGCTTTGTGCTTTATCTGTAGTTGTCTTAGTTTCAGGAGTAACATTTTGAGCCTGTAAATCTGCAACTGCTTTTATCGAATCAAGATCCTCAATTTCATTTTTAATAGGGGTCTCAACGACTGCTTCAACAACTTTTTCAAAAGCAGCCTCTTGCATTTTTTCAACAGCCACAGGCGCTTTTTTCTTACTTTTTATTGTCAATAATTTAGTAATAACGCTTGGCTCTGGTCTTGCGATCACTAATGATCCGATAACCAACTCTTTTTGGCTCACGACATCAACACCATGATCAACCGCTGTTCTTACTGCACTGATCTCTCCCTGAAAACAGATTGATACCAAACCAGATCCGACTTTCCGGTATCCGATAATTTCTACATTTGCGGCTTTACAAGCTGCATCTGCCGCTTGAATGGCTGCAGTTAACCCTCGTGTTTCAATCACACCTAAACTGTTCATCTTTCTCTCCTACTTAGTGACGGACAAGACGGATATCGAAATCAAATTTCTTAAAAAAGGCTTCTAAGCTGTCCAACTCTTCTGGCGTATAACTTGGATCGACTTTTATCGGATAGATCATGTCCAATTTGTCGTATTTATTACGTCCAAATTGGTGATAAGGAAGAATATCGATGCGCTGAAGATTACCGCGTTTTGAGAGTTCCATTGCGTAGTTAATTGCGCCAGTGATCGCATCATAAGAGTCGTTATAACCCCGCACTAAAGGCATACGGACAACCACATTTGCACCGAGATCCATTAGGCGCTCTAAATTACGGCGGACATTCTCATTACCAATGCCAAACAACGCTTTATGCTGAGTGGTATCAATGTGTTTAATATCAATCAGAAATTGATCAACAACTTCCGCTAATTTTTCATAATTCGCCACATTAGTGGTTGCTTGTGTTTCCACGGCGGTATTGATCATCATCTTTTTACATTCTCGTAAAAGCGCTACTGCAAAATCAGTTTGTAAACTCATTTCACCGCCACCGATTGTGACACCACCGCCTGAAGAGATGTAAAAGTCATAATCTTGCATAATGATTTTCATCAACTCAGAAACAGAAACATCTTTTCCTATAATATCAAGCGCATCAGAGATACAGGCTTCTTCACATTTGCGACAACCGATACAATCAACAGCGCGATCAACACGATGAACTTGTTTACCACTTTCATTGGTTGTCATGTAATGCACACCTGCCGGACAAACATCAACGCATTTACCGCAATCGACACATTTGTCGTGAGAGTACATCACCTGAAATTCACTGCTAAGACCTTCTGGATTTGAACACCAAGGGCAGCGGATATTACAGCCTTTTAAAAAAACGAGAGTACGAATACCATCACCATCATAAATAGAGTATTTCTGGATATTAAATATCCGACCTCTTGTTTCTGCTGCCGTCTCCATCTTTACGCCTCCAAATCTGCATCAAACATCCCTGTTCGATAAATTTAAATCTTGTCTTGTCGATTAAAAGGGATAGCCTTTGCCATCCCTATGGCTATGATTAGAATTTCTCAATCACAGTACGACTGATAATTTCATCCTGAACTTCTTTACATAATTCAACGAAGTAAGCACTGTAACCTGCAACGCGAACAATCAAATCACGATACTTTTCAGGCTCAAGTTGTGCTTTTTTCAGTACTTCATTATCAACATAGCTAAATTGCATTTGGCCATTACCCAGAATTGAAGCCGTTCTTAATAAGGTAATTAAACCTTGGCGCCCTTCATTGGTATCTAATAAGCCTTTCAGGAATTTGAAGTTATGAACCATACCAATATTCATGGTTTCAACATTCATCTTACTGATTGATTTGATAATCGCCGTTGGACCATGCTTATCAGCGCCTTGTGTTGGGCTGATCCCATCTGATAATGGTTTCCATGCGAAGCGACCATTTGGCGTCGCTGCAGTTAATTCACCAATTGGTGTGTTGTTAGAGATAGACAGCGTTCCGTGGCTCAATGTGGAGTAGAGCATTTTATATTTACGACATTCACGCTCAGTCCATTCCGTAATATCTAACGCATATTGGTCAACTACATCGTCATCGTTACCAAATTTCGGTGCATTTAAGCAGTCACGTAAAAGCTCGTCATGGCCTTCAAAGTTAGCTAATAACGCATCACGGATTTGCTCTAAGGTGTATTTTTTATCTTCATAAACAAGTTTGCGAATAGCCGCCATTGAATCAACGTAAGTTGCTAAGCCAGAGAAGATAAGACCTGGGCCATGATTAACCATCGCCCCACCCGCCGTGACGTCTTTACCTTGTTCCATACAACCTTCAACCAGCAGAGACATTAATGGTTTCGGTGCAACATCACGGTGAACACGTTGACTGATCACCGTACCAATAGCAGATAAACGAACGATATGTGCCACTTGCTCTTTTACAGCGCGATCAAAATCTTCATAAGTACGCAAGTCGCGTAAATCGCCTGTATCTAAACCTTGATAGCTATCAAACAGCACCATACGACCACGATTTAATACAAACTCAATGGCGATAGGCCATTGGGTATAACCTGTTGATGTCCACTGATAAATACGACCTGATTTTTGTGGCTCAACACATCCCATCAAGCAGTAGTCACGCGCATCTTCAAAATCAAAGCCTTTACGTAACATCATTTTGATATGTGAATCATCGAAATGACACGCAGGGAACCCCATACCGGCTTTCACCACATCAACAATTTTTTCCATATATTGTTGTGGTGATTGGTTATGAATACGACATGCGAGTGATGGTTGATACACTTTCACAAAGCGCACAGCATCCATAATTAAGTAAGTTAAATCGTTACATGCATCGCCACCAGAACGTTTTTGTCCGCCAATGGTTAAGTTGATAAATGGTTGATAACCTGCGAAATATTTCGCACCTAGCTCACTCGACATCCACATTAACTCAGCACATTTGATGATAAAGGCTTGCATCATTTCTAGTGCTTGTTCACGCGTTAAACGACCGGATTTGATATCGTTTTCATACATTGGGAAGCAGTATTGGTCTAAACGACCTAAAGAAAGACCCGTTTGGTTCTCTTCAACTTCAAACAGTGACTCTACTGTCCAAATGCTTTGCAGTGCTTCTTGCAGTGTTTTTGGTGGATTAGCAGGTACATTTTCGTTGACTTGAGCAATCGTCAGTAACTCTTCACGACGCTGTGGATCACTCTCTTTTGATGCTAATTCACGCGCATGTTCTGCAATGCGATGTGCATAGGCAATCACCCCTTCACAGCTTTCAATAGATGCTTTGTAGAAGTAAATACGATCGATATCAGCAGGATTGTCCATGCTTAATTCAGCGAGTTTTGCTTGTGCATCTGCTTTAATACCGTTCATGCCTTTAGTGAAAAGCAGTACGTCATAACCTGGGCAAGTATCGCCACCACCATTGATTTGGTGATAAGAAAGGTCACTGACAAAAGTTTCACCACTAAATTCCCATACACCCGCTTCGCGATATTGCGCTTCACAGATCTCATCTAAAGAACGACCTTCCCAGAATGGAACAATCTCTTCACGAATGACTTTTTTATCTTCTTCTGAAATTTGGAATGGATCTTGTGGACGCGTGCTCATAGTATCGAGTTCATCACGAACCCAGCGCCATGCAATATCAGGAGAGAAAGCACCAGCACGCGGTTTTCCACAAGGATGTCCAACAATCAGTTCTTCATCTTGAATTAAGATAGGTGCGGTTTCACATGCGCGACGGAATGCTTTAGCGCGCAGTAAAATAGGGGGTAACCCTGGGTTATTACGGACAATTTCAGTAAATGCTAATGCTCTATAAATAGAGACGCTTGGACGCGCTTCTAAATAGCGATTACGTAAACGTTGTAAGCGAGGTGTTAAACCTTCCATTACTTTGAATTCACCTGCATTCGCGCTTGGTGCAACAAAGTTTGCAGAAGGTGCAGCGTATTGAGGCTGTGAATTCGCACGACCATTATATAAACGTACTTGTAGTGAACTGTGTAAGCTTGACAAATTGGCGCGCGCTGATAATAACATTTCTGATAATTCGTTAATGCTGATACGAGGATCGTTGATATCAACACCCTGCGTCATTGCATCAAACATTGGATAACCATCAACTTCTTTGGTTGCACGCACTTCTGAAAGCTCAGCTAATTTCAGCCATACACTTTCAACAATTTCATACGCTTGTGCTTGCGTTAAACGCCCCTGGTCGATATCACGTTGATAGAAAGGATAAAGTGCTTTATCAAATCCCATTGGATTAACGGCATAACTACCATTTTCCAGATGTAAGACTAATTGCAATAAATAGAATACTTGAACCGCTTCTTTAAAGGTTTCTGCGGGTTTTGCCGGTACTTTACGTAATATTGCTGCGCTATCTAATAATTCGGCTTTACGGTATGGATTACCTTCCATTGCAGCCAAATTCTCTGCTTTTGCAGACAGAAGTTGCGCAAAATACAGTGCTGCATCACATGCATAAATCGCTGATTTACAATAATTAGCTTCATCCATACTGCTACGATTTACCGCACTACCAATGCTTCTAATTCTCTCTTCAAGCTGTGCTTTGATAGCTAAGAAACCTTGGTTTACCACCAGCATATAATCAGGTGATGCAACGCTATTGTTAATACTTAAGAAACGGTAGATAGAGTCACTACGCACTTCTTCTTCAGTGTGAAAAATCGCACCGCGTGGTGTTGATGACTGACTGCCGATAATCAGTTCATCTTGTGCTATATAGCTTGGAAAATGACGGATAAAATCATAAAAACGTTGCGCAGGTTTAATTGCTTGTGGAACACCCGCAATGCTGTTGTCTAATGAATCAAAAATTGTCGCGCGCTCTGTACTGATTGAGCTATTGCGTGAAACTAAACGTTCTGCCAGCATTTTTACGCGTGGCGTCAAAGAATATTTGGCCATGTGAGGCTCTCCTGATGTTCTTTACTTGACCTAATCGGTATTAATTTGGTTGAGTACTAACTGTGTGATACACCGGCAAATGCCTGACGATACAATGTTTCTAATTGGTGTGTGTTCACGTCACGCGGATTTGTCGGCGTACAGCTATCTCGTAAAGCCTGTCCAACCATTTCCGTTAAACGGGCATAAAAGTCCGCTTCACTGACACCGGTATCGCGAATACTCTTCGGCATACCCATTTCATCTTTCAATACATTAATGGCGACGATTAAACTGGTTACCCCTTCCTTTACGGTGTTAGCCGGAAGTCCTAAGCTTTGAGCAAGGTAGGCGTAACGTTTTGCAGCTTCACTATTACAATCACCATGAAGATTGGCGTTAAAGGCAACGACATGTGTCATCAATAACGCATTTGCACGACCGTGAGGAACGTGAAATACACCACCTAATGCGTGAGCAAGACTGTGAGTAATACCCAGCGAAGCGTTAGTAAATGCCATCCCCGCAATACAAGATGCGTTATGCATTTTTTCGCGAGCCATCAAGTTGTCACCTTGATGATGGCAATCAATAAGATGACCAAAGACTAACTTGACGGCTTTCTCTGCCATCGCATCAGAAAAATCAGATGCTGCTTTAGAAACATACGCTTCTAGTGCATGACAAAGAACATCCATACCTGTATCAGCGGTAATAGCTGGTGGCACAGATTTCACCAACTCAGGATCGAGAATGGCGACATCAGGCAACATAAACTCATCAACCAAGACCAGCTTTTCACTGCGTGATTTGATCACAGAAAAAGAAGTCACTTCAGAGCCCGTACCACTCGTGGTTGGGATAGCAATAAATTGTGGTTTTGTTCTGTTGCTCTCTTTACGGGTATGCCAGAGGGAGTACATAACGGCTTTTGCGGCATCAATCACTGATCCACCACCGAGTGCGATAACCAAGTCTGGATAATGAGCATCCATGATCTTCATACCACTCACGATGGCTGAAATATCCGGATCTGAAGCAACATCATCGTAAATTTGGAACTCGATACCTCGTTGCATTAACTTATCAGTGACTTTATTTGCAAAGCCAAACTTCACCATTGCTTTATCTGTCACCACAAATGCGCGGCGGGCAGTTAACCCAGAGAGAAAATCCAGTGCATTGGCGCCAAACTGAATTTTGGGTTTTATCAGAAACTCACTCATGTCGTTATTACTCCTTACTGTCCCGATAAACCTTCTCAACAATGGCAACCACTGACATCGCCTTGTAACGATCTTTGTTCAGTGCAAAGTATTCTTCAGCCAACACAACATCGTTGATACCTGCACCGACACTGTCCACAGCAACATAGGTTTTGTTTTTCAGTGGGTTAAGCTCATCATCTAAGGTGGCTATCATTAATAAATTGCTACCTTTCAATTCTGGGCTTTTTTGTGTCGCTACTACGTGTCCGATTACCTTTGCGAGGATCATGGTTTATATCGCCTTATATCAATGAGTTATTTACTCAGACGTCCGAGAACTTCCTTGATAATGCGTTCCACGTTTTCTTCGGTAATATCACCTTGTTCAATCACTTGTTGCGCACACGCACTGACCGTCGTTGCATAAGGAGATGTACCAAAGCGATCATCACCTTGAGTTTGGCGTTGTGCCGTAGCACATTCAGCATGAACAGGGGTTAAAGAAGGTGAACGAAAACGGTCATCATCAAGAATGCTGGTCTGGTGATTTGCGCTAGAAACAGCACAAGCAGAAACAGCAGGTTGAGTAGCTTCTTGTGCTAAGGGACAAGGTTGTTTCAACTCTTCAACAGTACGCACGCCATAACCTACTTTACGAATATTCAGTAGATTCATTGGGCCAACGTTGTCAGAGCTAGAACCACCTCCAACAGCACCGCAACCTAAAGTCAATGCAGGAGTAATATTCGTCGTTGCACCGATACCGCCTAATGCTGCAGGGGTATTAATCAAAATACGGTTAACGGGTTTTTCTAAAGAGAACTGACGAATAACATCTTCATTTTTGGTATGAATAACTAAGGTATGACCTAAACCTTCGTTAGTCAGTAACTGCACCACGCGATCACATGCTGATTTCCAATCTTCTTCGATATACATCCCTAAGATTGGGCATAATTTTTCGCGTGAATACGGATTTTTTGGTGAAACAGTATCTTGTAATGCGATTAATACTCGCGTATTTGCCGGTACGCTAAAACCTGCGCGCTGACTTAAATAAATCGCATCTTTGCCCACAACGGCTGGATTAATCGTACCGTTAGCACGCAATAACATTGAAGCCACTTTTGTTGCTTCTTCGTCATTCATAAAGTAAGCACCTTGCGCTAATAGCTCGCGGTGAACTTCGTTATAAATGCAGCGCTCAACGATAATGGATTGCTCTGATGCACAGATAACTCCGTTATCGAATGTTTTACTGGTGATGATATCGCTCACTGCTTTTTTGATATCAGCACTACGTTCGATAAAAGCAGGACCATTACCTGGGCCACCACTGATGGTTGGTGTACCTGATGCATAAGCTGCACGCACCATCCCTTCACCACCAGTTGCTAAAATCAATGACACATCTTTGCTGTGCATTAATTCTTTTGTCGCTTCCAGCGTCAGTAATGTCACGCCATCAACAATACCTGCTGGTGCACCGGCTTCTAACGCCGCTTTTTTAACAATTTCTAACGCACGGAAACTACACTGTTTTGCATTTGGATGCGGAGAGAAAATAATCGCATTACCTGCTTTCAGTGCAATTAGGGTTTTATAGATAATGGTTGATGTTGGGTTAGTTGAAGGGACTAACGCCGTGATAACACCTAAAGGCACGCCAACATCCATGACTTTTTTCACTTTATCGTCATTAATAATGCCAACGGTCTTCATGTCTTTCATATGTTCATACACACGCAATGACGCGAAGGTATTCTTCAGAACTTTGTCTTCCCACTTACCAAAGCCTGTTTCTTCATTCGCCATTTTCGCCAGCTCTTCTGCATGACGAGCGGCTTCAAATGCAATGTGTTTTACAATACTGTCGATTTTTTCCTGCGAAAATTTAGCATAAACAAGTTGTGCATTTTTCGCGTTACGAACTAGCTCACGAGCCAGTTGTCTGGATTGCAAATCTTTATCTAATGCAACCATGTCTTCCCCCATACAGGAGTTAAAAAATTTAGCTGAATAACTTATTTCTTTGCTTTACAGCACGCCTGAATAATCAGGCTTTGTGCTGTTGTGCGATTTTCTCGATATCGTTATGCGGTCTTGCGATAACACGAGAAGTCACTACTGTGCCGATACGTTTTGCCGCTTCAACACCTGACTCAACCGCTGCATTGACTGCACCGACATCGCCTTTCACCATTGCTGTCACTAAACCTGAACCGACGTTTTCATAACCAATCAGTTCAACATTGGCTGCTTTGCACATTGCATCTGCAGCTTCAATGCAAGCGACAAGACCTTTGGTTTCAACTAGACCTAGTGCTTCTTTCATATTTATTTCCTTCGTTATTCAGTCACTTTGTACTGGGCAACGATTTTTTGAATATCGTTATGTGGACGAGCGATGACTAATGAAGTCACAACAGTACCAACACGTTGAGCAGCTTCTAAGCCAGATTCCACAGCGGCTTTAACGGCACCTACATCACCTTTCACCATTGCAGTTACTAAACCTGAACCCACATTTTCGTAGCCGATTAACTCAACATTTGCCGCCTTACACATCGCATCAGCGGCTTCAATACAAGCCACCAGCCCTTGAGTTTCAATAAGTCCTAATGCATCACCCATACGTTCTCCTAAGGCAGAAACTATGCCTTGTGTTTGATAACAATCTTGTTGATGTCATTGTGAGGACGAGCAATCACGAGCGATGTAACAACTTCACCCACGCGTTGTGCTGACTCCACACCTGAATCTACTGCAGCTTTCACTGCGCCTACGTCGCCTTTCACCATCGCAGTCACGAGACCTGAACCCACATTTTCATAGCCAATAAGTTCAACGTTCGCGGCTTTACACATAGCGTCAGCGGCTTCAATACATGCCACCAGACCTTTGGTTTCGATCAGACCTAATGCATCACCCATTTTCATTTCCTCCGAGAAGCCGTTTAACGGTTTACGTTTGCCCATTGTGTCTGCGTGGTGATTTTTTAAAACGCAGACGTTGGTTTCAAAATCACTATAACGTGTAAAAACGAAAACAAAATATAAATCCATAATATTGATGCATATAGAATTTAACTCTGTAATTTAGTGTTTTTTATCTCTATATTTATGCTTTCATGCTGTTAGTTTATTTTTTTCATCGTTATAAATTTATTTGTTTTCACAAAAAATAGATAAAAAAATAGGCAAATTAACTTTGTTAGAAGGATGTTGAAAAGGTGAAAAAAGGCAGTACATATCGACGAAAAAGATGTGCGGAATATCACTGATATTTCAAGGTGAGATCAATAATTGAAAAAGGCTAAATCAAGTCTATATACAAATCGTGCTCTTTTTTGTCATGACTTCTTTATCAAAGCAAATATTGATGCGCTTTGTATCAGTGGCAAGACATAGGATCACTATTACTACGCTCCATTCAAATAATCAGCAGACAACCTGCAAAGAATAAGCGGATTAAACCGTTACTTGTTGATGAGCAAAGTGAGTGAACCTCACTGTTATCAATTTTAATTACTGTCATTCAACTAAGCCGATAAGCACGAATAAAAACAGAAAGAGGAGAGTTATAACCGAAGGGAATTGAATCAAAAGGTGACTATCATGCACCACCTTTTGATAAAAAAACATGAGGTAATACATCAAAATTAATCGAATTTACTACCCGGTTTTAAGGTACAAATATAGAGTGGTGAATTGAGCGAACTTAATAGTAATGTTTTCTCGTTTAGCTTCTGTGCATTAATAAATAACCCATCATGGCTGTCTGACATTTCACGCATAAAATAGTCAAAAATCACATCAGGTGACTCATCAATTGAGGATGCGCTCGACTCCCATTGGCTAACAAAATAGTGACGCTCTGTAGGGGAAACACGTTTGGTTGTATAATCAAATTTCACATAACGCTGTAAATACAACCATCCTGCTTTTGACGTGGTATAACCTTCAACAACAATTGACCCTTTACCATTGGCACCAAATGAAAAATGAATATTACCATTCACATTTTCATCTTCCATATTTTCAAAACGCATAATGCCTTTGGTTGAACAAACCATGACACCTTCATTTTTAATGGTTAATAATCTTGTTGCTGCGTAAGTAGCGACCAAGATAAAAATCAGGGCCGATAAAAAACATAAAAGTTTCCCTGAGATTTTCATTAGTATTTCCAAGAATAGTAAAAGTAGTTGTCACAATAACTAAATGGATTATCTTCGTTCTTAGCACAGTGCGCTAAAAATACGCGCCCCAATCCATTTGTTTGTAATTTATCACCATAAAAGAAAACAAATCGCTCCCCCTTCACACACTGTAAATTAAGCTTCTTTCTTACCGCATCAAAATTACGAACATAATTATCACTTACCGAGGAATTAATCATGGCTTCATTAGAAAGTAACTCACAATCATTATGCGTTAATGGTGTCAGTGAAATGGGTTTTGATTGATGTTGATTAAAAAAGACGATCACCGCAATAAATATCGCACCTAACAGAAAACCGATGCTGGCTAAATACCAACAAATTTCTGGTTTCTTTGTTTTTTGTGACACATCTT
Organism: Proteus faecis; assembly: GCF_030286765.1. Taxonomy (NCBI): domain Bacteria; kingdom Pseudomonadati; phylum Pseudomonadota; class Gammaproteobacteria; order Enterobacterales; family Morganellaceae; genus Proteus; species Proteus faecis. The sequence goes on from NZ_JASVWV010000010.1 coordinate 133,666, forward strand.
CTTGCGTGGACTCTAAAGGTATTTCAGTTTGCGTTAAAGGTGTCACTGTCTCAACCGCTATTTGGTTTTCATCTTTAACTAAAATAGGCGCTTCTTCATTTGTTTTAGTTGAAGGTAATAGCGTTGAATCATCAATTAACTCAACTGAAATATCCGGATTAAACTCTAATCGTCCTTTCGCAATGGTAACAATGATATTTTCAATACCATAATGGCGAAATGTTTTTCGTAATAAACTCAAATATTGGTTTAAATTACTGTTTGATGATACTAATCCATTATCATCCCAAACACGTTTTAATACTTCATCACGATTAACAACTCCAGGATGCTGAATAAAATAAAAGAGTAACGCATTTGCTGTAATAGAAAGATGTGTATCAACACTCTCTTTTTCTAAAGATATCGCGCCATCCGTTGCGTCGTAATAAATTAAGGCATTTATTTTGTATTTCATTGTGCCCTCATTCATCCTGATTAAAATTACTGATTTTCTGTGTTTGCTATATAGTCAAATGTCATCTCAGATAATCTTTCTACTAATGCGCTACGCTCGTCTTGTGAAATCGTAGGGCCTTCTGTTAATTCAGATAACCAAAGACCATCTGCGGCATAACGAATTAATGTACCTAAATAACTATTATCTAATTTATCGCCTTTAGCTAAATGACCTAACATCCAATCTCGCCAGCACTTACGCATAATAGGTTCGTTTGGCATGGCTAAAGACAGTATGGCTAATTGGCGACTCTCGTCGGACTGTTTTAAATCAGAAATATAAGTTAAATACGCGCGAGAAAAACGCCCTACTTCAATAGGATCATTTTCCATAATAACTGCAATACGACTATCCATAATACCTAATAGCCGTTTAAATACTGCCTGCACTAATTCTAATTTTCCGGGGAAGTGATGAAGTAGACCACCTTTACTTACCCCAGCTTCTTTTGCTACTGCATTTAAAGAAAGAGAGGCTATTCCTTCATTAGCCACAATAATGCTTGCCGCTTCCAATAATTGCTCTTGAACTCGGATGGGGTCTTTTTTTCGGTGATGCGCAGTCGTATTCATGCATAGGATAATACCGACCAGTCGGTATGTTCCTTATTGATCAAAATCAATCCCTTTTAGACTCGTACTTATTATATGCAAATAATGCAGTTGACTTCACATTCCTTTATTTTTAATCAAATTTAATTTAAAAATTTAAATTAATTTACAGTTTTGACCTAGATAGATAAATTAATAAATTGAAGATAAGTTAAATTTGACTTTTATCAAAAATAAAGAATTAATTTATTATTTTATTTAAAGTAAAAAACCAGAAAAATAAAGAAAGCAAACCTCCAAGATTTCTTTATTTGGAATTAAAGTTAATATTATTTTCTACTTTAAATTTATATTAAATAGATTTAATAACATCATCAACACATTATAAAGGATCCTAGCATCAAACAATTTCAGCGTGTTAAATATAAAAAACCTCCTTTAAATAAAGAAGGTTTTTAATTAGTAAGGTTATATAATTAAATACTGGCGTTTAATGCCTGCTCTAAATCGGCAAGAATATCGTCAATATGCTCAATACCAATCGATAAACGAATTAAATCTCGTGAAACGCCTGCGCATTCTAATTCTTCATCATTTAATTGGCGATGAGTGGTCGATGCTGGATGACATGCTAATGATTTGGCATCTCCAATATTCACAAGGCGAACAATGAGTTGTAATGCATCGATAAATTTTGCACCCGCTTCAGCGCCCCCTTTAATACCGAAAGAGAGAATGCCCGCTGGCTTACCTGACATATAACGTACCGCTAAATCATGCTCTGGGTGATGACTTAAACCCGCATATTTAACCCATGCCACTTGAGGATGATTTTGCAAATACTCTGCCACTTTCTGTGCATTTTCAGTGTGGCGATCCATACGTAATGCTAGCGTTTCTAATCCTTGTAGAATTAAAAAAGCATTAAATGGCGACAGTGCTGCGCCAGTTCCACGCAAAGGTGCAACACGACATCTTGCTATATAAGCAGCAGCACCAAAGTGCTCAACATAATTTACTCCATGATAAGAAACATCAGGTGTATTTAATATTTCAAAACGATCTTTATGTGCAGCCCAAGGGAACTTACCAGAATCAACAACAATGCCACCAATCGAATTGCCGTGGCCACCAATATATTTGGTTAAAGAATGAATAATAATATCCGCACCATGTTCAAAAGGGCGGCATAAATAAGGTGTAGCAACGGTATTATCGACAATCAAAGGCACACCATGGCGATGAGCGACATCTGCCAATGCTTGAATATCGACAATATTTCCACTTGGATTTGTGATGGTTTCACAAAATACCGCTTTTGTTTTGTGGTTAATTAATGCTTCAAGGGCAGCAATATCATCATGAGGAGCAAAGCGTGCTTCAATACCAATACGAGGAAAAGTGTGCGCCATTAAGTTATAAGTACCACCATAAAGCTTAGCGACAGAAACTATATTGTCACCCACTTGTGCAATTGTTTGGATTGCATAAGTAATAGCGGCCATACCCGATGCTACGGCAACTGCCGCAATACCACCTTCTAATGCTGCAACACGTTTTTCTAATACGTCATTGGTTGGATTCATTATACGGGTATAAATATTACCGGGCACTTTTAAGTCAAAAAGATCCGCACCATGTTGCGTATCATCAAATGCATAAGATGTTGTTTGGTAAATAGGCACAGCAACTGCTTTTGTGGTTGGATCAGGTGAATAACCGGCGTGAACAGAGAGTGTCTCAAGTTTCATAGCAATTCCTTTTTTGTTGCATTTGTTCTTATCGTATTACTTAACATATCTTCTTTATTGGAGATGTTCCAAGTGTAACTATTCAGTTTATAAGTAATATAGATAAGCTGATATTTTCTTCATCGCATAGTGAAAAAATTTCAACTTACACAAATGTTATTTTTAAAATAGAATTTCTTGATCCAATAACCTCTATTGACGTCAATATTTAACTTAAAACTCCTCTATTTTATGTCATTTAGCCATTTTAAATCGTTTTATCGTTTTTTGGCGAGTTGCTAACCAACAAATTAAAGATCCCCCTGTCACCATCATTACACCTTGCCAAAATGAGAAAGAGAGTGCGGTAGACAAGAGTATTGATGAAAATGCAGTAGAAATAACAGGAGTAAAATAAGAAAGTGTCGCTAATAAGGTCACATTGCCTCTGATCATGCCAATTGTCCAAGCCGCATTTGCTAGCCCAATAGCAGCACCCGTTATTAATAATAGTGTGATACTTTTTGTAGTCACGATCCATTCTACTGGTGCTGAAAATAGATATTGCCCCCACAATGCAAGTGACGTTAATAAAAAGAAAGGTACAATGCCATTATTCCCGCCAGACATAAGACGAGTTAAATTACTATAAAACGCCCATAAAATAGCCCCTGAAAACGCTAATATGTAGCTTAATGGATTACTTTGAATATTTTCCCATAAACCATCAACTGTCAGCGGATTATCGCCACTAACAACCCAGACTAATCCACTAAATGCACATAATAATCCGATAATCAGTAAAATAGAGAATCGCTGCTTATTAAGTATGACTGCAAGGGCTAACGTAAAACTAGGCCATAAATAGTTAACCATTCCTAACTCTATGGCTTGTATTCTGTCTGTTGCAAATCCTAAAGCCAGAGATAAACACACTTCATAAGTGACAAATAATAGCCCACCCCAGAAAAGATAGCGTTTAGGAAAGTGTGATAACTTAGGCATACCTAAAATAAAAATAAGAAAGAGTGTGCCTGTAGTATAAATCAGTGCAGCCCCCCCTACGGCACCAAAATACTCACTAATATTACGAATTAATCCAACAATGGTGCTCCAAAGAAGAATAGCAACAATGCCATATAACGTCCCTTTTGATGAGCTAGATATCATTTTGTGCCTTCAGATTTAAGATTGTGCCATTAGCGCCGATATTAAAATAAAATCAGCATAATTGCTTTAGCCATTTTTATACAAAAAAATAAAAAAAACTTGAACACTGAAACATTTTGTTACAATTAATATCAAGTAGAAAACAGATTGACCTACTCCCATAGGTAGTAAAAAAAGTATCATCAATTTTATATTTTTAAAATATGCCTTTTAATTTCAATTTAAAATGAATAAATAATATTTCTATTTTTTTATTCAAATATTAATTTCAATTTTATATTTGAATAAAAAAGAAACCAGATCATCTCTATTGAACATAAAAAGTGTTATTTTTTGTATCCTTTTATGAATAGTTTCGCTATGAAATATATCATATGAAACATCATCTTATAAGTATATTTACAGAGTCCTTTTAAGACGTTCTTTATTAGAGACGCATGGCGAAATAAAAACAAAAAATAAAAATTCATTAAATATCAATATGATATGTGACATCAAAAAAATCATTAGATAAAATAATATATTACTCCACTTTTTAACGCTAGCTATTACCGATAGTTATCAAGATATCAATAGATATCACCTATAAAACAAGCTAAAAACGATCGTTTAAAACGATTTCTCTATTTTTTTTAGCACATCTATAATTTTTGAAAATTTGACTTAGGTGTGAATATAACTGTTTTATCGTTTTTACGATAATTGCGGTAATCAGCTCTCTGTTAAATATATAAACAACCTTACGTTACACGTCTAAAAAAATAATTTACCCCCTTTTATTCTCTATTTAAAAATAGGGAATAAATAGAGTTAACAATTAACTTAATATATTAAGTTAATTGTTAGATATATATTTAAAACATAGGAATAATTAATGAAAAAGTTATTATTGTCTGCAATTATCACTTCTGCAATGGCAATTATTGTAGCACCTGCATTTGCAGAAGACACCGGCACGCCTGCGCCAACAGAAGTCACCGTCAATGGCGGTACTGTTAATTTTGAAGGTTCTGTTGTTAATGCAGCTTGTGGTGTTGATAGTAGCTCAGCAAACCAAACTGTTCGTTTGGGTCAATTCCGCGTTGCCGAATTTACTAAAAAAGGTGATGAAACAGGTCGCATTCCTTTTAGTATTAAATTAAATAACTGCGATATTACCGTTTCAACATTAGCCGCTATTACTTTTAATGGTACAGCCTCTGATGGAGATGCAAACGCATTTGCATTGCAAGGTAGTGGTGCCGCGACAAATGTAGCATTAAAAATTACTGACTCAAGCAGTAAAAATGTTATTCCGGGCCAACCATCAACAACTCAAAAGTTAATTGAAGGCGAAAACCAATTAAATTATAACGCATCGCTTGTTTCAACTGATGATACTGTTAAGGCAGGTAGCGCAAACGTTACCACAAACTTTATGGTCACCTACTCTTAATTGCTCATCATTTTTGATTGATATCTGATTGCCAAGGACGGCATATTTTTATCAAAAATATAATTGCCCTATATTCACTACCTAATATATTTTTATTATGAAAAAAATACTTATATTCCTTACTATTTTTCTCTTTCCATTATTATCTTATTCTAATGGTGTTTCATTAGGTGCCACACGTATTATTTATAATTCAAATATTAAACAAACTAACCTTGTTATTACTAACTCAGATAAAGAAAACAATTTTTTAATTCAGTCATGGGTTTCTGATAATAAAGGCGTTAAAAATAATGATTTTATCGTCACTCCCCCTTTATATATTCTTGATGCTAATAAAGAAAATGCATTAAGAATTATGTATACCGGTGCACCATTATCTGAAGATAGAGAAAGTTTATTTTGGATGAATGTAAAAGTAATCCCTTCATTACAAGATGAGCTAGCTAAGGAAAATACACTACAAATCGCAATACAGAGTCGAATAAAACTTTTCTATCGCCCCGCAAATTTGCCTGCTTATAATGAAAAATTTGCAAATGAGATTTCTTTTTCTTACCAGAATGGTGAGCTTATTGCGAATAACCCAACGCCTTATCATATAACCATGGTGAATTTAGCGGTAAAAGATAATCAACTTCCTGCCAGTATCATGATAAATCCGTTATCTCAATTAATGTTAGGAAAAATAAAAAGTAATGCAAACCTCATTTCATTCCAAACAATTAATGATTATGGCGCACAGACGGCTGTATTAAAAAAAGAAATTTCTCATTAAAGATTACATCAGCTCAAAGCTTCTTGGTCAAAAAACATGATTAATAAAAATACAGTTTATTTCTTCTTTTCTGGTGCTATTACTATATCAATGGCTTTGCCATTTTTAGCACACAGTGCAAACCGATTTAATCCTGCATTTTTGGCTGACTCTCCCGATTCTGTCGCTGATTTAAGCTATTTTGAAGCCGGAAATAGTATCAAACCCGGCGATTACCCTCTTGATATTATTTTTAATAATGAATATCTGAGAACAGAGAACATTCATTTTATTAACCAAGATAAAAGTGTAATTCCTTGTTTAAATAAATCTTTTTATCAATCATTAAATATTAATACTAAACTATTTTCTGATATTGAAAGCGCCTTAGATAAACAATGTATTAATATTGAAAACATTATTCCCGATTCAGTTGTTAATTATGATATTGAGAAACAAGCATTAAAAGTTCAAATTCCTCAAGCAGCTTTAGATCTTAAAGCACGTGGTTATATTCCACCAGAGAAATGGGATAACGGTATTACTGCGGGAATATTAAATTATACCTTTAGCGGTGCCAACAGTTGGGGAAATTCTCATAATAATAGTTACTATCTAAATCTACGTAGTGGGATCAATATTGGCGCTTGGCGATTAAGAGATTATTCCACTTGGCATTCATCGAATGGGAAAAACCAGTGGAACCACATCAACACCTATCTTCAACGCAATATTGTGTCGTTAAAAAGCCAATTACAAATTGGCGATAGTTATACGTCATCAACACTTTTTGACAGCATTAATTTCCGAGGTATTTCCTTAGAAAGCGATGACACCATGTTGCCTGATAGCCAAAGAGGTTTTGCCCCTATTGTTAGGGGAATAGCGAATAGTAATGCCAAAGTCGTTATAAAACAAAATGGCTATGTTATTTACCAAACCTTTGTTGCACCCGGAGCATTTGAAATTAAAGATCTCTATCCAACATCAAATAGCGGAGATCTCTATGTTTCTATTGAAGAGAATGACGGCAGTAAACATGATTATGTTGTACCGTATTCTGCCGTGCCCGTTTTACAGCGAGAAGGTCAAAAACAATTTGTTATTCAAGCAGGTGAGATCCGCCAAAATAACCAAAATAAAAAACCACGCTTTTTACAAGGCCATCTGATTTATGGATTGCCTTATGACACAACTGCATATGGTGGGGCTTTAGTTAGCGCTGATTATCAATCTTATGCACTTGGTGCCGGTAAAAATATGGGCTCCTTAGGCGCATTATCAACAGATATCACTTTTGCTCATAGTAAACTACCTGATAATTCGACATCAGAAGGTTACTCTTTACGCTTTCTATACGCGAAATCACTTAACCAATTTGGTACTAATTTTCAATTATTAGGCTATCGCTATTCTACTTCTGGATTTTACACACTAGAAGAGACACTCAACACGCGGATGTCTGGCTATCTCTATGAAGATAATCAACAAACACCTTCACGTTACTTTGATTTGCGTAATCATAAAAAAGGCAGTCTCCAGATCAATTTATCACAACAACTTGCCGATTATGGCTCTGTTTTTATGACAACACACTGGCAAAACTATTGGGGAACAAATGAGAAAAATGTTTTAGTTCAAACGGGTTATAACGGCAATATCAAAGGGCTTTCTTACAACATTATTTACAGTTATAACCGTATGATGAATAGTGGAGAACGGGATCAAACACTCTCTCTTGGCGTTTCTATTCCGTTACAACTTCTTATGCCTTCAGGTTATCAGCCCATCAATAGTGCTTATCTCACTTATAACTACAGCCATAATAATAACGGTTATTCTGCTCATAATGCAGGTGTTGCAGGCACATTGCTTGACGACAATACGTTAAATTACAGTGTTCAACAGGGATATAGCAATCAAGGTGGCAATTATACGGGAAGTGCTTCTCTTGGATATCAAAGTCGCTATGGCAATTTCAATGCCGGTTATAACTACCATCAAGATGCTCAGCAACTCAATTACAGCCTTGCAGGTGGCATGCTGTTACATAGTGAAGGGATCACATTAAGTCAGCCATTAAGCTCAAATACCATTTTAGTTGATGCTGGCAAAACAGCAGATGTCCCCATTGATAATGCCACGGGAATTTATACTGATTGGCGTGGATTCGCGGTTATTCCCTATGCCACAGCTTATCGCCAAAACAAAGTTGCCCTGGATACCACGGCTCTCCCTGATAACATCGAAATTGAACAAAATATTCAGCAAGTCATTCCTACTCAAGGTGCGGTTATTAAAGTTAACTTTGACGCCAAAACAGGATATCGATTATTACTGACATTAAAACAACAGGGGCGACCGCTACCTTTCGGTGCTATCGCTACCGATAAACAGAATCATCTCTCCGGTATTGTAGGGGATGAGGGTTTACTCTACCTCTCTGGCGTACCTCACTCAGGCCTATTAGATGTTCGCTGGGGCAATGGATCATCTAAACATTGCCAAGTGAACTATCAATTACCTATTGAACAACACAATGAGCCCTTTGTAAAAATGACACAGGAGTGCCAATAATGCGCAGATTAATGCTTGTTTTGGCTTTATTGATACTTTCCATAAGCAAAGGCAATACTTATGACACTTTGATTCAAATTAATGCCCGAGTGACCGGCAACACTTGTACAGTAGAAACTAACTCAAAAACAATTACGGTGAAACTAGGTAATATTGCGACGAAAGATTTCACTTCAACGACAATTACTCAACAACGTACACCTATTATCCCTTTTAGTATTAAGTTAATAGATTGCCAACCCGAAGCCAGTGGCGTGAAAGTCAGCTTCAAAGGAACACCTTCTGCATCGGATAATACATTACTTGCCGTTAATCAGGATGGTGCTCAAGGTATTGCTATTGCGCTTATGGATAAGTCAGGCACCCCTATTGCCATCAATGAAAAAAGCCAACCTTACCTGTTATTACCTAATCAAGATAATACCTTGCAATTCTATGCCCGCTATGTCGCGACACATCTACCTGTTAGTTCAGGGCAAGCAAATGCGACTACGACTTTTTTACTGGAGTACCAATAATGAAATATTTCCTTTCTTTCTTATCATTACTGGTTTTTTTAGTGTTTATTCCTGAAAAAATGGTATGGGCAGTGGCTGATCCTCTTATTGTATCACCTGTACCAATGAGTTTTGATGGTGCAGCGGACGGAACACCAGCCGGTACACCAATCACTTCAACATGGATTGGGGAAACATCTGTTCATAATGGTTTTAAATGTGAGAATAAATTTCTACAAAAATGTTGGGTTGATACACTCTATGCTAATGCGTTAGGTTCAAAAATAAGTGGGATCTACTATTATGAAGGCAGTAATCGATATCCTGTGTATGCTCTTGCTGGCGTAAAAGGTATTGGTTATGCCTTTGGGTTAAAAGATAATAATGACAATGTTTCTTATGTACCTATTGATGTCGGCACAGGCTCAAGTGCGACGATTATTTATCCCGCAGCAGGCTCAACAGTAAACAAAGGCGTAGACCGCGTCTCATTAAAAGCAAAAGTCGTCTTTGTCGTCACTGATGAACACTTAGAAACTGGCGTTTATAATATTCCTTACACCGTAATTGCCAATACTTGGTCTGAATACGGAGGCGCTCATAAAGGAAATAACACATCACTTGTCGCAATAAATCCTGTAACAATCACCATTAAAGCTCGTGGCTGCACAGTCAATACCAAAAACCTAACCTATAAATTAGGTGATATCTCAATGAGAGAGATGAGTGCTGTTGGTTCAACCTCCAAAATACAAACAAAACCCATTTCAGTGACTTGTGATACCAATGTTCACTTGTACGCCAGTATGACCGATCAATCTACCTATTCTAATAATACAGATATTCTCACCTTAACATCAGATTCAGATGCATCAGGTATCGGTATTCAATTTTTCTTTAATGATACTCCTACCCCCGTAACTTATGGACCTGACATTAGTGCAACGGGACAACCTAACCAACGTTTACTTCATATAACAACATCTAATAACGAAAACTACACATTAAACCTGTCAACTCGGTATATCACGACTGGAACACTAAAACCTGGTAAAGCAAACGGGTTAGCCAGTCTGACTTTTTCTTATCAATGATGATTTGAATTTTTAAGGCTGATAAATGATAGATAACAGCAAAACCATTAATTTTCGTATAGGCCAGCGAATACGCCATTTACGAAAAAAATTAAAATATTCAGGTACTTTATTCGCTAAAGAATTAGAGATAAGCCAACAACAGCTTTCTCGTTATGAACGAGGAACAAATAGGATCAGTATCGAATTAATTTATCGTATCTCTGAGAAATTTGATGTTCATATTAGTTATTTCTTACAAAGTAATCATATTTCAAGTATTGAACAACGAAGAAAAACTCAAGAAAAAAATAATCGGTTAATTGCCGAAAGCTGTATTAAGAATGATTTTAATTGAACGTAGTCTATTTACTCTTTTTCTTATTACTGACTATCTTTTACTTCTCTTTATTTTTAATTAAATAAAAATGTATTCTTTTCTGTTATAAAAAAGCCACCTTAACGGTGGCTTTAGGGTAAGAGTTAAAGGTAATTAACGTCCGGCTTTTAATTTTTGGTAATAGCTTTCGTATAATACAGTTGCATCACCCACATCATTTTGCCATTCACCTTTATTAATAATTTCTTCTGTTGGATAAAGAGAATTATCTTTAGTGATCACATTTGGTAGTAATTTTTGAGCTGCAAGATTTGGTGTTGGATAACCAATGTTTTCAGCTACTTTTGCTGCGATTTCTGGACGCAATAAGAAATCGATAAGTTTATGAGCGCCTTCGACATTCTTGGCATTAGCAGGGATCGCTAAGCTATCCATCCAGAAAATGCCGCCTTCTTTTGGCCACACCATTTCAATAGGTGCGCCTGCATCACGAGCAATAAATGCCGAGCCATTCCAAATCATCCCTAAATTAACTTCCCCTTGCATATAAGGGTTAGCTGGATTATCTGAATTGAATGCTAATACATTTGGCATCAACTTTTGCAGCTCTTTATAGGCTTCTTCAATCTGTTTAGGATCAGTTGTATTGCCCGAATAACCTAATTTCAATAATGCCATTTGGAAAACTTCACGGGCATCATCCGTTAATAATAAACTATCTTTATATTCAGGTTTCCATAAATCAGCCCATGAAGTAATGCTACTCACATCCACTTCATCGCTATTTATACCAATCGCAGTCGCACCCCAAATATAAGGAATGGAGTAGTCATTTTCGGGGTCGAATGATTTATGTAATAAACTAGGATCGAGATTATCAAAATGAGTTAATTTTGATTTATCGATTTTTTGTAGCATTCCTTCATGACTCATCTTAGAAATAAAATAAGTAGAAGGAACCACCAAGTCATAAGCACCCTCTTTATAGGTCTTTAACTTGGTATACATGCTTTCATTAGATTCATAGGTGGAATAAATCACCTTAATCCCAGTTTCTTTCGTAAACTGTTCAAGCAAACCAGGCGGCACATACTCCGTCCAGTTATAGAAATATAATGTCTTACCATCATCAGCCGATGCTGTGCCGATACTTAATGCCATTACGCTGGCAGCAAGTACTGAGGACCACTTTTTCATTTATGTTTCCTTCAGTGGTTGATGCGTTAATATCAAATAGGCAGCGAGCCTACCTCCAACAGATTGGTCTTCAAGACCCCAAAAAGTGCGAGAAACTCGCACTAATACATGTTTACGCTTTGTCAGTTCTGTCTCTTAAGATCAGTTGACTAATTAATACTAATACTAAGGATAGACCTAAAAGGATAGTTGCAAGCGCATTCACTTCTGGCGAAACCCCCACTTTTACCATTGAGTAAATTTTCAGTGGTAAAATTTCATAACTTGGCCCCGTCACAAAAGAGGAAACTACGACGTCATCCATGGATAACGTAAAGCTTAATAACCAACCTGAAGCTACTGCTGGCATTGCTAGTGGCATAATGATTTTACGTAAAATAGTAAATTCACTCGCCCCTAAATCTTTAGCCGCTTCCAACATTTTCACATCAAACCCACTTAATCGTGAGTACACCGTAACCACAACAAAAGGCAGACAAAATGTAATATGTGAAAATAAAAGCGACCAAAATCCTAACGAAACACCTAGGATCATAAACAGTACAAGCAAAGAGATCGCCATAACAATATCCGGCGACATCATCACAACAAACAGCATTCCACCCACAAATTTTTTGCCACGAAAACGGTAGCGATAAAGCGCAACTGCTGCTAATGAGCCAATTAATGTCGCAAATGTCGCAGAAGTGACAGCCATTGTTAATGAATGCCCAGCAGCTTGAAGCAGACTGTCATTATTAAATAAAATGGTGTACCAATCTGTGGTAAATCCTTTCCAATTAATCCCGAAACGCGATGAGTTAAAAGAGTTAACTATCAGAATGATGATCGGGATATAAAGATACGCGTAAATAATGGACATAAATCCACCACGCAATAACCGTCCTATCATTCTATCTCTACCTTCTTATGCAGTAACTTCACGGCTCGGTAATACACAAACAGCATTAATCCCATCACCAATGTTAAACAAATACTTGTGGCTGCACCGAAAGGCCAGTCACGAATATTTAAGAATTGGCTCTTAATTACGTTACCAATTAATAAATTTTTCGCGCCCCCCATTAAATCAGCAACAAAGAATAACCCCATTGCAGGTAACATCACGAGTAAACAACCCGCAATAATGCCTGGCATTGTTAATGGAATAATAATACGAATAAAGGTTTGAAATTTATTAGCCCCTAAATCGCGCGCTGCTTCTAAACAAGGTTTATCTAACTTTTCAATGCTGGAATATAGCGGTAATACCATAAAAGGTAGCAAAATATAAACCAGCCCCAGTACCACGGCTTCTGGGGTATAAATAATTCTGAGTGGTTTATCAATAAGTCCAATCCACAGCAGAAATTCGTTAAAATAACCTTTTGTACTTAAGAATATCTTTAATCCATAAATACGAATAAGCGAGTTTGTCCAAAAAGGCACAATCAATAAAAACAACATTAATGGCTGTATTTTCTTAGGCATTTTTGCAAGGAAATAAGCAAAAGGATAACCTAATAATAAACAAGCTAATGTTGCGACCACCGCCATATTAATAGAATGCAGTAACACTTCTGCATACATAGGATCAAATAAGCGATAGTAGTTATCGAGTGTAAAGACCATCTCGACAAGGTTGGCATCATCACGTGTTAAAAAACTGGTCGCAATGATCATGATATTCGGCAAGAAGACGAACACCATCAACCAACCCACAACACCAGTAATTACGATGTTTTGAAATAGTTTACGTGTTTTCTTCATCTGCCAGCACGACCTCCCAGCTTTCAACCCAAGTTACTGCAATTTTTTGGTCTAACGAGTGATCAACATCTGGATCATCTTCATTAAAGAATTCACTCACCATCACCACCTTGCCATTTTCCATCTCAACAACAGAATCTAGCGTCATGCCTTTATAGTTACGTTCACGAACATAACCAATTAGCCCAGGAAGATTTTCAAGATCGTGAATTTCTTCAACCCGGAGATCTTCAGGTCGAAGTAATACTTTGAGTTTCTGGTTTTGTGTCACAGGTAATGTGGTATAAATATCACATTCATGACCTTCAACATCAGCACGAATACGCGTTTCATCAATACGATGGAGTACACGCGCATCAAAGATATTAATTTCACCTATAAATTGCGCAACAAACAGATTTGTTGGCTCTTCATAAATTTCACGCGGAGTACCATCTTGCTCAATACGCCCTTCACGCATTACCACGATCCGGTCTGACATGGTCAGCGCCTCTTCTTGGTCATGAGTTACGAAAATAAAGGTGATCCCTAATTTACGTTGTAAGGCTTTTAATTCATTTTGCATCTGTTTACGTAATTTGTAATCCAGTGCAGATAATGATTCATCAAGCAGTAAGACCTTTGGTTTATTCACAACAGCACGCGCAATCGCAACGCGCTGTTGTTGTCCACCCGAAAGGTGTGCAGGACGGCGTTGTGCGAAAGCTTCAAGTTGCACCATACGCAAGGCTTCTTCAACGCGAATATTAATCTCGTCAGCAGGTGTTTTTTGCATACGAAGACCAAATGCGACGTTTTCAAAAACAGTCATATGTGGGAAAAGCGCGTAACTTTGAAAAACCGTATTTACAAAACGTTGTTCTGCTAGGATATCCGTAATATCTTGTCCATCAAGGATAATTTGCCCATCATCAACGTCTTCTAAACCCGCAATTAAACGCAAAACCGTCGTCTTACCACAGCCTGAAGGACCGAGGATAGTTAAAAACTCGCCATGGTTGATAGTGAGATCGAGGCGGGAAATAATTTGTTTTCCGTCGAAACCTTTACTTAAGGATTTTAATTCGACAACTGGTATCAGAGATGTTTTCTCAGTCATTTAAGGTAATACTCTATCCCGAAGAATAATGCAGATAGAACCGCCACTGGAAAAGACTGTGTGAGCTGCCGGAGCATTATGCTCCACAGAAGCCCAAAACCAGCGACGCCGTATGTATAGTACAAGCGGAAAATGATAAACGCAGTGGCGTGAAATTGAAAGCAAAAAGGTGCTTAAACAATGAAAAACTATTCATATTTAAGTTTTTCATCATAAACTATGCCCTTTAGGATTTATGCTAAAAACACAATAAAATCAAAATGCTATTAATTTATATAAATAGTAAAAACCAATTAAGTTTATGATTAAATAAATTTTCTCTTAGAAGTTGTCTAATCGCCTTATTTTCCTATAAATACTTATTAGCTCGTTTATTTGTAACACTATTTTTTGTGTCGTTATTCATACAAAAAGTTAATTAAATTACGCTTATTTTTATATTTTCATCTTATTATGATGATAAAAACTTTATATTTCATAGAGATAAAATTTAAATAACACCTCCTCATATTTAGGAGGTGTTAAAGGAATTAATGTTATTGTACTTGATGACGTTTTATTAATTTTTTTAAATACAAAATTGCGTTATTCACATTGGGTAAAGGGCCAATTTTGTCATTTAACAGTGGAAAAGTACCTGTTCTAATTAATAAATCACGCATTTGTATCGGCGTTAACACTCTGTTTGTATGCTTTTTATACCAAGATTGGATCACCGCTGCGGCGCCCGCAACTAAAGCACTCGCTGACGATGTGCCACTAAAATTAGCCGTATAAGTATGATTATCATCACTTCTAAACAGATCACCATAACCTGCTGTTGCAACGTCTTCTCCCCATGCTTGTACATGAATAGGTGAACCGTGCGTTGAGAAAGGTAATCGATTTAATGTATAGGGTGAACCCGCTCCAACACGTATTGAATTATTATCATGACGTTGTCGATAACTTTTATAAACAGGCAAATCTAGATCTACCCCTCCATTACCTGCGGCCATAATCACAATGATCCCAGCATCTGTTAATGCACGAGTTGCTTCCCAAATATGCATTTCATAATCTGCGGGTACGTAAGCTTGATGTTCACAAATTGTCTGCATTTCATATAAAACAATATCACCGGCATGTAATATACGTTTACTCGCAATAATCGCATCAATACGCCCACAAGTTAATTCAGAGATGGCATAAAACATATCTAATTTATAAGCGAGTCCGGTGATCCCTTTACCATCATTTTTTCCCATAATTAAACCCGCGACCGCAGTACCATGATCTGCCTGACTGGTTTTTTCATTAAATGGTAATAATGACGTAATATTATCCGTTGATAAATCATGATGAGAAAGGTTGAAATCCCACTCAATATCAGCGACTTGTACCCCTTGCCCATAAGCGTCTTGCTCCCACGCATCAAAAACACCCAACCCTTTAATTTTATTGATATTTATTGTTTTTTCTGGTGTGTTTAAGTATTGCTGATATTGAGAAAAGTCAGGTGTTATATTAGGAGGTTCAATAGGCTGTATTGGCACCATTTGTACATATTCAATATCAGGGTGTTGTTGTAATACTTTAATCAATTCATTTAAAGAATAATGATTATTCTCTGGTAAATTAAGGTAATAATATTTATTTAGATCATTAAAATTTATTGAAATAGAATCAATATAACTTTTAGGTGGTAATTGATGAACAGATGATACTATTGGAACTAAAGATATATTAGTTAAAAGAGGATGATATATTTTATGAAACCCAGAAAATAATAGAGTTTTATTATCATAATCAAGATTTTTTACTTTTATAAGTATCTTTCTTTTAATGTTCATATTCAATGCTCCTTTTTTTATTTTTTTGCTTTATAGCGTAAAATATTGAGCAGTGACTATTTTCATTTTTAATAGAGATAATACAAATAAGTTACTCTATAAAAATAAATATCAAACCTATATTCTAAAAAAGAGGCTTGATATTTTTGGATAATATTTATTAACTAAAATCGATATGTAGACGTAAACTTCCGCAACAACAACATTTAAATAAATAACCTTGGCATTCACCATCATCCCATAAGCGCTCTGATAAATCAGAAAGTTCAAAACCAATGTCTTGAATATCTTGTTCTAAAGAAGCAAATTGTTCTAATTTATCTTTGATATCGTCCCATTCTACATAATCAATAAAGGCACAAGGTTCATCGCAATGTATTAGCCAATGTTCTTGTTGCCAGCCATGATAACCAGGCGTCCGTTTTGTTAATTCATCGAGTTTGTTTCTATCTATAGGAGGCAAAGTAGAACCACAATACTCCCCTTCTTCGTCATAGAGAACTTCTCCACCTTCAATGCTTGTAATATCTTGAAACTCACCATCAAACTTTTCACTTGCAGAACCATCAGCAATACACCACGGACATAGTGCATCAATATCTTCTACTGAGTAAAAAGGGCTACCATAATAGATATCAGTTTCCTTTCCACAACAATCACATACAACAATATCACCTGTAATAAAAGCCCCTGTCTTTATCGGATCTGGATGATATTTAAAATAAGGTAATGCTCTTTTTTCTGCTGGCATATATTTTCTCATTTTGTTTTTCTAACGACGCATATTAGATTCAGTAAAGCAATTCTAACATCAGATCCACCATGCGTTAGTTATTCTCTATGTTATAATGCGCCCTCATTTTATCTCCTTTATAAATTAGAGATAATCAACGCCTAAATAGACGAAAGAACTACAGTATGTCAGAAAATATAGAACTCAATAAACCAACAGAAAATCATGATATTAGTCGCCATTCAAATACATATAATTTGAACAGATTCTCTGTTGCGCCGATGCTCGATGGAACCGACCGATTTATATAATCAATTAGTTATAAATTTCTGGAGTCTTATTGGTGTCCTGATTTTTTCTCTTACACTTATTGATAAAACATCATACTGACAATTAGTTGCATTACCCACCATACTCCCTCAACCTACATGGTGTAGCATTATACATCCTAGCCATATTGAACAATGGCTAACACGAAGAATATTCAATTTTTCAAACATTGTTGTTATAATATCCAACATACAATCGAGCATTAATCGCTTACGAGAAGCAAAATAAACCGAATTTATGGTAATTTTTGTCAAAAAGGGAACTTTAATTGAATTTTAACGTGACTAAAACCCCGTAGAGACCTACAATAAAGTCATATGATAAAAAAGGAATCAAAAATGCTTATTGAATTTAGTGTTGAAAACTACCTTTCGATTAAGAAAAAACAAACATTTTCACTTGTCGCTAATAAATCCAAAGAACTAGAAGAAAATATTTTTAATGTAGCTGGCAATATTAATCTAGGAATCCTAAAGTCTGCTGTAATTTATGGGGCAAATGCTGCTGGAAAATCCAATCTTCTATTGGCTTTCAGATCCATGGTTGATATCGTACTGCACTCGGCTTCACACAACCAAGCTGGGGATTCTTTACCCGTAAAAGCATTCAAACTATCGTCCGATACAATTAATTCACCTTCTGAATTTGAAATTATTTTTATTCATAATAATATTCGATACCAATATGGGTTTTCTGCAACAGAACAACAGATTATTGATGAATGGTTATTTGCATACCCTAAAGGTAGACCTCAAAAGTGGTTTGAAAGATCATGGAATGAAGATAACTCTGAATTTGACTGGGACTTCGGTTCTTCTTTATTTGGAGAAAAACAACTTTGGCAAAAATCAACTCGGAATAATGCTTTATTTTTATCTACTGCAGTACAATTGAACAGTGAACAACTAAAACCAGTATTCACATGGTTTCAGAAAAACATTAAATTAACTGGAGTTTCTGGTTGGTCAAAACATTATTCTGCTTCTTGTTGTACAAATCAATTTAAATCAGAAATCTTAAAATTTCTAAAATCTGCTGATATCGGAATTGATGATATCATTGTTACAAAAGAAAAATTTAATCCTTCAGAACTTCCTGAAGATATGCCTGAAGAACTTAAAAAAGTTATTATTTCAAGCATGGAAAATGAAGATGTATATGATATCTCCACAATCCATTTTAATGATAAAAAAGAACCTGTTAAATTTAAACTTGAAGAAGAATCGCATGGAACTCAGAAACTTTTTTCTTTGGCTGGCCCATGGTTAGATGCTCTAGAAAATGGTTATACCTTGCTAATTGACGAGTTAAATGATGCTTTACACCCTAAAATTGTTAGCTATTTAGTCACATTATTTAATGACCCAACTTTAAATAAACATGGTGCTCAATTAATTTTCTCAACACATGAAACATCAATTATGAATCAAAATGTATTTAGAAGAGATCAAATTTGGTTCTGTGAAAAAAATGATAAAAATGAAACGAATATTTACCCATTGATTGACTATAGTCCAAGAAAAGGAAGAGAAAATCTAGAGGCTTCATATCTTGATGGCCGATATGGTGCATTACCTTCAATTAAAAAATTAGGAAATTAAATTAATGGGTAGCGAAGATTTATTTAAAAAAAAACGTGCTGCAAAAAGTGCCAAAACACTAAAAAGGACAAAAGGAAATAAAGAACCTTTATCAAAAATTTTAATTGTTTGTGAGGGGTTAAAAACTGAACCAATTTATTTTAATGAAATAATTGAATATTTTAACTTATTAACTGCTAGTGTTATAGATATTACCGGAGATTGTGGCTCAAGTCCTATGAGTGTGGTCAGGTATGCAAAAAAACTACAGAAAGAAAAAATAGAAATAGGTGCTCCATATGATGAAATTTATATTGTAATAGATAAAGATGCACATAGTGATTATTTAACAGCATTAGATAATATAAGTAGAAGTAATAAGCCATCTAGTACTTGGATAGCTATTAATTCAGTACCATGTTTCGAATTTTGGCTTTTACTTCACTATACCTATACTACTAGAGCTTATAAAAACTTACCGAACAATAGTTCTGGTAACCAAATTATTAAAGAATTAAGAAAATATATTAAAGATTATCAAAAAGGAGCCAAAGGCATATTTCACAAAACACTTTCTGACTTAAAATCCAAGGATTTACAAGAAGTTATAGGAAAAGCTGAACGCTGTTGCAAAGAAGTAGAAGATACTGGCTCAGATAACCCGAGTACAAAAGTTCATATACTTATCAGTAGACTGTTAAAGCTAAATCAACAAATCAAAGATAATAAAAAATAATCTTATGGCTCATTAAGAATTATGAGCCATAATTTTTTCTCTAGCATAATAATCTATAATTAAGTTTAAAATATACTTATATTACACAATAAACACATACTATAATTTCTTTAATTTAAATTATAGGTATTTAATAATCAAAACGAAATTAACTATCTAAACTCTTTCTATTCACCATACTCCCTTACATCAATATAAAAATACTGCTTTCCTAGTGAGGTTGTTGACATTTGTCCAGCCACTATCATGGAATGTGGAATAATACGATTGCCTCGTCCACAAAGAGTTACTCTAATCGTTTTTCCTCCCATCGAATCCATCATACCAATATGCCCAATTGTTGTGATTAATACTGCACAGGGAAAACCGACATTCACGCCACTCCAATTATTTCCTGTGAGAACAAAGTTATTTCCCTCTAATAAATTAAGCGGTCTTTGACTTGAAGCGTGTGTAATAACACCTTTATGATAGATTTGGATTCCCCATTTTTGAGGATGAAGTGAAATATGATAAGAAGACTTCACAAATACATAAAGCTCATATTCTGCTGAATTACCTTGAATAGTATCGATTAAATTCACACACCACGCATTGTTCTCATAAATTACTTCAGATAATCCACCTAATGATGGATTAGAAGAATTAAGAACTCGAATAAAAATAAGTGGCACTGCATTATTATTACCTTCGATAACTTTAATTATTCCCGGCTTGGTTTTTATCTTTTTTAAAAATACGGCTGATTCATAGGGTGTTAATTCTTCGGTAATGCCCTGATTAAAAAATAATGCACCATATTTACTCATTTAATTAGTACCATAATAATTCCATTAATCGATTGGCTACCGCGTAGAGAATTCCACGAGATTTTATTATTCTCGACTCTAACAGTGAAATAAGATCCTCGATTTCTAGCTACAATATAGGCGGCCAATGACCGCCCTTTAGGAATATTATTATAAGTTTTACTGCCATTTTGAGTGGCCGCTATTTGGTCAAAAATAAACGAACGCCCTGTGATTTTTATTGGCTTTCCTTTTTCATATATCTCTATTCCCCACGACATGAAAAGTCCTCTACGGCATCAGGAGATACCCATCCTCCCAAGAATTTAAATCCTAATTGAGGTACAGCATGATAAAGAGACCCTTTAATGGTTTCTCTCTTTTTATCAAACTTTACCAATACAGGTTGTTGATAGTGAAATGTTTTTATTTGATAAACACCTTGGCAATCGACTTTCTTATATCCAGAGGTACACCCTGACAATAATAATGCTGTAATTAAAATAATAAACTTCATACGCTACCCTAAATAACCTATTTTTGCCGCTAACTGATTATTTTCATCGTAAACATAAATAGTATTATTTGTGATCACTAACCGCCCTTTTGTTCCTCCTGAGTTAATATCTAACCGTCCACGGAATACCGCATCATTTAATTCTACATTCCCTGTTGTGGCATCAATATTAAATCCTTTCTTGCCAGCTGAATAATTAGTGGATGTGATTTTTTTACCTATCGATAATTTATCAATGGTTGCCTTGCTAAATAACGCATCATTGAAAAAAGCTTGTCCATTTTGAATAACAAAAGGCGTCACCACTTTGCCGTTTAATGACGATATCACCGCAAAGTTTTGAGCATTGACCAGAAATTGGCTATTTCCTTGCGCATTAAACCCTAAGCCAATGCCAGTAATGACTTTATTCCCTTTGCTATCCTGCTGGACTTTCATTGTCCATGATGCCGAAATTTTGCCATTTATGTCTGTGACCACTTTCGAAGTTTGCTCGATTTTGGCTGAACTTGTACCCACTTGGCTTTCTAAGCGAGTGACTTGCTGAGCGGTCGAGGTCACCTTACCTGAAACCTCGGTCACTTTGGTTTCAAGTTGGCTTACCGCATTCGCCGTTGCATTGGCTTTCTGTTCGCTGGACTTAGGCACTTCATTCGCCACAAACCCTTTCGGCGCTACCGATTGTTTGTTATTGGTGTAAGTGCTGGTGATAATTTGATGGTTAACACTTTTGTGTTTAGTTAACTGATATTTTGCCCCTCCCCGCAAATAAATATATTCCACAGAACCATTTATTAATTGAGCGGGTCCCATCACAGGAGATTGATTTGTCCATCGCCAATCAAAATTATCAATGATGCGGTTTTCAGACTGTGTTCCCCATCCAGAAGCACTCACTTGCCATTCCACAATCACGGCAAAACCTTTGGTGCTGTGAGTCGCATAACTGGGTTTATTGTCTGAATATTGCCCTAATGTTCTAAAAACCTTAAAAGCATAACGATGAGAGGTCACTAAAGGCAAAATCACCGGATAATAGGTGTTTTCATTGAGTTTCGATAAATCTAAATCCACCACCACAGATCCCGTTAAATCGGCTTTCACTGTATCTAATTTGCTGGATAACGCTTGTACTTGAGAGGTTGCGGAGGTGACTTTGCCATCGAGATTAGACACATGCGTATTTAACGCATTTACCGCACTGCTATCAGCTTTTCCCTTCAGTGTTGAACTGAGGGCTGAAATATCTTTCGATTGTGCTTGCTGTTTCGAGGTGAGGGTTTCTAGTGATTGATTAATCGCAGAAACATTCCCATTCATCCGTGTTTCCAATGACTGTCTGGCTTTGGCTTCCGCTTGGTCGCCTGTAACACGCGCTTGTTTCTCGGCGGAAATGAGTCCTGCGGTGACTTTCGATAAATCATTGCCAGTATAATCACCACGAAGTTGTGTAGCTAAGAATTGGCGTTGTTGAGCCTCCGCTTTATCAGCTTCAGCGCGAGCTTGTTGCTCTTGGTTAATTACCGCACCTCTTGCAACTTGCTCTGCTAAAATCGCATCATGGTTCGCTTTCACTTGCGTGTTTAACTCAACAATAGCTGATTGGTCAGCTTTGCTATTAATTTCGCCCAATAGGTCTTGCGCGAGTTGATCTCGACTAATTTGACCCGCTAATTCCTCAAGAATTAAATCGGTTTGAGAAGAGCAAGTACCTGAAGCTTCCACAAAAGGTGATTTGCCATAGCTGTTGATTGTTCGAACATAAAAATAATACGTATGTCCTGCTTTTAAATTCTCTTGCGTCCAGAAATTCCCTTGGCCAACTTTATTTGTTTTGGTGATCACTTCATTTTCAGAAAGATCAGCGAGCTTTTCCTCACTAAACCAAAACTCAAAGGTATAACCAAAGACAGCACTATCGCCTTGTTTCGGTGCAATGGTCAGATTAAATAAGCCAGAAGTAACATCAATATGCTCAGGAGATGGTGGTGCTTGAATGGCAAAGTCACTGATAGCAGGTGCCGACATTGCGCCGGCAACGTTTGTTGCTCTGACTTCAACACGATAAATCCCTCGCGCTAATCCGTTAATATCAACACGTTCAGCTGGTACCTGAATAGATTGAATAACGTTGCCTTCTTGAAGAATAGTGACGGTGTTATAGCGCACATCAGTAGCAACATTCTGCCAAGAAAGTGTACCTTGTACGATGTCACTAACTGCAAGTGGAACAAAGGTAAGATTAATAGGTGAAGCAACACCGCCAGTGGGTAAACTCACAAACGGCGGACGCTCAAACGGTTTGCCAATCACATCCTCATATAAATAGGCACCATCCTCTTCCAACGTTAAAGCCACACCGTCTAATGCATGAAAAGACCATTCGGCAATACGAAATTCCAGCCCACTAATCCCCAAAGAAGGTAATTCTAAAAGCACAACTTCCCCCGGACGATAAGCATAGCCGTCTAAGTTCATGGTCAATTGAACCCGTCTTCCGGCTTTCTTTTTGCGAAGATATTGGCGAGCTAATCGTTGGGCTTGATAAGGGCTGGTGACAAAACGATAGTCGATATTCTCTCGAATTTCTAAGCCATCCTCTTTCACCCATTCGTCCACAATCACAGGCGTGAAATCGGTTTTTGTGTATAACTGTTCGGCATCAATAAACGTGCCATACACCGCATTGGTGGCGTCTTTTAAGCCTGTTTCAGGGGTACAGGTGACGGTGCCAATCAATTGTGATTCAGTGATGGTTTTTATTGCCGGCCCATAATATGCGCCGATTTGAATACCGTGTTTTCCTGCGGTGAATGTCAGTTCCGCGTTGATGCATTTGTGCATCGCTTCCAAGACACTCGATGGACTCTCATTTAAGTCATAGGCACCATTAAGGGTATATCGCGACTCAAATCCGCCTTCTGGTAGACTCACTTTTTCATCACATAAATCGGCCGCCTGTTTAAAGCTGTCAAAATCAATATCCGTATCAGGCACTTTTAAATAATGACGGTAATAATCCAAAATCACTAAGGCACCATTGTTACTCCATGCTGTTTGCCCAGTGCGAGGATCAAAAAGATGTTTTCCCCAGACTTCACATTTCACATTGGGTAATCCATAAGGGAATTTTTCTTGGTCAAACGTGAGTGTCACACGTAACCACGCCAGACCTCGACCAATCATATCCTCTTTCCATGATGGGCAATTTTTAAGCATAAAGGGATCTACATCTTCCCTATCGTTATGTAATTCCCATGACGCTTTATCACCAAACGTCTCAATGAGATCATCACCCAACCAAATCTTCCCGATTTTCTCTATGGGGTGCCCTGCCAGAGCCAATGTCAGTGTGATTTTTTCGTTTTCATCTTGTTCACCCGCCTCTTCTTCGGCAAAGAAAAGCAAACCCGATATCACTGTTTTTCCGACGATCACAGTTTCAGGCGCAGACGATGAACGTAACATCTGTTTGCGTTCACCCGTATCTCGATAATTCATGGAAGGCAGTTTAGGCTTAAAGATAAGCGAACCCGCGACTTGAACCGCAACGCCTGCTGCCATCAGTGCCATGCCCATCGCCGAGGTGACGCCTCCGGTAAATAGCCCTGCAATCATTAAGCCAGCACCCACGACTTTTGAAATTAATCCACCACTCCCACCCATTATTCCACTCTCCACGCTTTGATTGGGTTAATCTGCACCGGCTTCACGCCTTCTGGGGTTACGCCCCAATAATGCCCCGCCCAGACCACGGCTAAGCTGTCACCGTCCTCACCTTTAAACAGTACGAGGTCGCCACGCTGAACCCGCTCAATCTCAATGGATTTGAAATAGCGTGATACGGCTTTCTCTAAGGAGCCAAATTTAGATTTGATCAAGTTGAAGGCTTCGGCTTTGGTTTTATAGTGATTGAGATAAGGCTTTATTGGAGAGAAACCGCATTGTGCGTAAATACATTCAGAGGCGAAAATACAACAATCAAATTCACCCCATGAAAAAGGGCGACTCATCGCCGCCCTTATGGTTTCAGATAATTTAAGTGTCCAATTGGGTTGTTTCATGTACTGACCTTAAATAGCAAAAAACCTCAGTTAAGAGGCATGGTGAAATTCAGGCAATAAAAAACCCACCGAAGTGGGTTAGTTTCAATTGCGTAATATCAGATATTTTTTAATTTGATTACACCACAACATAGTTTCCCGAAATCAGGATTACATAATTCTACTGTGTCATAAGTCCTAGACCAATGATACAGCCAATTCTCAAGATCCTCACAACTATAATCTTTAGTGGCTAAACCAGATGCAATATCAACCATATCATCACTTGGTGCAGTAAGCTCATAACCATTTATCAATAAAAAAACATAACCACACATCATGGCTGTTCTTTTATTAGCATTCGCGAATGGATGGTTTTGGATAAGGCTTTCAATAAGAACAGAGGATAGTCTAAACATATCCTCTGTTTGTTCGTAATATCTTATTACGCCAGGTCTGGCTTGTGACGATTCTAGATTGCTTTGATTTAAAACTTGGATTGGCTCATCTGGCGTTTGTGCTTTAATAAGAACTTCATTGATATAAATTATGTCATCAACAGATAAGTAATTCACGCCGTCAAGATGATAACCAAACTCCCTAGACATCTATCACACCTTAGATAATTTATCCATAGCAGTCTCATAACGCTCAAAGCCAAGACTGAAAGCATTTTTCACTTGATCTTTGTGTGAGCAATTATATCCAACTACTGCTCTAGGAGACGCAACTTTACTTTTGTCACGAGGCGGTATATCTAAACGACTAGCCTTTCTCAGTGCGTGACTCATATAAATATCCTCTTACCAGGATCTCTGGCATATATACAAAATAGACGATTTTGAGGTTATTGCAATTACTCTGCATGTAAAAAATCACCCACACTGTTAGTGGGTACTGGATTATTTTTTGTGAACCTTTTCGACCAGTGGCCTATTCATAATAGAGTCATCTTGTCGCCATTACAACCCAGATTTATCAACTAAAGCTTGTTTTTTTGCGGTTATAAAGGTATATGAATGTAGTTTTTGGCATCAATTACCTATCTATACTCCCAACGCTGATATCTTCTAACAAGGATAAATTTAGCTCTTTCATGAAACAACAAAGGGCACAGTTCCTCTTGTTTATGCAATAAAAACCCACAAAAGTGGGTTTAACAAAGCAATAAGATTATTTATAAATAAATGCAGGTGCATCTTTCTTACTGCCCCAATAAATCGCCCGTTCAGCCATTTGAGCGACATAACGAAAGATGCGATCCCCTTGCCTTCTTGACGACCAAGATTCATCAGTGAATCTATCGGGTAACCCGATTGACCATCGCTCGAATCGATTAGAAACATTAACACATACGGCATTTTCTTCGCCAGACACCACATTGATAGATGTGATTTGTCCGACAAATAAGACCTCAGCAAGAAGCGGTTTTCCCTCTTCACCGATGGCAACCATCATCAACCGCACTTCTCGTCCTCGACTTTGCTCATTCATCACCATTCCCACCAGCGATTTATCAAAACCGGCTAATTTAAGCTGTAATTGTGGTGGGCTGGTTGTCTTGTTTTCTTTCAGCTGACTGATTTCGCCTAAACTTCCTACACCTAAATAAGTTTCCCCCGCAATAAGCAGTTGCCCAACACCGGTATGCGCACAGGTGACGCCTGATTTCAAATCGAGTCTGGCGGCTAAAACGATATAAGCCCCCTCATTAATTGCTTTTACCATACCGTCAGAAAATGGGTGATATTGCATTAGTACAACACCTCCTCAAAAGATAACGTGATATTGGTATACCCCAAGCGACGATGCTGAAACTTCCCCTGTTCATTATCAACGAGCCGAAATACTCCAAAAGGACGCTCAACCTCGAGCATTTCATTGACGGTAGGTGACGTTCTTAACATCGGCGAAATAAGAATAATCGCACGGCCTTGATTATCACTGACCACATCCGCCACCACCATTTTGAGTTCATTGCCCACAGTTAAGCGATCCCCTTGCTGTAATACACGCATATTGCGCTTCCAGTCCTTTGTTTCTAGTCGATTCCCCAATTGGCTGGGTATTGCAACACGAGGCGAACCATACCCATAACGCCCTTTTCTTATCCAACTGGTTATTTTGACTCGCCCCGACATGCCATCCAATGAAGCCACCAGCGCTTCTAACTGGCGCGATTTCTCTTCATTTAAATTATTGAATGTCAGCTCACAACGCCAACGACTTCCCGGAAAGCGCACCGTTTGACTACTTCCATTAAACGGCGAGGTAAAGGTTTTGCTGTTACTCAATAATTGCCAGTTTTCCTGTGTGGGGATCACCTCTTTTGGCCATTCAAGAATAGACATTTAAACTCCTAATGTTCTACGTGCTGCGCCATTACTTTGAAAGTCTTGTAACATCATCGCGTGAGCTTTCTGTGCACCAGCTTCTGTACCTTGTTGTGCTGCTTCTTTCATTGCCTGCGCAAGTACAGCGTCACCATTTCCTGTCACCGTAATATGATTAACGACCGTCATTTGCACACCGCCTGCACGGGCTAACGTCGGTTGGGGTGTTGTAACCAGCATTCGCCCTGCGACCGCCCCCACAAAGCCACCTGAAGCATAACCTTGCGCCGCATGCATTAAGCGATAGAGATTGCCGACACCCAATTTAGCCGTCGCTTCTTTGGTAAAAACAAACTCACCACCATGTACAATCCCTTTAGGTTCGAATTTCCCGCCATGCCCCGTATAGCCACCGTAAGCATGCCCTTTGCTCATCCATCCCATATCAAAGCCCATTGCCTGCCCGCCTGCTTCAATGGCTTTGAAAATCAGCATTTTCATCACCATTCGAGTGATATCGGAGATCACCGCATTGGCAAAATCTTTAAAGCTTCCTTTCCCCGTTAAAGCAAAATCGGCTAACGCATCAGACATATTATTAAGGGCATTGGTGGTGACATTTCTGACGTTTTCCATTACATCCATAGCCGACTCACTGAAATCCGATAAACCTTGTTTTAATCCCGCCATCGGATCGCCTTTCATGGCCTCTCGCTTCCTTAGCTCTTCCTCAATCTGCTGTTTAGTGAGTTCGACATTACGTTGTAAGTTCACCAGCTCTTTTTCGCCTAAATCCACACTGGCTTGCTGATACAGCACATCAATCTGACGAAGGGCATTAAGCTTTTCTTGCTCTGCGCGTGTCTTTCCTATCAAGGTGGTTTCAAATTGCATCTGCTCAATTTCTTTACCGCGATCATAAGCAAATTGCGCAACCGAGTTGGCACGCGCCAGATCATCAATGGCTTTCGCTTTTTCTTTTATCGTCTCAATCGCTTTGGGATCGATTTTTAAGATGGCATCAAACTTATCTTTATTCTGTTTGATATCAGCTAAGGCGGATGTGTATTCATTAAAGGAAGAGGTAGTGCCATACAGCTGAATACTTTGTCCATCCGCAATCAGTGAGGCTTGTTTTTCCTCTAATTCCGTTAAGATTTTGGTGTATTGCTTGGCATAATCAATGGTGGATTTGTGGCTGGGCTTATACGTCCGTTTGGCTTGCAGTGCCAGTTGTGCCTCAATTTCAGCTTGTAAGGCCTTATCGTAGCCTTGCATATCTGGCGTAATTTTGCGTGAAGCCAATACATCTTCTGCATTTAATTTCGCTAATGCCTTCCCTGTGGCTTGCGCTTTTGCCACTGAACGTTGCGATTTTTCAATCGATTCATCAATCTGTTTAGCAATCGCCGTGGCGGCATTCACTTGGCTATTTGTCGCCTGAAGCGTGATATCAATGAGTGATTCATATTCAATGCCTAAACTCTTTAAACTCGCCTTAAGTGAATTGATAACGGCATCAACATTTTGTAACTCAGTGGCATAGCGTTTATATTCAGGGGCTTGATCGCCCACTTTTTCTTTGAGTGTCGCCAACATATTTTGCATATTGGCTCGCTGACGCTCTAAGTTATTAACTTGCTCTGCATATATCCCCATCGCAGCATCAAGCTCTTTTTGCTTTTCAGCCACTCGTTTAAGGTATAAATCCCCCACTCCTTGTTCAGTAAACGCCTTTTCACTCTCAACGCTGTATTTCGATAAACCTTGTAAGGAAATAACCTGTTGTTTAATTTCCTCAATTTTCTCCAATTGCGCGTTAATGCCCGATGAAACTTTGCTTAAATTCGCCACTAACGTGGCATTGCTCATTTTGTTTAACGCTTCTGTTGATGTATCAAGGGAATGAGCAAATTCAATCGATTCGAGTTTGGCTTGTTTGACATTTTCGCTGTATTCATACAATCCCATGCCCAATGCCACAACACCCGTCAACACTAATCCAATAGGGCCACCCGCTAATCCCATAACACTGTTAAGTGCTCGCCCCGCCACCGTTGATTGACGCCGAGCGGTTGTTAATGCGCGTTGAGCAACGTTTTCGGCGGTTAATGCCTGTGTATAATTTAGAGAGGCTGTTCTTGCGAGTGATTTTGTGGCGATAAGGTTATCAAGTGCTATTTTTTCCGCGTTAGTGCCTCTAGCAACTTGATATTCCATTTTGGCTCTATTGAGCGCCGATGTAGCGGCTTCTTTATCCGCCCATGCCTTCCTCACGGCACTGGTTGCTGCCACACTGTTTGCCTCTGCACTCTGTAATGTGGCTTTGGCTTCATTCAACGTTGTCTGATTTTTCAGATAAGTGGCTTTCGTCCATTGAGAGAGCTTTGCTACCAATGCCGTAACTGCAATTCCTTCAACCACTTTAGCCACTAACGATAGATTATTGGCAAGAGTGATCATCCCTGTGGTAAAAAGCTGAGTCGCACCTGTACCTTGATTCGCTTCACCAATAAATTTGGTCATCGCCGATTGAAGATTAGTGAAACCTTGGCTAACCGTTGTCACACTGGTGGCGAATTTTTTATCCACACTATCGGCTGCACGCTCTAAGGCTTGAATGACTTTCTCAATCGTCATTTCACCGTCTTGGGCTTTCTTCCTTAGTTCGCCCACACTGACACCCATTCCGTCAGCGATAGCTTTCGCTAACGCAGGGGTTTGCTCCATCACTGAATTTAGCTCTTCGCCACGTAACTGACCCGAGGCTAATGCTTGACCAAATTGAGTTAATGCCGCTTGGGCTGCGGTTGCACTCGCTCCTGAAATCGCCACGGCTTTTGAGACGGTTTCCGTGAGTTCAGCGACTTTTTGCTGACTTAAGCCTAAGCGATCGGCATTATCCGCAAAACGTTGATAAACCTGTGCTGTGGCATCCAATGATTGATAGGTTTTTTGGGCAATATCATAGACCGCTTGTGTGGCTTTATTTAACTCGACAGAACTTTCTGTCACCAGTTTTAAGCGGTTCTGTAATTCCGTCCAACTATCAGCATAATTAATTACTTGATGAATGGATAATGCACTTGCGGTGACACTCGCAAAACGGGCAAAAAGCGCCGAAGATTTTGCGGTTTGCGATACCATTCGCTCTTGTTGTACGGTGATAGCTTGAAGGCTGACGCGAATACTTTGCCCAAATTGTTCTGTTTGGCGCTGACTACGGTTGATCGCATTTGTGAAATTTGCCGTATTCAGCGTCAAATCAATATTTAATCTACCTAATGCTCCCGCCATAAATTCAATCCTTGGTATGAACACTACAAAAGCAAACTTTCACCCTGAATAAATGCAATATTCCTTGTTATTTGCTATTGATTTAATTATTGATAAACTGAAATTTCGAATAATAGAGGGGGTTTTATGAGACTTATTCTGGCGTTATTACTACCTTGGTTACAATTTTTCACGATTGGTCGCCCATTTGCTGGCATCTTCTGCCTTATCCTACAAATCACCTTAATTGGGTGGATCCCTGCGGCTATCTGGTCGGTTTATGCGCTTTCTCAATACAATACGGATAAAAAAATTGAGAAAATGTCTCGCGGTGGTTAACGATTAAGCCCCACTGATGTGGGGCTATCGATTAGCTAATACACTCTCAGTGACGTTGTCCCACAGCTCTTCTTCCGTGATTTTCTTCTTCCACATCGGCATAAAATCCATCAATTCAGGCGGAGACGTTTTCGGATCACGATTTATCATCGCAAGAAGATGCGCCACTTGTGCCATCCGATAATCCTCTCGCCATAAACCAAAGGGTTGTTTGCGATAAAAAGCTTCATATTCACACAAGTGGCTTTCGGGCATTTGCTCGATTTCCGCGAGGGTTTTTCCCAATGCCAGCGACAATATCAATTGAAATTGTCGCCGTTCTCCAAGTTTTTTTCGCTATTCCCCGCTTCTGCTGTAAACACCGCATTAGAGAACCCTTGCCCTAGACGATTAAGACCTTTTAAGTCTTCTTCATTTTCGGCATCAAAAAGCAGTTCCCCTTTTTCATCACACAACTTAAAAGCCAACATTCTGGCGACATCATATTCATCGTAGACACGATTTATCGCCTCATTAAATTGTTCGGGATCGTCTTCGTCTAAATAAATGTCCTGCGCCTCAGCGAGCTTGATTTTAATTTGGCGAAGTTTGCGCTGAATGTAATTCATGGTGCCAACATCCAACTCTTTGACATAAAAGGTGTTGTCTAAATAGGTAAAAGGCGTCACTTTCAGTGCTTGGTTTAACACTAATTCACGCAATAACGCGTTAGACATAATCACTCCTAAGATTTTTATCGAGAAGGGAGAAGAGAAATAATGAAAGAGGTGAATTAGGGGTTATTTCTTCGCATTCAAATAATCACGGCCAGACAATTTAATCGAAATCCCCGAATCCATCATTTGCCCTACACTGCCATCAATGTTCATACCTGTCTCGACAGAGCCGTAATAAAACATGGAGCCTTCATCTCGCGTTAAGACCATTTTCACCGCAAATTTTTCTTTGCTGTTTTCATATTTACGCAAGAGTCGCTGCACCTCACTGGAGCTATACCGTAAGAAAAAGGTCAATTTAATTGAGCCGTATTCCGTATCGCCAGATTCATATTCCTTGCCATCACTGCAAATGGTGGTGACATCGATTTGTTCAGTCGTTGAACCGTCTTTGCTAAAGCTTTTTACTGCACAAAAATTATTAGACCATTGAATACGTTGTGCTTTGGCGTTTACAAAATCCGTAGGTAGCGTTTTATCACTCCAATCCACTTCGTCGCACAGGGTCACTTTATTGCCATCAACCTGTGCAATGGGGAAACGCCCATCTAACTCCCCTAAACCCGATAACATAATCATGTCATCCGCTTTCAGCTTATTATTGGCGATGGTAATGGTTGCGGGTGATAACGTCGCTTCCGTCACGGTCATCGCCTCCCCTAAGCCTGTTTGCACAAAGATCTTCGTGCCGAGGAAAGGCGTCGCTTTATGGTTTTTTGACTTTGCCATATCCATTCCTTATTTATCTGATGAAATCATTAATTCAAGAACAAGCCGATGCAATTTGACATCCGCTTCATACCCAAAAACCGCATTCACCCGTTGTGCAAATGGGATTGTCGCAACAATCTGAGTTTCAATCTTTTTACGCAAGACCATAAGGGGTTGTGGCTGTGGCGCATACACATCAAGTTGCACACGATAGTTGTCTAAATCCGTATCCTCCAGCGCACTGTTAGGCGTGATGCTGACAAACTGGATCACAATGGCGGGATAATGCCCTTTGCCTTCGGGTAATACCTGAAAAAAAACCCTTCCATCGACAAGCGGTGAAAGGGTCTCTTTTAATTGCTGTATCATGGTCTCTACCTTGCTTTTTCAATATCCCCTTTGAGTGTTTGAACAATCACTTTAGCCGTCGCTTCCTTTTTCGCTTCAAAACTGGGCCGCATAAACGGTTGTGCGGGCATCTTGGCGGTGCCAAACTCGACAAACCACCAATAAAACGGATCATTCGGGTTCAATGCCGCACTTTTTCCCGTTGCCTGTTTAAAGGCAGACACCTTTTTACCCGATAATGATTTCACCCAAATGCGCGTTTTAACTTGCCCATTGCGCTGCACTTTCGTTTTAGAACGAATATTGCGCTTGATGGTGCCTTTGCGTCGATGAGGCACCGTTTCCTTAAGAATAGGTACTCGATGTTTGATTTCTTCTTTTAACGCCGAAGCCCCTACATTCATCGCCTTACGTGCGCTTTGATTTCTGGTTTTGCGGGCGATGTCTTGCATTCGTTGAGCGAGTTCAGACAATCCACTGATTTTAATCTCCCCCATCATTCACGCCCTCTTTACACATTAATTGAAGCTCACGATGACGCTCATAAGGGTCAATAATCGAAATAATATTAAATATTCGCTTACCCCATACAATACGCATCGAGGTATCAATATCAGCAATATAGCGAATAAGAATTCGCGTTGTGGCCTCACTTTGTACTTGCTGAGCTTGAAAATATTCTCGCCCTTGATAAGGCATGATCGCTGCACGTACTTTTGTCGCATGATCCGTCCAAATCACATCATTGCCACTGATGGCATCAGGCGCTAATACTGGTTTTTGAATATGAATAGTGTGGCGTAATCGTCCCGGATCCATTAACTACCTCGCCAATTTCGACAAAGCAGTAACAATCGTTCTACTGCTTTATTTTCATATAACAGAATTTCACTTTGGCTGGTTCGATGTTCAAACATATCCCCCAGCACCAAAAGCATGGCCGATTTCACTTCATAAGGGATATCATCAGGTGATTTCCATGTGGGTTCATCACACCATCTCAAACAATAATTTAATGCGCTTTGAGCATAAAATAGAATCTGCTCATCACGATCATCACCGCTGTATTCGAGATGCTGTTTTAATAAAGAAAGAGGAATGACATCTAAGATATTCATGATGTAATACGGGATAGTTACCTACCCCGACCTATTACTTAAGCACTTCTTCCAGACGTTGGGAAAGTTCCTTTAATTAAGGCTTGAGGGCGATAATGGGCTAAGGCTAAACGTTCTTCACACAAAATGGTCAGCATATTCTTCACGAAATTATCACGATCTTCTCGACTCACTTCGATAACTGCATTCATTCGATCCCATACTTGAGACGCCAAATCAAATGCACCAACAGTAAACTCGCCTTGTTTTTGTGCTTTTGTGGGAACAACAGGTAATCCCCACATTACATTTGAAGTAAACGCTTGTGGGCCACCAAAAATATAACGCCCTTCTTTATCTTTCATTAACGCAATGGCATGCCAATCACGAGGATTTAAAATAATACCGGAGGCACTAAATTCAGATTCTGTCACCTGATAAATGGCATGAGCAATCAGATCAGCATGCGTGTCACCCGTAGCACTCAACGTGGTATCATAGGCAGTGGCAACATGATTAATCCCCGTCAAATTATCCGCAGTACCGTCACCATTAAGTAATTGCTCCTCTTCCACTAATGCTAAGCCATACAATAAGCGATTATTAACGTAAGACTGTAACTGCACAGCATCATCCATCACTTGGCGAGACGCTTGGATCCAATGAGCAATAGTGATCACATTTGCCGTTTGTTTTTCAAAAGTCAGATTAGATTCTGGTTTCTGTACCTTTTCTTTCACGGGTGCCGCGCTATTGGTAAACAATTTTTCGCGTACATATTCCAGTGAGTTACTGGAAATACGACCTTGTGCTAATAAATCGCGGATAACTAAACGACGCATACCCGGCATAATAATACCCGGTACTTGCATCGGCTGAATGAGAACACCGGCTGAACTCGCATCACTGCCTAATGATTTATTAAAAGTTTTCACTTCATAAGAAGCCTGACTCCCATTCCATGATTTTGTCAGCGCTTCTGCTGCTCGCTCAGAAAAATCTTTTTTCACATTAGGATCATCAGCGCTCGTTGCCCCTTTCTGCTCTAAATCAAACAGACGTTCACCGGCTTTTTTTAATTCCTCTTGAACTAAGACTAAATCTGTTTGTAATTGCTTTGAAACTGCGCCAGTAGCTTCAATTTCTTTCTTCTGTGCATCGAAGAGCTCTTGCACCTTTTTTTGTGATCCTTCGATGGCTTCTTGGATAATAGCTAAGTCAGACATATTCTATCCTTTCAGATTAAATGCATTAATTTGGTTAACAATGGATGCGACTAGGGATTGTTGAGTGTCATCGGACTCACTCCGAATAGCGGATTTGAAGCGGGAAATAAAACCGACTGCTTCTGATTTTGATAAACCGGCTGACTCTCTCAGCCAATCCTCAATATCTCGGATCGTTAATAACCCATCAATGCTCTTGAGTGATGAAACCTGTGCTTGGTCATTAGCGGGAAATGTACAAATACTAATTTCACGTAACAGGGAGATATTTTTAAAAATACGACCTGAAGGTGTTCGCTCAAAGTCATTACGCAGACAACCGAATCCGATAGAAAGCCCGTCAACCGTGCCATGCTTCATTGCCGCTTTTAGATCTTGAGCCGCACTATGACCGGGTGTCAGTTGTCCTCTCACTCGTAATCCTTTTTGATCTTCCTCCATGTACTCCCATTTCCCCACAGGAAGCTCCCAGACTCGATGGTTATAAAACATAGCGACTTTTTGTTTTTGCTTATCTAAAACATGCTTAAACGCACCGGGTAAAATAATGTCACCATCGGAATCTTGATGACTAAATACAGAGGCATAACCTTCGAAAACGCCTTGTGTGCCATCACCCGTAAATTTGATTTCCGCTTCATCAAAATTCAGTGTTTTTCTAATATCAGGCATTGAACCCCCATAAATAATTAAGCCCCACTTTCGTGAGGCTCTTTATTGAGTTGGTTAATCGGTAAATATTGTGCTTGCCGGTAAGCGACATCTCCACCTTCAAGAGGAGGATAATTATCGAGCCGTCGCATTTCATTAATAGTTCTTAGCCCCGATTCTCCCATCGCTTTCATAAACGCGGCGCGTGAAGTAGAATCGCCTCGCAATAATCCATCAAGGTTATGTTCAGCATGGTATTTTCCCACTTCGGGGGGTTTTAGAAGCCAACGCGCAATGCAGTTTTCCCATCGGGAGATATAGGGTTGTAAGGTATATTGAAGAAAACCTAAGTTTTGTTGCTCAATACCTGTTCCCCAACTTGTTGATTTTTCAACATCGCCGACTAAATGCGGGGGAACACCAAAGAAACGGGCTAATTCACTGACTTGAAATTTGCGGGAAGACATTGTTTCTGCATCTTGAGGACTAACACCAATATCTTGTGCTTGAAATCCCCCTTCTAAGATCCACAATCGTTTTTTAACGGGACCACCCGCAATTTCTTTGAAATTCTCTTCAAGTTGGCTACGTTGCTCTTTATTCAATACCTTATCGCCCGTTGTCAGAATTTTAGGAGACTTAGCCCCATTGGCATAAAACTCTCGTTGTTGATCTTCCATCGCAACGGCCGTACTTGCTGTCTTACACGCATAAGCAATAGGCGACAATCCAACTAATCCATTAAAACCAAACCCTTTTAAATGAAAAATTTCGTGTTGTTGAAATTTCGCAAATTCATGATCACGCTGATATTTATAGATAATATTCTTCCCCTCCATGCGTACATCCATATTGGCAGACAACAGAGGAAGCAAGCTAATCACATCACCGACTTTATTTCGCTCAATCAAGGCGAAAGCATTACCATAAAAGCAAAGCTGCATAGTCATTGCCTCTCGGAATTCTTGAGCGGTCATATATTGATTGGGTGAATACCGCAGTAATCGAGCCAATGGGTGACTTAAATCGACTTTGGTTCTATTTCCCTGTTTATCCGTTTCGAACACATCCAGTGGCAAACAAGCCGTTAACGTCGAAATTAAGCTAACACAACGCCAAACCGTGGATATTTGGAGTATTCGTTCATCATTTACAGAAGAATCACCAAGCGAGCCTTGCGCTGAGATAGTTCCTGATTGTGAACCTTGTTCAGGTGTCACAAGTCTTCCCCCAACAAAGAAGGAAGCCAGACGCGCAAACCAACCATGATTAGTGCGCAAATCGATTGAATATTGTTTATCTGTCATCACATACTCAATGGGTTAGAGAAAAAATCATCAAGGTTGCCATCATCAACCTCACCTTCCGCAGCCCCAATCGCCATTGCTGATGCCACCACACCATCAATTCGACCAGTGCTTTTTTTCTTGGCAAAGACGCGGTTATCTTTTTGGTCAGCCTCAAGCACAGCGGATGCGGCATTCCATCTCAAACAAGGATTGGTGTGGATCTCAATCTTCTTGTCATCAATGAGCTGTTCAAATAGTTCGATAGAGTGTGGCATCCATAGCCCTGAATCTTTAGCTTTGTAATATCCTTGTCCATGCGGAGTTAAAGGAACCGTCACACCCGCTTCATCGAGTTTGGGTTCAAGGTATTTAATGCGATAAGGGTCAAAGGCAATGGCTCTCATGCTGACGTGCATCGCCATTTCAGCAATGCGTTCTGCCACAAATTCATACCTCACCGCATTCCCTGGCGTGGTATGCATAAAACCTTGCCTTACCCATAAGTCGTAGGGCACTCGGTCGGTTTTTGCTCTATCCAATAAGGTGTCTTTGGGTGTCCAAAATTCGACATAAAGACGTTTAAGACGAGGGAAATACAAGGCTAATGCGGTTAAATCTTTGGTTCCTGATAAATCCAATCCGCCATAACACTCTTCACCTTGAAGATCATCGAATGTGAACGTGTTTTCACATCGCATCCATGTTTCACTGTTAATCCACGGATTATCGGCATCCACCCACTGACAAAAATTGAGCCGACGCACAATGCTTTCTTTCGCGGGCATACCTCGGGCTTGAGTCACTTGTTCGCGTAAGTAGCGATCAGAAAAGGTGTAGCCCAATGACGGATTGGCTTTCCCCCAGCAAGACTCATCCTTAAAGGGATCATCGCCCTCATCCAGTGAGCAAATATAGGAAAAGAAGCTGTCGTCTTCGATAGTGCCTTCGGCGACTTTTCGTCCGTATTCATGATAGTCATAACACACGCTGGTTTTATCATGGCCACTATTGGTGATCATAAATATCAAGGCTTGCCGCCGACCTTTTGTGCCCGCTCGCATCATCTCAACGGCGGTATTATTTTTATGCTCATGAATTTCATCAATCAACGCACAATGGGGACGAGGCCCTGATTGCCCATCATCCGAACTAATCGGGCGAAAGAATGAACTCGTTTTCAAATAAGCCAAGTTCCACTCTTTGCCTGTTCCGCCTGATTTGGTGATCCGCTGACTTAATGCGGGAGATTGATCAACCATCGCCACCGCATCACGAAACAAAATCATGGCTTGGTCTTTTTTCGTGGCTGCCGCATACACTTCGGCACGCGGTTCACTGTCGGCGACTAAACAATACAACCCAACGCCACCTGCCATCGGGGATTTTCCTGAACCTTTACCTGATTCAACGTACACCATGCGAAATCGGCGTGTGCCGTCTGTCATTTTCCAGCCAAAAATGGAGCCAATCACAAAGCATTGCCAAGGCAATAAAATAAACGGTTTCCCTTCATGCTCCCCGCCATTGAGCTTTAAGACTTTCGCGAAAAAGTCGATCACCCTTTTGACAGCCTCAACATCCCAGACTAATCCTCGTTGCTCAGCTTCATTTAAGTCTTTGAGATGACGTGCACATGCATGACGAATATCAGGCCCCGCTAAGATTTTGCCTTGATGCACGTCTTGCGCGTATTGCGTTGCGGGATCAACCGAAATATTGGTTGAGCGGATCTTCCTCTTCTTCTCCACCATCCATCTTCACCTTCGAACGAGCGGCGGGAGTTAAACCAAACTCGACTAAATAACTTTTAAAACGGCGATCTGCATCAGCTAACATGGCAACGGCAGGATTCGCTTTAATTAAAAAATCCCCTAGTTGGGTTTTTGTGGTATATGTCCGACCTTCAATGGCAATGGTGTCTCGCAATTGAAGAATATCGGCGTAGATATCACACAGCCGTTCTAATGCCAGCGTGTCAGCCACGGTTAAAACGCCCATTCCATCGAGTAATAAGGTTAATTTTGCCCACGCCATTTTCCCCCAATCCGTTAAATGTTCGGGGGGGCTTGGAATTTCACGTTTGGGTTGGGGTTCTTTATCGTTGAGTTTTCGTTTTCCCGGATTACCGGTGACCACCTTCAAGTGGGTCGGTTTCGGGCGTCTTCCTGCCATCGGAACCTCCCAGAAAAAAACTTTTCATTTCGCGGTTGTGCACACAAATGAGGGCGCTAGGTAATCAGGGCGAAAGTGTCTGAACTTTTACCCCGCCCCCACCCTGTATTCATTGTGTTATTGATGCCAATGAGAATTGGGATCGAGTGGAATACCATCCGCATTACAGCCAATGACTTTGCCACTCTTTTCGATACGTTGTTTGGTCGAGTTATGATGCAGTTCGCATAAGCTTTGAAAGTTATTTTTATCCCAGAATAAAGCTTGGGCTTTTGCGATACGTTCTTTATCACCTGATTCAAGCGCTTCTTTAAGACGATGCGGAATAATGTGGTCAACTACTGTGGCCGCAGTAATGCGCCCTTGCTCTTGGCACATGACACAGAGCGGATGTTCATTAAGAAACGCTAATCGTACCTTTGCCCAGCGACCACCATAGACATTGCGTTTTTTCATGTTTTGTTTCTGACAACATCAGCTTCTATTGATGATTGCTTATTGCAGGTAATAATTCCTTTGAATATAACGTCACTAGACGTACTAAAACCTAAAGAATTATCACTACTAATAACATAATGTTCATAATCAGCCTTATCCGCCCATTGATTATGAGTGGTTGCTAGTGTGATGATAGTTTGATTTATCTCATGTATTTTTTTTAGCAATTTAGCTGGCTTATCAATACTATTTAAATCGATGATTTTTATGTTTCTTGGATCTGTATAAGGAAATTGCCCTGAATGACAAATTGCTATGAATTCTTTATATAGGTTGCTTCTCTCTTCAATTAGCTGCGATATTTCTTTTTGCAAGTAAACACAATGACCTATTGCCTCATAATTAATCTGTTTGTTTGACATAATAAACTCCAATAAAAAAGCCATTAGGGCCTATTCATCGTTAGATATTAATTAAATCAATATCCTCAATTTTAAGGAACGCTATTCAATACCAGGAATATAGATTTGAGCTTCTTTAAGAATTCGTTCCCTCGCTGTTAGTAGTAACTGCTTTCTACCACCAACTCCCCAGTTAGCCATCGTTCTTGCACAGTTACTTATATTTTTAGCGAAAAACGCCGTAAACCCTCGCCCAATGCGGGTGGGGATATAAGGCGAAAAGCCCGCAGGGCTTTAAAGATCAATCAGACGTTGACTGACTCTGAACGTAGGCTCTGAGCGTTTCAATC
>NZ_JASVWV010000011.1:0-160784 GCF_030286765.1 Proteus faecis
GCATACTGGAATTACAAGCGGCGGGACTCGTCGTTTCTGCCCATGGAGGCCAGCGTAAATCCGTCACACAGACGGTTGCGGTCTAAGAAGTGGGAAGCCTCGCCCGACAGGGCGGGGAGCAGTCACATTATTATTGCCTTATAGCCCTCTACTGACCTTTTCCATGATTAAGATCACAACTTATTAACATAATGAACTCTTAATCACTGACTTCTCGTTATGCTATAGATATCTCATCTGACCAGTCTAAAAAGGGTATCTGATGGCTCATTATTCTCATTTATTTTCGCCCCTTGATTTAGGTTTTACCGTACTTAAAAACCGTATTCTTATGGGATCTATGCATACTGGACTTGAAGAAAATCCGCAGGATGCACCAAAACTTGCACAGTTTTATGCTCAAAGAGCCGCTGCAGGCGTTGCATTAATTGTGACTGGAGGGATCTCTCCCAATAAACAAGGTGTGTTATTACCACATGCAGCAACATTAATGTCTGAAAGCCAACTAGCGACTCATCAACTTGTTACTGATGCAGTTCATCAGCAAGGAGGTAAAATTGCTTTACAGATCTTGCATACTGGTCGTTATAGTTACCAACCTAACTTAGTTGCGCCTTCTGCTATTCAATCCCCAATAACCCCTTTTATCCCAACAGAAATGAGTCATGAACAAATCGAACAAACTATCAATGACTACATTCACTGTGCTCAATTAGCTCAAAAAGCAGGCTATGATGGCGTTGAGATAATGGGATCTGAAGGCTATTTAATCAATCAGTTTTTAGTGAGCCACACCAACCAGCGAGCCGATCAATGGGGTGGAAATATTGAAAATCGTTGTCGTTTCGCTTTACGCATCCTTGAAGGTATAAAAAAAGCAGTCGGTGAGCAATTTATTATTATTTATCGTCTTTCTATGCTGGATTTAATTAAAAATGGTTCAGATGCATCAGAGGTACTTTATCTTGCCAACTCTGTTGAAAAAGCCGGTGCTACAATGATCAATACAGGGATCGGTTGGCATGAGGCACGAATTCCAACAATAGCCACCATGGTACCAAGAGGTCAGTTTGCGAATGTAACACGCGAATTAATGGGTAAAGTGAATATTCCTCTGATTACATCCAACCGAATTAACACACCACAAACAGCAGAAGCTATTTTGGCAGAAGGTTGTGCCGATATGGTTTCAATGGCTCGCCCTTTTCTTGCTGATCCCGAGTTTGTACTTAAAGCTCAGCAAGGACGTGAAGATGAGATAAATACCTGTATTGCCTGTAACCAAGCATGTCTTGATGAAATATTTTCAGGTCAGACCGCTTCTTGTTTAGTGAACCCTTTCGCGTGTCGAGAAACCGAACTTCTGGTTACTCCAACTCAACAACCCAAAAAGTTAGCTGTTGTTGGTGCAGGGCCCGCGGGATTATCTTTTGCGGTAACCGCCGCGAAACGTGGTCATCATGTCACACTGTTTGAAAAAGAAGATATTATTGGTGGGCAACTAAACATTGCAAGCAACATTCCCGGAAAAGAAGAGTTTAAGGAAACCTTACGCTACTTTAAACGACAACTACAGCTCACGGGGGTGATTGTTAAAAATAATACCGAAGCCACTCCTCATCATCTTGAGCAGTTTGACGAAATTATTTTAGCCAGTGGTGTTACGCCCCACAGCCCTGACATTGAAGGGCAAGATAATGAGATAGTTAAAACTTACCTTGATGTTTTAAAACACCATCAACCCGTGGGTAAAAATGTAGTGATCATTGGTAGTGGAGGTATTGGCTTTGATACAGGCCTCTATCTTACTCAAAAAGGGCAATGCAGTAGCCTAAGCCCTTGTGCTTTTAACAAAGAATGGGGTATTGATCCGACTCTTTCATCTCGTGGTGGTATCAAGCCCACAAATCACATTAAAGACGATACTAAACACATTGTTATGACACAACGTAAAGCCGGAAAAATAGGGTTAAGTTTGGGTAAAACAACAGGCTGGATACACAGACTCACATTAGAGAAAAAAGGCGTTAAATTCTTAACAGATTGTCATTATCAAAAAATCACACCAGAAGGTCTTGTGATTGAACAAGATGGAAAACAGCAACTTCTTATGGCTGATAATATTATATTGTGTACGGGACAACGCGCTTATCACCCTCTATTCGCACCTTTAGAAAAAGAAAACAAAATCGTCCACCTTATTGGCGGAGCAAAAGATGCACGCGCATTAGATGCAAAACGCGCTATTAGGCAGGGAACTGAGTTAGCACTTGCCATTTAAACCGTTAACGTAATGATAAAATGACAAAAAGAAACCCCACATAAATGTGGGGTTCTATTTTTTATTATTAATTATTATTTTTACCGCTCTTCCTGTCTTACTACTTACCCTTTTTACCCATTATTTTTTTCAGTTAATGGATTATCTGAAATACGATTATCTTCAGCAATACAGACTGTTGCTGTAAAAAGAACATCTGTTGATGAGTTAAGTGCCGTTTCTGCTGAATCTTGTAACACACCAATCATCACACCGACAGCAACAACTTGCATAGCGATATCATTGCTAATACCAAACATGCTACAAGCCAGTGGAATTAACAGTAAAGAACCGCCAGCAACACCAGATGCACCACAAGCACAAATTGCAGCAACAAGGCTTAATAACAATGCAGTTGGCACATCAACAGGCATACCTAATGTATTTACTGCGGCTAATGTCAAAATGGTGATAGTAATTGCCGCACCACCCATATTGATGGTCGCACCTAATGGAATTGAAACAGAATAAGTATCTTCGTTTAAATTCATACGACGACACATTGCCATATTCACAGGAATATTTGCTGCTGAGCTACGTGTAAAGAAAGCAGTTACACCACTTTCACGCAGACATGCCCATACTAATGGATATGGATTACTGCGGATTTTCCAAAATACAATCAGTGGGTTCACAACTAAAGCAACAAACAGCATACAACCAAGTAGTACTACCAGAACCTGTAAGTAGCCGGCAAGGACTTCAAAACCTGTTGTTGCGATCGTTGATGAGACTAAACCAAAAATACCAATAGGCGCTAAGCGAATAACAACACGTACTACATTTGTTACTGCGTCAGCTAAATCTTGCGTTAAGACTTTAGTGGTATCACGAGCATGACGTAGTGCTAAGCCAAGCCCAATAGACCACGCTAAAATGCCCATATAGTTACCATTGATAAGCGCATCAACAGGGTTTGCGACCACATTAACTAATACGCCTTTAAGAACTTCAGCAATATTCTCAGGTGGTGACAATTGTGATTCACTAACAACCAGCGTTAAAACTGATGGG
Organism: Proteus faecis; assembly: GCF_030286765.1. Lineage (NCBI taxonomy): Bacteria > Pseudomonadati > Pseudomonadota > Gammaproteobacteria > Enterobacterales > Morganellaceae > Proteus > Proteus faecis. The sequence continues at coordinate 3,335 of NZ_JASVWV010000011.1, forward strand.
AACACAAAACTAGCAACAACTGCGGTTAACGCAGCAAAGAACGTTGCTAACAGATATAAAATTAATACGGGACGAATATTCGATTTTTGCCCTTGACGATGATTAGCTATCGAAGCCATAACCAGTACCCATACTAAGATAGGCGCTACAGCTTTCAGTGCGCTAATAAACAGAGTACCTAATAGACTCATCATCTTGGCAACTTCTGGCGCTAACCAAGCAAGTAAGATCCCTGCAATTAAACCAACGAGTATTTGTTTGACGAGGCTTCCCTTAAAGAACAGGCTGAAGACTCTGGATTGTTGTTTATCCATAGCTATTCCATGACTTAAAATAATATTTAAAAAAGGCATTTTTGAGTGTTTGCAATGCCAGTATAAGGAATTGAATCGCGCTGAAAAGCAGATTATGCAAAATATACAGCATTAACCATTTATGTTAACAATAAAATAACATAACTGTGATCATAATAGGGTTTTGTTCATTTTAATACACCAATACAAAATGAAAGAAATTATTATTATCAGTAAGTTATATCTCATCATCTTGCTTGTTTTTTATTTTATTTCTCTTATTTTTAATTTTCTCAATCAACTGACCATCTTTTTTATTAACATTATCACTAACAACTACCCACTGTGCCCATCTTAAACTTGATTAAATAATAAACAAAAAAGTCAAACAAGATAACGTGTTAATTCTCTTAATTAATATTAAAAAATTATCTTTTATGATCTCTATAAAATAGAAAACAGCCCATTGCATTATCCATCCTCTTGAGTTTTTCTTTTTAAAAACACCCTATTCTGAACCCAAAAAGAGATTTGATGTCTATTTTTCGAGATCCAATATCCATCTGTAAGTAATGTCGTTATTGAGTTAAAAAATTTTCTGTCTAGTTTTTCCTGATTTTGTTAGAGTGTTGCTGTTTTAAACAATGAAAAATAGACCCTATGAAGTAGAAAATGGGTAAATAGATTACAACACCTATTGATTTCATATTTACCCCCAAATGACTCAGTTTTAGGAAGCCTTTTATATGGAAATCGTAAGAGAGCTATTCTTGGCGCTATGGCACCAAGATTACGAAACCTTAGCTAATCCTTCATTAATATGGATTATCTACATTTTATTATTCACCATACTATTCCTAGAAAACGGAGTATTGCCTGCAGCTTTCTTACCTGGAGATAGCTTATTAATTTTAGTAGGCGTGTTAATTGCTAAAGATACAATGGATTTTCCATTGACCTTACTGATTTTGACCGCAGGAGCGAGCCTAGGGTGTTGGTTGGGCTATCTTCAAGGGCGATGGCTTGGAAATACTAAATTAGTACGTAGTTGGCTATCGCATTTACCTGAACATTACCACCAGCGTGCACATGGGCTTTTTCATCGCCATGGCTTAGCCGCATTACTTATTGGTCGCTTTTTAGCGTTCGTTAGAACATTATTGCCAACAATTGCTGGCCTTGCTGGATTGAACAATACTCGCTTTCAAATTTTCAACTGGTTAAGTGGACTTTTATGGGTTGGTATATTGACCACATTGGGTTATATGTTAGGTAATAGCCCACTATTTCGTCAGTATGAACATCATTTAATGAATATCCTTATGCTATTACCTGTTTGCCTATTAGTTATGGGATTAATTGGTAGTATCTGGGTTGTTATTAAAAAGAAAAAAGCGAAAGCATAAGATCTATCAAATAATATAAAGATTTTCCTACTGACATAAAAAGCAGTAAGAGAAATGACAAAGGCCTGTTTCATTTATTTGAACAGGCCTTTATTTCATTTTGCTATATACTCGTCTTAACATCGCCTCATCCCTTTAACTGTGAACATCTATTAAGATTTATCTCTTTTTTTTACCAATAAGTCGTTATTTAATTTCATTAAGCGGTAAAATTGGTCTATTGTTATAAGTACCACATCGATGTCTATTAAAGGAGTTACTTATGTCTCATCAACATTCAAATGAAGATCTGCGTAATGAATTGAAATCTCTTGCTGATACTCTAGAAGAAGTGCTGAACTCCTCTGCAGATAAATCCAAAGAAGAAATCCAAAGCCTGCGTGCAAAAGCAGAATCGGCAATAAAAGGTTCTCGTGCAAAACTCAGTGATGCAGGTAGAGAAATTGTCGATAACACCAAAGAAATTGCCGGAAAAGCTGATAACTATGTTCGTGAAAATCCATGGACAGGTATCGGTATTGGTGCCGCTGTTGGTGTTGTTCTTGGTGTTCTACTAGCAAAACGTTAATTTATAATGAGTGATACTCAAAGACCACAGGGCCCCGCATCCGGGGTTCTGAATTCTCTCAGTAAGATTGGTGCTATCATGATAGGCATGGTTGAAACACGCCTAAACTTGATTGCCGTTGAGCTGGAAGAAGAAAAAACCACACTTATCCAGCTTATTCTAATGGCTGGTATCACCTTATTATTAACCGCTTTTGGTTTAATGAGCCTACTTATTCTGATCTTTTGGGTTATTCCACCCGAATATCGAGTCTATGCTTTAGCCATCACCACGGCGACTTTACTTCTCTGTGCGCTAATTGGCGCCATCATGACATTAAGAAAAGCGCGCAACTCTACTTTGTTAGGCGATACTCGCCAGCAATTGGAATTAGATAAACGTCTTTTGGAGCAATATCATGATGAGCAGACAAAATAAGCAGGCTATCCTAGCAAGACGTAAAAAGCTGTTGTTGAATAAAATTCAGCAACAGCGCTCTGACTTAGGACAAAGCACACAAATTTGGCTTGATGTTACAGAGCCGTATGATAAAGCGTGGCGAATTTTAGTCTCTTTAAAGCCTGCGCTTTTAGTGGGCGCCAGTTTTATTTCTCTTTATAGTATTAAACATCCTAAAAAAATCATGCGGTTAGCTCAACGTACTATCGGTGCAATTGGCTTAATTCGTACGCTCCAAAACTCCTTCAAAAAAACCTCTGATTAACATTCAATTTTTTTGTCAAAGAATGTTAATTCTTCTTAATATCCTCTTCACTCAATTCACATTATTGTATATCTCACACCGTAGCCGTGGTTATTAATTCTAAAAATAGAAAATTAACCAACGAAAATACAAATATAAACAGATATACATTGCAGATAATAGAGTTTGATTAGGAATAAATATCATGAAAAAATTTGAAGACATTGCGTTATTAATTGCCCGTATTTTAATGCCGATTTTATTTATCAGCGCAGGCTACGGAAAAATTGGTGGTTATGAAGGCACACAGCAATATATGCAAGCAATGGGTGTCCCTGGTTTCTTATTACCATTAACTATTCTTTTAGAATTAGGTGGTGGATTAGCTATCTTATTTGGTTTCTTAACCCGTACTACAGCAATCTTTACCGCGGTATTTACACTTCTCACCGCATTACTGTTCCACAGTAATTTTGCTGAAGGGATGAACCAATTGATGTTTATGAAAAATATGACCATTGCCGGTGGATATTTATTACTGGTTATCACAGGCCCTGGTAAATGGAGCTTAGATCGTATTTTCAATAAAAATTGGTAATCACGAATTTAGAAACAAAAAAGATCCTCTAGGGGATCTTTAACTTGATAAGAACCCTATGTTTTAAATATAGGGTTCTTTTTTAACGATATTAGTATAATTTTCATTAACTTCTTTTCTATTATCCCCACAATGACTCTGTGAGCGATTATCTCTAAACATAAAAAATTATCTAATAACAAAACTATTTTTTATCATTCGCAAAGAGTTTAGGTATTTCACGTAGACACCAAGATTTAGCTTCACCCATGCTGTCTCTTCGCCATGCCATAATAATATTATTTTCATGATGGTATTCCGGGCCAACAACACGCAAACGCCCTTCTTTAATATCATCTTCAATTAAATCAATCGGCATTGTCGCCACACCTAAACCCGCAATTAACGCTCGACGTTTATCTTCAATAGAACTCACCGTTAAACGGCGCTGTTTATCTAATAGTAGTACGGTTAAAACTGGGCGCTCTCTTGCCGTGTCTGCAATTGCAATGCCTCGATATTTTAAGCGAGTTTCTTCGGCTAATGGCTCAGGTTCGTTATGGATAGGGTGATCTGGGCTGGCAACATAAACGCTGGTGGTATTGTATAAAGGGCGAAAGTTGATTTCAGAAGAAGTGCGAAAATGCATATCGGGCGAAATCACAATATCACATTTACCACTTTCTAAGCTTTCCCATGCCCCTGCAAGTACTTCAGTGACTAAGGAAAGTTGCGTATTTGATTTTTCAGCCAGTTTGTCAACCAAAGGAAAGAGTCTAGATGCGGGAGTCAACGCTTCACAAACAATGGTGATATGTGGTTCCCAACCCCTTGCTAAAGCTTCTGCATCTGACGTTAATTTGTCAGCAGCCTCAAGTAATATGCGCCCTCTATCAAGCAACATTCTACCGACATTGGTAAATTTTGTTCTATGACCAGAGCGGTCGAAAAGAACAACATCTAAATCTTCTTCTAATTTTTGCATGGTATAACTGAGTGCCGATGGAACTCGATTTAGTTCATCAGCAGCAGCTGCAAAACTCCCTCTACGATCAATGGCATCCATGACTCGTAAAGATTCCAACGTAATGGCTTTGTCTTTACTCATTATACTTATCTCTATCAAATAATTTGATTATAGGCACCAGATTAACTTGCTAACAATAGACAGTCCATACCTCTATGATAAATATATTGATAATCTACTCGAAAAATACCGCTATGATAAAATACAGAACAGCACAACAGTGTGGTAAAGCGGATTATGGTTGGCTACAAGCTCGCTACACATTTTCCTTTGGCCACTACTTTGACCCTCATTTTTTAGACTATGGAACGCTAAGAGTTCTCAACCAAGAGGTGCTTGCACCAAATTCTGAATTTAAAGCAAAGACTTACCCTCATGTTGACGTGGTTAATCTTATCCTTCAAGGGGAAGCAACATACCTTGATAATATGGGGCGTACAGTAACAGCAAAAGAAAATGAGTGTTTACTGATTTCACCACATAATACTGATACATATATAGAGAAAAACAGTAGCCCTGATACGCCATTAACTCGTATTCAGTTATGGTTAAATGCTTGCCCACAACAAGAAAGTTTAGCCTCACAAAAATTGGCATTAAATGAAAATTTAAAATATCAATTGTTAGCATCACCTACAGGTGATGATGGCTCATTAATGTTAAGGCAAACTATTTGGCTTTATCATATTCATTTGCAAACAGGAGATGAAGTTACACTGCCAATAAAAGGACAGAAAGGTTTTTTACAATCCATAAAAGGTGGCACCTATTTGCAAACATCAACTCAAGAAACTGGGCAAATTCAGTGTGGTGATGGCGCGTTTATTCAAGATAGCCATAGTATCACGTTAAAAAGCTCAACTGAGTTTCGTGGTTTATTTATTGATATTATTTCGTGATAGCTGATTTAGATTGGTGTAAAAGCAGAAAACCCTCGAAACACAATGTGAATCGAGGGTTTTTTATGAGGTGAGTTGACCGTTAAGCCGGGTTCTGTCGTGGACAACCATTCATCTAGGCCAGAACTTGCGCGCTGGCTCCAGCAACCTACCCGGGTTCAATGCGGGCCGCACCATAAGAACCCCTATTTGGTCTTGCTCCGGGTGGAGTTTACCATGCCACAAACTGTTACCAGTTGCGCGGTGCGCTCTTACCGCACCCTTTCACCCTTACCTGATCCTGTAAACAGGCCATCGGCGGTTTACTCTCTGCTGCACTTGTCGTAGGCTCGCGCCTCCCAGACGTTATCTGGCACCCTGCCCTGTGGAGCCCGGACTTTCCTCCCCTCTATCCGTCTCCCCAAAGGGACAACGATAAAGCAGCGGTTGTCTAGTCAACTCAGGGTGCGGATTATAGGGATTTTGGTGGAAAATGTATAGCGAAAGAAGCTAAAAAATCACTTTACTCGTCTTGGGCTTGACCATTTTGCTCGATAACATGTTTATAGAGCGCATTTTTCTTCACACCATAAATCTCAGCAGTGACTGCTGCCGCTTTTTTCAGTGGTAACTCTTTTTGTAAAATTGCGAGTGTCCGCAATACTTCTGGGGAAAAATCATCATCAATGGGTTTTTCATACCCTTCAACAATTAATACCATTTCACCTTTACGACGGTTTTCCTCTTCAAGAACCCATTTAAGCAGTTCACCAACAGGCATACCTTGAATAGTTTCCCACGTTTTTGTGAGCTCTCTCGCTAATACTACGTAGCGATCTTCCCCCCAAACTGTCACCATATCAGCTAAACTATCTAACAAGCGATGCGTTGATTCATAAAAAATCAATGTACGAGGCTCTTCTGATAATGCGCGTAAACAGTCCTGACGACTTTTTGTTTTTGCGGGTAAAAAACCTTCATAACAAAAACGATCAGAAGGAAGCCCTGCCGCAGACAGTGCCGTGATAGCAGCACAAGCACCAGGTAATGGCACAACATTTATGCCATTTTTACGACATTGATTGACTAAATGATAGCCAGGATCGTTAATTAATGGTGTACCTGCATCAGAGACTAATGCGATACTTAGCCCCTGTTGTAATTTGCTAATTAATTGATCTGCTTTTTGCTGTTCATTATGATCATGTAACGCATACAAACGTGCGTTAATGGCAAAATGCTGTAATAGAAGCCCTGTATGACGGGTATCTTCTGCAGCAATTAAATCGACATGAGACAGCACATCAAGTGCCCGCTGGGTGATATCGCCCAGATTACCAATAGGTGTGGGTACTATGTACAGTGTGGATGTCGTTACCGCTGCTCGATTAGGTTGATTCATTGTTTATTCCGAATGACCGATTTAAAATTGAGCATAATTATAAAACATCACTGGGTACAGTATGCTTTCCTCAATTTTTGTGCGTTTTAAAACAGGTTTATCCTATACTGCAATACTCTCTGCGTTGATTATGTCAGGTTGTACCCTGACGGGGCAACAAGAACAACCTCTCACTCCAGCTGCAAAAGCAGAAATGGAGATGAAACAATTTCAAAAAGTGATTGATGACGCTCAAGGGCTAGCATCTTTAGATGTTATTAGAGCCTATATAGGGTTAGAAACATTAATTACTGATCCTCAACTGCGTCAGAAAAATATTGATGATACATGGCTCACACTAACCAAACTCACACCTGAGCAACGCCGTGGTGTTGTTATCAAAGCAGATGAAAATACGCTGCAAGGTTGGTTAGATTTACTCAATACCTATGAATACAACAAAGATGATGCTGATAAGTTATCAACCGCAGTCAGAGAATGGCAGACTCGCTATCCTCGTAATCCAGCTGCATTAACACTTCCAGCTTCATTATTACGTCTTTCACAACCCTCTGTAAGTACCAATAGCCAAATCGCATTATTATTACCTTTAACAGGGCAAGCGAAAGTCTTTGGTGAAGCCATTCGTCAAGGCTTCCTTGATGCGCAAAGTGGCTTACCACAACCGCAAGCAATGCCAACCTCCCAAGCACCTAAAAACGATGACAGTCTAGCCTCAATTTTAGAAGAATTAGGCATTAGCAATACTGAAACGTCTGCAACAAATTCAGATACCACGAAAGAGTCCCCTGACAATAGTGAAACAAATCAAGCAAAAGAAGAAAAAGAAACAGATGCTTTTTCCAGTAATATGACCGTTCAGCTTGATCCTATTGCTCAAAACTCTCGCCAAGTGATTGTTTATGATACCAATAGTCAGCCTATTGATATCTTGCTGAAAAAAGCACAACAAGATGGTGCCAACTTAATTGTCGGTCCACTGCTAAAACCTGAAGTCATGAAAACCATTGAACTTCAAAGTGGGTTGCCAGTATTAGCATTAAATGAGTTAGATGCGCTCCCTTCTGCAACTACCGTCTGTTTCTTCTCTCTTTCACCAGAAGATGAAACCCGTAATGCGGCACAACATTTACGTCAGCAACAAAAATCAAATCCATTAATTATCGTTCCTGATAACAAATTTGGCCAAAGAATGGCACAAACATTTGCTGATGAGTGGCAACGCTCTGGTGGTGGCACTGTTTTACAACAAACTTTTAGTTCTGTTGAAAGCTTAAAAGCCTCTATTAACCGCGGTGTTGGTATTCGTATGACAGGAACACCTGTTCTACCAACTGCTAATGCACCTTTACCATTAGAGACTCAATCTATCCCATCTGCGGGTGGTGCCATTGATTCGGTTTACATCATTGCGACTAGCGATGAATTAACCTTAATTAAGCCAATGATTGATATGGCGATCAGTACCCAAAAGCGTCCCCCAATTTATGTAAGCTCACGCAGTAACCAAGGTGGAACAGGCCCTGATTTCCGTATGGAGATGGATGGAATTCAATTTAGTGATATTCCATTGATGACTGGCGCTAATTTGCCATTAATGCAAAAAGCATCAAGCAAATTTGCGAACGATTACTCATTAATGCGCCTTTACGCCATGGGAATTGATGCATGGTCATTAGCAAACAATTACAATGATCTAACAAAAGGCACATTGCGTTTTAATGGTATTTCAGGTTCATTACATGTTGAAAACAACTGTACTGTTTATAGACAACTTCCTTGGATGCAATTTAAACAAGGTAAGATTGAACCTGTTACACAGTAATGCAGGTATTTAGTTATCATTAAAATAAACCGCCATAAAGGCGGTTTATTTTATGAGTAAGATAAAGAAGGAAATCATGGATGATTTTTTCTAAAAGCCCTTATTTTTTAGGGTTATACTATGAGCAAAAAGCGCTAAAATATTTACGCCAACAGGGATTAATATTGATTGAGCGTAATGTCCGATATCCCTGTGGCGAAATTGATCTTATTATGCAGGAAAAGAGGACATGGGTATTTGTTGAGGTTCGTTTTAGACGTAACATCTTATTTGGTGATGCAATAAGCTCTATTACTACCTCCAAACGCCGCCGCTTATGGCATACAGCAAAATGTTGGTTAGCCCAACGCCAAGAAAGTATCGAGACTTCAGACTGTCGCTTTGATATTTGTGCATTTAATCAACGCCAGCTAATATGGCTAAAAAACATTCTCGATTATACGGAATTTATTCGTTAAATTAGATTATATAGGTCTTAACGTGCTTGATAGAATCAAAGTCTGCTTTACAGAGAGTATTCAAACTCAAATTGCAGCAGCAGAAGCATTACCAGATGCCATTTCCAGAGCCGCCATGATGATGGTTCAATCTTTGTTAAACGGCCATAAAATATTAAGCTGTGGAAACGGTAGCTCAGCAGCAACAGCACAGCGATTTGCCGCAAGCATGATCCATCGTTTTGAAACAGAGCGTCCTAGCTTGCCCGCATTATCGTTAAACACAGATAGCGTTGTGATGACTGCGATTATGGGGAATCAGCAGCACGATGAAATCTATGCAAAACAAGTGCGTGCATTAGGACAAGCTGGAGATGTGCTACTTGCTATCTCAACTCACGGTAACAGCAGAAGTATTATTAAAGCCGTTGAAGCCGCTGTTACACGAGATATGACCATTGTTGCATTAACAGGGTATGATGGCGGAGAGCTTGCCGGATTATTAGGCCCTCAAGACGTTGAAATTCGTATTCCATCTCAACGTACCGTCAGAATACAGGAAGTTCAGATGCTAACAGTCAATTGTCTCTGTGATTTAATTGATAATACATTATTCCCACATCAGGATGACTAAGGAGTTACTATGAAATTGCTTCCTATTACCGCAGTGCTGTGTTCTGCACTTTTACTGCAAGGTTGTATCGGCGCAGCGGTTGTCGGCACTGCCGCAGTTGCGGGTAAAACTGCAACCGATCCTCGCTCATTAGGGCAACAAGTTGACGATGGTACCTTGGAAGCACGTGTTTCTGGTGCTCTAAACAAAAACGAACAGATCAAGAAAAGCAATTCACGTATTGTCGCTACCGCTTATCAAGGCAATATTCTGCTAACAGGTCAAAGCCCTGATATGTCTGTTGCGAATACCGCCAAACAAGTCGCAAGTAAGGTTGAAGGGGTTAATAACGTCTACAACGAAGTTCGCCAAGGTGAGCCAGTCACATTAGGTACAGCCTCTTCAGACACATGGCTAACAACCAAAGTTCGCTCTCAAATTTTAGGCAGCGATTCAGTAAAATCTTCTTCTGTAAAAGTGATCACTGAAAATGGTGAAGTGTTCTTATTTGGTATTTTAACTCGCCAAGAAGGGGCCGCTGTGGCAAAAATTGCCAGTGAAACCAAAGGGGTCGTCAAAGTAACCACGGCATTTACTTACCTTAACTGATCACATTACTCATATCGCTTTTATATTATCCTGACAGTATCGGTCTTTATAATAAAATGACCGATACTGACAGTTCCTTTCTCGACTAAAATTCGCCTTTTCTCAACAAGCTGTTAGCGTCTTAACATCCCTTTATCAATGATAAAATCGATAATCGTTTCTAAGCCCACTTTTTCTTTTAGATTGGTGAAAACATAAGGTTTCACAGGACGCATTCTTGCTGTGTCTGCTTCCATCACATCTAATGATGCGCCAACATAAGGTGCTAGGTCGATTTTATTAATCACTAATAGATCCGAATGTGTAATACCGGGTCCACCTTTACGTGGAATTTTTTCTCCTTCAGCTACATCAATCACGTAAATGGTTAAATCAGCAAGCTCTGGGCTAAATGTCGCACTTAAGTTATCACCACCACTTTCCACAAAAACGATATCCAGATTTTTGTGGCGCATAGCTAACTCTTCAACCGCTGCAAGATTCATTGAGGCATCTTCACGAATAGCGGTGTGAGGGCAACCTCCCGTTTCGACACCAATAATACGATCCGCGTCTAATGCTTCAGCGCGCGTTAAGATCTTGGCATCTTCTTGAGTATAAATATCATTAGTCACAACCGCGATTTCATAAGTGTCGCGCATTGCTTTACAAAGAACTTCTAACAGTGCTGTTTTTCCTGACCCAACAGGACCACCAACACCAATACGTAGTGGTTGATTATATTCTTGCATATAGATTTCTCATGAACGAAAAAGTCGAGTGTATTGTGTTTCATGGCGACTACTGGCAATGATTTGTGCGGGTGTAAAACTTCCAATATCTTCGGTTGGCCAATGTGCAGATTGAGCAACAATTGCAGGGATCTGCTCTGCTAATGTAAACAGTATTTTCTGTCCCGCACTTTGCCCTAGAGGGATCAATTTCACCCCTGACATCACTGTATTTTCGAGCCAACCCCAAGCATAAGCACAACATAACTTTTCAGCGGAAATACGCCATTTCACCGCTGCTAACGCAAATGCCATAAGTTGTGTCTGTTTTACACACACGAGTAAAGTCTCATCTAACTCAATATCTAATTGAGGAAGTAAACGAGCAAAAGCGATACCTCGTTGGCGCTCTTCTTGTCTTAACTCTTTAGTTTCACGACTTGCGACAATAAAATCACACCAATATTTCACTTCACTCATCTTGGCTTGTGCCAAATTTTCTTGTAATCGCCGTAAAATAGGGAGCTCTAATGTTGCTAAAGTGCCCGTCATTTGAGTACTTAGCCAATCCGCTAATGTTTGAGGACAACAAACCCATCCCTTTTCAATCGCCCACTCTAACCCTTGAGAATAGGTAAACGATCCCACGGGTAAAGAAGGACTGACTAATTGATATAAGCGCAGTTCTGCAAGCATCAATAGGCTCCCTGATTCAAATAATTAGTGATGATGATCGTCATAAGAATGATGATGGCCGCCTGACGATCCACCATAAGCACCAGGTTCTGGTTGATATTTCTCTAAACCCACAACCACATTGGCACCTAACCCTCTCGCCATATCATCTAAAACATGAACATGAAAATAACGACACCAACCCGCTTCGATTTGTAGTGGAACATGGCGATTACCTAAGTGATAACACACACGAGCCAATAACAGCGGATCGTCACTATACACGGTTGAAACTTGCTCTTTTGCAGCCTCAATCGTTACCAGCGTATTGTCATCTGACAATAAGATATCGCCCTCTTTTAGTACCGTACCACGAGGCAAAAATAGCCCTGCTTCTTGCCCGTCGCTTAATGTCACTTTTAAACGACTTTTAGTCCTTTCATCCATGGTTAAACACAAAGTAAGGAGTTGCTTTTCCAACGTTGCTATTTCAAGCGCTTTCTCTTTATCTATAATTTGAGTAAATCTTTTCATTCTCTATATTCTCAATAACACACCGATTAAAAGAGGAAGTAGCGTTGTGCCATAGGTAATTGTGTTGCAGGTTCACACACTAGCGGTACCCCATCCGCTTTCACAATATAGGTTTGCGGATCAAGCTCGATATGAGGCACATAACTATTATGGATCATCGACGCTTTAGTGATATTACGACAACCTTTAACACAACCAATTAGGCTCTTTAAGCCGAGTTTTTCAGGTACACCTGCGTCGATCCCTGCTTTCGACATAAAGATCATCGACGTTTGATATTTCGCTTTACCTAAACACGCATACATTGGACGATAATGAACAGGCTGAGGTGTTGGAATAGCTGCATTAATATCACCCATTGGTGCATAAGCCACCATACCACCCTTCATGATCAATGCCGGTTTCACACCAAAGAAAGCCGGATCCCATAAAACCAGATCAGCCAATTTTCCTTTTTCAATAGACCCTACTTCATGTGCAATACCATGTGCTAAAGCTGGATTGATAGTGTATTTAGCCACATAGCGTTTAATCCGATGGTTATCACTTTCAGCGGTATCACCTTCTAATGTGCCTCGTTGTAATTTCATTTTATGTGCACATTGCCAAGTACGAAGAATAACTTCACCTACGCGCCCCATTGCCTGTGAGTCCGACGACATAACAGAAATAGCCCCCATATCATGTAAGATATCTTCAGCGGCGATGGTTTCACGGCGAATTCGAGATTCAGCAAAAGCCACATCTTCAGGAATAGAAGGATCAAGGTGATGACAAACCATCAACATATCAAGATGCTCATCTACCGTATTAATGGTATAAGGCATGGTTGGATTAGTGGAAGCGGGTAAAATATTGGGCTCACCAACTGATTTAATGACATCGGGTGCGTGCCCGCCCCCCGCGCCTTCTGTGTGAAAAACGTGGATCACACGCCCAGCTATCGCTTTCACGGTTTCTTCGTAGAAACCACCTTCATTTAAGGTGTCAGAGTGAATAGCAACTTGCACATCCATCTCATCGGCAACATTCAGGCAGTTATGAATTGCCATTGGTGTTGCCCCCCAATCTTCATGAATTTTTAGACCAATAGCACCGGCTTCAATTTGCTCACGAACTGCTTCAGGTTTACTCACACAGCCTTTACCAAATAAACCAACGTTTATTGGGAGCTCATCAACGGCTTCTAACATGCGGTGCATGTTCCAAATACCAGGGGTTACTGTGGTTGCATTTGTTCCGGCAACGGGCCCTGTACCGCCACCAATAAACGTGGTGATACCAGAAACTAAACCTTCTTGTGCTTGTTGAGGACAAATAAAATGAATATGTGTATCAACGCCACCAGCGGTAACAATTTTGCCTTCACCCGCAACCACTTCTGTGGCAGGCCCTACAACAATATCGACATTAGGTTGTACGTCGGGATTACCCGCTTTGCCGATACCCACAATGCGACCATCTTTAATACCAATATCCGCTTTTACGATACCCCAATGATCTAAAATAATGGCGTTAGTGATAAGTACATCGACACATTCAGCATTAACGACTTGGCTTTGCCCCATACCATCACGAATAACTTTACCCCCACCAAACTTGACCTCTTCTCCATAAGTGGTGAAGTCTTTTTCAATTTCAAGAAAAAGCTCAGTGTCGGCTAACCGCAGGCGATCGCCAGTTGTTGGGCCAAACATATCTGCATAAGCTTGACGTGAGATAGTTTTCATTTTTTCTCACTCTCCAATTTACCCATCACTTTGCCATGAAAGCCGTAAATTTCACGCTTTCCAGCAAAAGCCACTAATTCAACAGTACGGCTTTGACCTGGTTCAAAACGAACCGCCATACCCGCAGGAATATTTAAACGAAAACCTAATGTCTCTTCTCGCTCAAATTGCAATGCTTCATTCACTTCATAAAAATGATAATGAGAACCGACTTGAACAGGTCTATCGCCATGATTGGCAACCTGAATTATTTTTGTCTCTCGACCTGCATTAAGTTCAATATCGCCTAATACTTGATTGACTCTAATTTCACCGGGTATCATGTTGTTACCTACACAATAGGATCATGAATAGAAACAAGCTTTGTACCATCAGGGAATGTACATTCCACTTGAATGTCTTTTATCATTTCTGGTACACCTTCCATGACTTGCTCCGCTGTCAAAACTGAGCGCCCTTCACTCATTAATTGGGCAACAGTTTTACCTTCTCTCGCCCCTTCCATAATGGCGCAACTGATAAGCGCAACCGCTTCAGGATAATTAAGCTTGAGCCCTTTCGCTAAACGTCTTTCAGCAACAAGGCCCGCTGTAAAAAGCAGTAACTTATCTTTTTCTCTTGGTGTTAATTCCATTTCTGCTCCTAAAATTAACGATTATGTCGCCCATATACGAGGCGGCTCAGGGCAATACCCTAACCAGTGTTGTCTGACGGTTTGCCACACTTGAGCAAAACACGCCATCATCGGCTCTGTTTGGGAGCCTAATAACCGTAAAACTAAAATACCGTCTACATCTGTTAAACCATATTCGATAACACGATCATAAGAAGCTGAGAAAGCTTCAATGCTTTGTTGAATAAGGCTTTTTAATTCGTCCGTTGCAGGATAAATATAAAGTGATCCCAACATCGGGAATTCGCGCATGACAGCCGTTCTATTTTGCAAACCATCAACAAAAAGCGATTCAGTTAATGTCAGTTTTTCATCGATATAGAGATTTAAACGCCCTTTTACATTGCCATTTGCAAACCATTCATTTAAAACGGGGCGCCCAAAACATTGAATTTCCCAGCCAATAAATCTAGCCGTAGATGCAATATGAATATGCGTTTCTAGGCGAACTTGAGCTTCAGGAAAAAAGATATTTTCTTGAGGTAACCACTCTAAAAAACCATTAGCTGCCACTTTTAAGGTTTGAACTTGCCGAGCAACACCACCTGCACTACGGTAAAACTTAGTGGCTCCGGGTGTTGTGAGCAATGCATGCGCTTGGGATTGCACATCAATATTAATCAATAGGTTATCGCCACCAACCACACCGCCAGGGGGATGAAGTAAATAAGTGTGTGCAATACCTTGCTCAGGATAAAAAGGACGCTGAACCATTAATGGGCCGATATGACGCTTTTCTGTAAGACGTGTTATTTCGCGTTTTACTTCATAGCGTAAAGCGATTTCAGCAAGCCAACCCTTCCCTGAAAAGTCAGACATACTCACTCCTGCCAACTCGGCAAAATTATCAATAAATCAGGAAAATGCGTGAATAATACAGCGCTATCCATAAGATTGGTCATTCAAAAACAAACAGAAAATAAGCTAATGAATGTTGGATAGGGTGTGGATAAAAAACGAACAGTGATATCCTAAGAACAGAATAATCGCCTTCGCCTGTGACGCGCGATTCTACACCTTATTACAAAAAATGCATTTTGAATAAATAACAATTTATTTAGAAAAAATGACACTGTTTAAAATAAATGTAAAAAATGAGCAAATATCTATATTGTCATGTTTTAGCAACAAGATTATATTCTGCTTCACTCTCATTCTGCTTTGCATGACAACACTAATTTAAATTAGAATGATCTCTCTATTTATTATTTTAGACGTGGCTTATCTGTTTATACAACAAATGAGCTAATTTTGAGTATTGTTCATTTAAGCAAGATTAATGCTTAACTTGCCTACGGTATATCGGAGATCATGGAATACAAACACATCCTGTCCTCTAACCAAATGTCTTTAAAAACGTTTTACATCGAAAACCCAATGATAGCGATGGTTAGTGGCGCAAAAGGTACGATTTGCATCAATGGACAATCTATTGATGTCTCTAGCCATTTAACGCTTATTATTCCGAAATACAGTCAAGTCTCTTGCGATATAGTTAATCAATTTACGCATAAATCGATCGAGCTACACACCCTTGTATTATGTGAAACAGAGCTTCAATCTGTTTTCTCTTTACTAAAACCTTTAATTAAATCTAGCTCACCACTAACAAGCCACCTTCCTGCTTACCATTTATCAACGCCTGAAGTGATAAAAAGTAATTTTGGAATTTTAAAACAGTGCTTACCGCTACCGCATGGCTCTCCATCTCAAGAAACCATGTTTATGCAGCAGTGTTTATTTTTTATTTTGATGGCGGTGTATCAAGAAGGTATCGATATTTTAAATATCTTCCGATTTAACTACGATGAGCCGAAAAATCAGGCAATTACACATTTAATTACGCAAGATCCGCAAAGAAAATGGCATTTAGAAGATGTAGCGAAAACGCTTTTCACAACGCCATCAACGTTACGTCGACATTTAAGTAAAGAAGGCGTCTCATTCTGCCAATTATTGCTAGATGTCAGAATGGGCATTGCTTTAAATTACCTCACATTTTCTAATTACACTGTTTTTCAAATAAGTCATCGCTGTGGTTTTGGCAGTAATGCCTATTTTTGTGATGCTTTTAAACGTAAATACGGCATGACACCTTCACAATTTCGCACTCAGTCTCGCCAATCTAACGATCCTTCTGCAATAACAAAGCTATCAGAGAAGATTGCAGAACCTAATAGAAAAATATTTCAAACCTTATAGAGTTATGACAAATTATTTTTCTTTAAAAAGCTAATTCCACCCATTAATCGCATCTGATTTAAGATCCACTGTTGTCGTTTTAGGGTGTAAGCAGAAGGTTTATTTACGTGATAAATATGCGGGTTAGGTAATACTGCAGCTAATAATGCAGCTTCATGGCTTGTAAGTTGTTTCGCAGGCTTTCTAAAATAGTGTTGAGAAGCCTGCTCTACGCCGAAGATCCCATCACCAAACTCAACAATATTCAGATACACAGTTAAAATACGTTTTTTTGACCAAATAAGCTCAACAACTGGCGTCATTCCAGTCTCGAGCCCTTTTCTTATCCAGCTACGACCATCCCATAAAAAAAGATTTTTGACCGTTTGCTGAGAAATAGTCGATGCACCACGTAATGTTTTACCTTTGTTATAATTTTTTTTGAAAACTTTCTCAATAGCATCAAAATCAAATCCCCAATGTTTGGGGAAATTTTGATCTTCAGATGCAATAACGGCTAAATACATCACAGAAGCTATCTCTTTTTCACTGACCCAAGTGGAATGTGATACATAAGAGAAATCAAACTCACTCCAAGCCGAAATTTGTCTTTGAGCCATAACAGCAGAAAAAGGTACAGGTAAAAAAGAAAACAGCACAACTGTTAACAGCCATAAAGCAATTAAAATAATTAATACTTTCTTTAACTTTCTCACCAGTACCATCTGCTGTTTTTACCTACTCTTTATGCCATCTCAAGGACTTTCTTAACCAATTTCTCAATCCCCACCTGTGCTTGTGCAATAGATTGCGCAAGCATATACGCAGGGGTAGTGACAACACGATATTTTTCATCAACAACAATGTCATCAACAGGACAATCTATATGGACGCCGCCCATCTTTTCAATTGCACGAGCGGTTTCCTCGTCATTTCCAATTGTTAATTTTACTGGAGCATTTAACATTTTTGGTAACATTACAGGCGCAATACACATTAGCCCTAATGGTTTATTTTGCTGATGTATCGCTTGTACAAATCTTAAGAGATCTTTGTTAATTTCACAGTCACTCCCTTTTGTCGCGAAATTACACAAATTCTTAGCCGCACCAAAACCACCAGGAATAATGACAGCATCAAAGTTTTCGGCCTTTGCCTCTGATAAAGGGGAGATTTTACCACGAGAAATACGAGAAGATTCTTCCATCATATTCCTTTTTTCTGGTTTTTCTTCGCCTGTAATGTGATTAATTACAGTTGGTTGTAATTCATTAGGTGAAAAATAATGAACTTCAGCATTATTTTGGCTTAAAGCAAGCATTGTGAGCACTGATTCATGGATTTCACTCCCATCGAATACACCACAACCACTTAAAATTACCGCAATTGATTTCATATCTTTCTCCGTTTGTAGTAGATTACTAGTTACCCATTTATAGGTGTAAACACCAATCGGCATCACATATTTAAATGTTTCTTGTAACAAAAAAACTTATCTTTGCTATTTTGTTGCATGTATGATGTATGGAATAGTTTCATCCTATTCGCCTATGTAATGAGAATCAAAAAAAGCGGATAGAAAAGTTTCCCTGGTGTTGGCGCAGTATTCGCGCACCCCAACCTTCGGTTGGGGTTATTTTTTTCTAGTGCCTGATAACCAGTTTCTCAAACTTTCCACATCCTTTCTCCAATCTCTTTCTAACTCATCTACCCATTCTTGAACATTGTCCCACCAAGCAGGTAATTCCGATGATTGGATCTGTTTAGCCAGTTGCTGTAAATGTTTTAAACCAATAGAACCAGCAGCACCTTTAATTTTATGTCCTTCTTCTGAAATCCCCTTCTCATCACGAGCCGTTAGGTTAGATTCAAGGACTGACATATAACTTGGCATCATCTTTTCAAAAACATCTAGACCATCAGTGATTAATTTAGGTCCAACAAGTTCGATGTATTGATTCAGCATGTCTATATCTAATAATTCTTCATTTTTATTCAACAATTCCGATGACTCATTACATGATACAGAAACCGCACCATCCCCCCAGAATTTGTTGATAATCGCGGTAAGAGCATCCACAGAAAGTGGTTTACTTAGCACATCATTCATTCCCGCGTCCAAATACTCTTTTTTGTCTTTCAAAACATTTGCTGTTAAAGCGATAAGAGGTGGAAGTTCATTACTGTCGAATTCTTGACGTAATTTTCTTGAAATATCGAACCCTGTCATATCCGGTAATTGAATGTCTAATAGCACTAAGTCATATTCATCAGGCTTAAACATCGATAACGCTTCTTGTCCTGTCATGGCGACATCAACGGTATTACCCAGTTTTTCTAAAACAGAACGGGCAACAATCACGTTAAGTTCAATGTCTTCAACAAGCAGAATATTTAAAGCAGGTAATAAGAGCTCATCATCACTGTCGATATCGTGATGCTCCTCAATAGCAGGAGCAACGATAGAGAGGGTAAAGGTAGAACCCTCACCTAACTCACTCTCAACACGAATATCACCGCCCATATGCTGTGCTAGACGTTTTGAGACAGCAAGTCCGATACCCGTTCCCGTTGCAGAACGACCACCTTGACTATCATTGACTTGATAGTACATGGCAAAGATCTTCTCAAGCTCACTTTTAGGAATACCAATTCCGCTATCTTTCACTTCAAAGAACAACTTATCTGGCGCCTCTTGCCAAATACGTACTTTGATTTCACCCTCTTGAGTAAACTTCACAGCATTACCAATAAGATTCCATAAGATCTGACGTAATCGAGTCCCATCAGAGGTTATCTTATGCGGTAGCGTTTCTTCTGCTTCGAGTGTGAATTTCAATCCTTTTGGCTGTACTAACAATCCAGACAGGTTTTCTAAATCAGAAATAAATTCAGTGAAGTCAATTGGCTGGTTATCTAACTGAATTTTTCTTCGCTCAATTTTATCCATCTCAATCACGTCATTAAAAATATTCCCTAACGTAATCGCACTCACATGGATAGTTTTTAAGTAATTGAGTTGTTCTGGTGAAAGCTCGGTATCCAATAAGATACGGCTTAATCCAACAATACCATTTAGCGGTGTACGCAATTCATGGCTGATTGTTGAGATAAAGGTGGTTTTATCACGACTTGCATTCTCTAACGCGTCTTGATAGCGCTTACGCTCTGTAATGTCACGTCCAAAGCCCATTAAGCCATGACGTTTACCAATACGATCATAAAACGGCACTTTGCGCAGCTCAAAACAAGCCTTGCGCCCATCAGGATAAACTAACCATTGCTCATAAGTGAGTGACACATTATGACGGAAGACTTTTTCATCCGTTTCCATCACTTTAATTGCAATATCTTCGTCATACACATCAAGCGGTGTTAAACCAATAAGTTGCTTCTCACTTTTACCTGTCAGTAATTCCGTCGCACGGTTACATCCTGAAAATTCATTATCTTCATTACGGTAATAAACTAAATCAGGAGAAGCATCTAGAAATGAGCGTAAAAGTGAGGATTGCTGTTCAAGCTCGATTTGCGTCAATTCACGACGCTTCATTTCACTTTTTAGTTTTTCTAGTAGTTCAAGGTGCGCTTTTTCAACTTTTTCACGCTCTTGAATTTCCAAGTTTAATTGCTCAATATTCTCTTTTAATTGAGAGTTAAGCTCTAAGTCGCGCTGGCGCATTACGCCTAGTTTATCCACCATACGAGATAAACGGCGTCGTGATTCTTCAAGCTGTTCAACTACAACAGAGAGGAAATAGACAGCCCAAGGCGTAATAATCAGTCCAAAGAAAATAGAGCGAACAAGGTCAATACTGGTAACATCACCTGCAAGCAAGAATGTCACCGCCATTTGAACAACCATCGCTAAAACAACTAATGCAGAAGCTAACAACAATGAGAAGCGAATTAGCCCCAGCCTCATCATTAAGTCAACGTAGTATTGGGCAAGCCCTTTGAGCAATTTCATTGAAAACTCCAATATATTGAATCTATGGAATGATAACCCAAAAATGAATTGGCGCAGTGGCGAACATTCAGAAATCTTGCTACGAGCAGTTATTTCTCATTACTTTGTTTGATTTAACCCTCTATTTTCTCTTAACGAGCCTATCTGGGACAGCTGCATTAATAAAGATAATACAAAACCAATCAACATAATTGATAGCTATATCATCGATAATTAGACCTTATTATAAAAAACGCAATTTGTCTTTTTTTATACAAAATGTATAAAAACAATAAAATTCCAAATTTTATATATTCGTCAGAATAACTCACTACTCGTTTTTATCATTAAAGGATGAGATAAAGCTAAATAGCTCAAATAGAGTGATATAGCTCACATTAAAAAATCGTTTCCACACCATTTTAAAACAGAATAATTCACATATTAATCAACATGTTAGAATGTAATTTTCCTTACCTATTTTATCTTAGTCAAATCTCCCTACACATTGACCTGATTTTTATTTATCGATAAGTTTAAAAGGCATAGCAGAGCAATATAAAAAACACACCGAGCTAGGCAAACACAACATCACCCGACTGAACACCCATAAATTTACCTACATACTTTGAGCCAAAACGTTCCTTTTGCGCTCTTTTTTTGAGGTGCCCAGTAAACTAAGTAGGAAGCAAAAATGCTCTATCAAAAGACACAGGAAAAAGACAATTGTGGATTTGGGTTGATCGCGCATATTGAAGGGCAAGCCAGCCATAAGATTGTCAGAAATGCCATACATGGTCTCGCCAGAATGCAACATCGTGGTGCTATTCTTTCTGATGGCAAAACCGGTGATGGTTGCGGATTACTCTTACAAAAACCAGAGCGTTTTTTCCAATTAGTTGCGCAAGAAAAAGGCTGGCGTTTAGCAAAAAATTACGCCGTAGGTATGCTATTTTTAAGCCAAGATCCTAATATTGCCAAACAGTGCCGTCTCATCGTCGAAGAAGAGCTACAACGTGAAACCCTTTCTATTGTTGGCTGGCGTAAAGTTCCTATTAACACTGAAATTTTAGGCAGTATTGCGCTTTCCTCTCTTCCTTTAATCGAACAAGTTTTTGTTAATGCACCAGCAGGCTGGCGGATAAGTGATATTGAGAGACGACTCTTTGTTGCTCGTAGACGCATTGAAAAACGCATTACTGACAGTGATTTTTATATTTGCAGCCTTTCTAATTTAGTGACGGTTTATAAAGGCCTTTGCATGGCCATCGATCTACCTCGTTTTTTTACCGATCTGGCTGATCTACGAATGGAATCTTCAATTTGTTTATTCCACCAGCGTTTTTCAACGAATACCACTCCCAGATGGCCACTTGCACAACCTTTTCGTTATTTAGCCCATAACGGTGAAATTAATACCATCACAGGCAATCGCCAATGGGCTAGAGCTCGTGCCTATAAATTCCATACACCACTGATCCCTGATCTACAAAGTGCAGCCCCTTTTGTAAATGAGAGTGGCTCAGATTCAAGTTCACTCGACAATATGTTAGAGCTTTTTCTCAATGGTGGTATGGATATTGTTCGAGCAATGCGATTGTTAGTGCCACCGGCATGGCAAAATAATCCACAAATGGATGATGATTTACGGGCATTTTTTGATTTTAACTCAATGCATATGGAGCCTTGGGATGGCCCTGCGGGCATTGTATTATCAGATGGTCGTTATGCTGCGTGTACGCTAGATAGAAACGGTTTACGTCCAGCTCGTTACGTTATCACCACAGATAATATCATCACTTGTGCATCTGAAATTGGTATTTGGGATTATCAACCAGATGAAGTGCGAGAAAAAGGACGAGTCGGCCCTGGTGAACTGATGGTCATTGATACTCATCAAGGACGCATTTTGCACTCCGCCGAAACTGATGAGGATTTAAAAAGACGTCATCCTTATAAACTGTGGCTAGAGCGCAATGTCAAACGCTTAACGCCGTTTGAAGAGTTACCAGAACAACAAGCCACAGGACAACGCGCCTTTGATGACACCTTATTAGCCACTTATCAAAAACAATTTGCCTATAGCCAAGAAGAGCTTGAAAGCATTTTGCATGTACTTGCAGAAAATGGGCAAGAAGCCACTGGCTCAATGGGTGATGACACTCCATTTGCTGTACTTTCTCAACGTCCTCGCCTTATTTACGACTATTTCAGACAGAAATTTGCGCAAGTCACAAATCCTCCAATAGATTCATTAAGAGAAGCACATGTCATGTCTTTAGCGACCTGCATTGGACGCGAGATGAATGTGTTCTGCGAAGCGGAAGGTCAAGCACATCGGCTGAGTTTTAAATCACCTATTTTGCTTTATAGCGATTTCCAACAGCTTATTAATCAAGAAAATCCTTATTACCAATCCGTTCATCTTGATATCACTTATCAACCAACAGAATACAACCTAGAAACAGCATTACGCCAATTATGCGCAAAAGCACAACAGGAAGTTCATCGTGGGGCAGTATTATTAGTTTTATCAGATAGAAATATCACTAAAGAACGATTACCGATCCCTGCTCCTATGGCAGTTGGCGCTGTACAAAAAGCATTGGTCGATAATAATTTACGTTGTGATGCTAATATTATTGTTGAAACAGCCAGTGCCCGCGATCCCCACCATTTTGCCGTATTACTCGGATTTGGTGCGACGGCTATTTATCCTTATCTTGCTTATGAATCTTTAGCTCAACGTGTCGATAAAAAAATCCTGCAAGCAAGCTATGCTCAAGTGATGCTGAATTACCGCAACGGCATAAATAAAGGATTGTATAAGATCATGTCCAAAATGGGCATTTCAACAGTTGCCTCTTACCGTTGCTCTCAATTGTTTGAAGCCGTAGGATTAAACGATGACGTTGTCGAACTCTGTTTTGCCGGTGTTGATAATCGTATTAATGGTGCTGACTTTAATGATTTTGAACACGACTTATTTAATCTGTCGAAACGCGCTTGGTTAACTCGTCATCCTTTAGAAGCTGGTGGTTTATTAAAATACACCCATAAAGGTGAATACCATGCCTATAACCCAGATGTGGTTCAAGCACTACAAAAAGCCGTAAATAGCGGGGAATATACGGATTATCAGCATTATGCAAGCCTTGTGCAACAGCGCCCAATTACAACCTTACGCGATATGCTAGTCCTCAATAGCAAGACAACGCCTATCTCAATTGAAGAAGTCGAACCTGAAACTGAACTATTTAAACGCTTTGATACAGCCGCAATGTCAATTGGCGCATTAAGCCGAGAAGCTCATGAAGCGCTAGCGCAAGCGATGAATACCTTAGGAGGATTTTCAAATTCAGGTGAAGGGGGCGAAGATCCAGCTCGTTACGGTACTGATAAAGTCTCACGTATTAAACAAATCGCCTCTGGTCGTTTTGGTGTAACACCTTCTTATCTAATGAGCGCAGATGTTTTACAAATCAAAGTAGCACAAGGGGCAAAACCTGGTGAAGGCGGACAACTTCCCGGAGATAAAGTGACACCTTATATTGCGCAACTGCGTTATGCCGTACCTGGTGTGACCTTAATATCGCCGCCACCTCATCATGACATCTACTCTATTGAAGATTTAGCACAGCTTATTTTCGACTTAAAACAGATCAATCCAACGGCACTGATTTCTGTAAAACTCGTGTCAGAGCCCGGAGTGGGTACCATTGCTACTGGTGTTGCCAAAGCTTACGCGGATTTGATCACCATTGCCGGTTATGACGGTGGTACTGGTGCAAGTCCTTTAACCTCCGTAAAATATGCAGGTAGCCCGTGGGAACTGGGCTTAGTTGAAACTCAACAAGCATTAGTGGCAAACGACCTACGCCATAAAATTCGTTTACAAGTCGATGGTGGATTAAAGACAGGTCTAGATATTATTAAGGCGGCGATTTTAGGCGCAGAAAGTTTTGGATTTGGTACTGGGCCCATGGTGGCATTAGGCTGTAAATATCTACGCATTTGCCATTTAAATAATTGCGCAATGGGTGTTGCAACCCAAGATGAGACGCTCCGCCGTAACCATTATCACGGATTACCAGAACGCGTTATTAACTACTTCCGTTTTATTGCACAAGAAACCCGTGAGTTAATGGCATTACTTGGCGTGAGAAAAATCACGGATTTAATCGGTCGGACCGATCTACTTTCGTGCCTAGAAGGTGTTAGCAGTAAACAGCAAAAACTCTCTTTAGGTGGTTTATTAGAGACAGCAACTTCACCATCAGGCAATGCGCTTTATTGTCAGGAAAATAATAATACTTATGATAAAGGCGAATTAAATCAGCGTATTGTTGCTCAGACTCGTGATGCAGTTGAACTACAAAAAAGCCAAACATACTATTTTGATATACGTAATACAGACCGCTCTGTGGGAGCAACATTATCAGGCATTATCGCCCAAAAACAGGGTGAAAATGGCTTATCTGCCACACCCATTAAACTTTATTTTACGGGAACTGCAGGTCAAAGCTTTGGTGTATGGAATGCACAAGGTGTTGAATTAACCTTAGTGGGCGATGCTAATGATTATGTTGGTAAAGGCATGGCTGGCGGCCGCATTGTTATTTCCCCTCCAGTTGGCTCTGCTTTTAAAAGTCATCACGCAACCATTATGGGCAATACCTGCCTTTATGGTGCAACCGGCGGAAAACTCTATGCCTCAGGCTTGGCTGGAGAGCGTTTCGCCGTCAGAAACTCCGGCGCGATTGCTGTCGTTGAAGGCGTTGGTGATAACGGCTGTGAATATATGACTGGCGGTATTGTCTGTGTTCTGGGTAAAACAGGTATTAACTTTGGTGCGGGAATGACGGGTGGATTTGCCTATCTGTTAGATGAAGATCTCACGTTATCGCAACGGATCAACACTTCGTCAATCGAGTTGCTACCTGTTGCATCCTTTGCCATTCTTGCTGAACATCTACGTGGCATGATTGCAGAACATGTCAGGCTAACAGGCTCTCAGCAAGGAGAAAGATTCCTTTCACAGTGGGAATATTGGTCACAACACTTTAAGTTGGTTAAGCCCAAATCAAGTGATGTCAATGCGTTGCTTGGTCATCCTCGTCGTTCATCTGCTGAATTACGCGTTCAGGCACAATAGGAGAACATTATGAGTCAGAATGTGTATCAGTTTATCGACTTAAATCGTGTTGAGCCGACTAAAAAACCGTTGGCAATTCGTAAAATTGAGTTTGTTGAAATCTATGAGGCTTTTTCACCACAGCAAGCCTCCGCACAAGCTGATCGCTGTTTAGGATGCGGTAACCCTTATTGTGAATGGAAATGTCCCGTTCATAATTACATTCCTAACTGGTTAAAATTGGCAAACGAAGGACGTATTATTGAAGCGGCTGAGCTTTCTCATCAAACAAACAGCTTACCTGAAATTTGTGGCCGCGTTTGCCCTCAAGATAGACTTTGTGAAGGCGCCTGCACGCTTAATGATGATTTTGGAGCCGTCACAATTGGTAATATTGAATGTTACATCAATGATACCGCCTTAGCACAAGGATGGCGCCCTGATCTTTCTCACGTCACGATGACAAATAAAAAGGTCGCGATTATCGGTGCTGGTCCTGCGGGGCTTGCTTGCGCAGATGTTCTTATTCGACAAGGTGTAAAACCGGTTGTTTATGATAAACATCCAGAAATTGGGGGATTACTTACGTTTGGGATCCCCTCTTTTAAACTCGAGAAATCACTGATGATCCGACGTCGTGAATTATTTAGTGAAATGGGGATTGAGTTCTGCCTTAATACAGAAATAGGCAAAGATATCGCCCTTAATACCCTAATAGCACAATATGACGCGGTATTTCTAGGATTGGGCACTTATCACAGTTTGAGCGGGCATTTTCCTAATGAAAATGCTCATGGTGTTTATAGCGCCCTACCTTATTTAATTGGTAATACACGTTATTTAATGGGTTATGATGAAGATCCTCAAACACCTTATATCGACCTTAAAGATAAAAATGTAATGATATTAGGCGGTGGCGATACGGCAATGGACTGTGTGCGTACAGCAATTCGGCAAGGTGCAAATAAAGTGACTTGTGTTTATCGTCGTGATGAAAGCAATATGCCTGGTTCCAAACGCGAAGTAAAAAATGCTAAAGAAGAAGGTGGGGAATTTTTATTTAATCTTCAACCTATAGATATTGAAGTCGATAATCAAAATAGAGTGGTCGGTATTCGCGTTATTAAAACTCAAAGCGATAAAGCATTAACACCGATTGAAGGAAGTGAGCACCTGTTATCTGCTGATGCGGTTATTCTGGCATTTGGCTTTAAACCTGCACATTATCCATGGTTAGATGAAAATAATATTGAATATGCATCTTCAGGCAGAATTATTATTTCAGATAATCAAGAAATACCCAATCAAACAACAAACCCTAAAGTGTTTGCAGGGGGAGATATTGTACGAGGCTCTGATCTTGTGGTAACGGCAATAGCAGAAGGAAGAGAGGCTGCCGAAGGGATATTGCGATATTTATCATGTTAAAAATGTTTTATTTTCGCTATTTAAAATAACAATTTCTCGTATTTATTATCCCATTTAATTTAAGTGGGATAATTTTTCAATACTATCGGTGAAACTAATAAATAGTATTTAAGGAAAATAAAAACATCAGACAAAAATCATTCTCATTAGCATTTAATTTAATGTATAGAATAATTTTTTGATAAATATCGATATTCTTTTTTGTATCAAAATAACACTCACGATCTATATTAAATATAATTTATTTTCGTATTTTTTACTTTGTCTCCTTTTGTTTAACCTTTCCGTCATCTTTTAATGGTAATTGTTTTACAGCATTTGTTAATAACATCACAGTCTAAAAAAATAGATTTTATTTCAGCTATTAAATTTGATAACAATCAAATATTGTCAACCAACCAACTTCATAATGGAGTCACCTAATAACTTTACAGAAAAATATAATTTATTGATGTTAGGTTCGTTTTCATAAAATTGTCATAATTAACTAGGGGATCACTATGGTGATGCAACTTATCGCAGTAGCCGTTATTATCGTAACTGTCTATTTGCTAATAAAAAAATATGAAACCCGAATGGTGCTAATTGGTGCCGGCTTATTACTCTGTATTTTAAGTCTGAGCCCATTAGATGCGTTTACCGCATTTAGCGAGCGCATGGTGTCTTCATCATTAATTCAAGCAATCTGTTCGAGTATGGGTTTTGCTTATGTTATGAAATATACCAAATGCGATATGCATCTGGTCCATGTTTTATCAAAAGTAATGACTCGTCTGGGCTTCTTCCTTATCCCAGCTACCGTTGTCGTAACGTATTTCATTAATATCGCAATCCCATCAGCAGCTGGTTGCGCAGCAGCGGTAGGTGCGACACTTATTCCATTATTAATCGCAGCACGTATTCACCCGGCTATCGCTGGTGGCGCAGTATTATGTGGTACTATCGGCTCAATGCTAAGCCCAGGTATGTCGCATAACGCCTTCGTTGCTAACATGGCAAATATGGAAGTGGTTGATTTAATCGCTCGTCATAGTCCATACAGCTTAATGGCGGGTGGTATCGCAGCGGTTTCACTCGCTGTTGTTGCTTTAGTGAAAAAAGAGTTCAAAATGGCTTCTGTTGCTGGTGATGCATCATCTTCATCAGCACAAGCAACGCCAGAAGCTGTTCGCCCTAACTACTTATATGCAACAGCACCTTTTATTCCATTAATCCTGTTAATTCTGCCATTCTTCGAGTCTTTCAGTACATTTAAACTGTCTGTACCAGCAGCAATGTTAATTGGTTCTATCTATGCTCTGTTCATCACATTAACTAACCCAGCACAAATTACGAAAGAGTTCTTTAAAGGTATGGGTAATGCTTATGGAGATGTATTGGGTATCATCATTGCAGCTGCTGTATTCGCAGCAGGTCTGAAAGCATCTGGTTTAATCGACGCGTTCATCAACTTCTTAACTCATTCTCCTGAATTTGCTCGCTGGGGTGGTACTTTAGGGCCATTCTTAATGGGTATTATTACTGGTTCTGGTGACGCGGCAGCATTCGCATTCAACGAAACAGTCACACCACATGCTGCACAATTCGGTTATGAAATTCCTGATATGGGTATGGCTGCTGCACTATCTGGCGCATTAGGCCGTACTATGTCACCACTAGCCGGCGCTGCTATTGTTTGTGCTGGCCTTGCAAATATTAACCCAATGGAAATCGCAAAACGTACTGCACCAGGTATGATTATTGGCGTCATCGCTGTTGCGTTATTCATGTTATAAGTGGAGAAATGAATATGTCAGCTCTTACTCTCGAAAAATTGATTAAATGGCGTCGCGAATTTCACCAATATCCAGAAATTGGTTGGTCTGAATTTCTTACAACAGCAAAGATCGTTAAAGAATTACGTAGCTTAGGTTTAGAAGTTAAAGTTGGCCCTGAAGTTATCAACCAAGAGTTCGCTTTTGGTCGTCGTCGCCAAGTCGTTGAGAAAGGGCTGGCTATTGCAAGAAAACACAACGTTGATGAAGCACTGCTTGATGAGATGAAAGAACTTACAGGCTGTGTGGCTATCTTCGACAGTGGTAAAGCAGGTCCAACAGTAGCACTGCGTTTTGATATCGACTGTGTGGGTGTTAACGAGGCCACTGAAACTAAACACCGTCCTCATGCCGAAAACTTTGCCTCTTGTCACGCGGGTGAAATGCACGCTTGTGGTCACGATGGACATATCTCTATCGGTTTAGGTGTTGCTCACTGGTTAGTTGAGAATAAAGATAAAGTTGTTGGTAAAGTTAAAATTTTATTCCAACCAGCAGAAGAAGGTGTTCGTGGCGCACGTGCGATGGCTGAAAGTGGTATCGCAGACGACGCAGATTACTTCTTAGGTGCACACTTAGGCTTTATCGCAAACAGTGGTGAAATTGTTATTAACCCAACACATTTCTTATGTACCACTAAATATGACTTCCGTTTTAAAGGTGCTCCATCTCACGCAGGTGCAGAGCCAGAATTAGGCCGTAATGCATTAGCAGGTGCTTGCCATGCAGCAACACAAATGCTAGGTATTTCTCGCCACGGTAAAGGAATGTCACGTATCAATATCGGTGTATTAAAAGCTGGTGAAGGCCGTAACGTCACCCCTGCTAATGCTGAAATGCAAATCGAAGTTCGTGGTGAAAACGAAGAGATCAACAGCTTTATGGCAGCAAATGCTGTACGTATGGCTGAAGGTGCAGCACATAGCTTCCAGTTAGAAATGGAAAGTGAAATCATGGGTGAAGCCGTTGACTTGACGAATGACCAAGAATTGATTGATGTGATGACCAAAGTTGTGGGTAAACACTCAGAACTAACAGCCGTTGCGACGCGTCCATTTGGTGGCAGTGAAGATGCAACAGTATTAGCAAAACGCGTACAGCGTTGTGGTGGTAAATCACTGTACTTCGTTGTTGGTGCTGATAGAACCGCAGGTCACCACCAAGCAGGCTTTGATTTCGATGAAAAACAATTAATGACAGCTGTTAACCTTTATACAGGTTGTTTAGAAGAACTGCTGAAATAATCTTAATTTAATCACATTAAAGCTCTGTAATTTATTTTACAGAGCTTTTTTATATATTAACGACATAAAAAATAGAATTATATTTAAATATAAACAAATATATCTATAAAATAAATAATATTCAAAATTCAATAAATAAACTTTAATTAAATCTATATTGCCTATCTTAAGATAAATAATTAATCCCGCAAAAAATAATACCGTAAATATATTTTTAAATTTAAAATAACCTAAATACTATATTTATTTACACTGCAATAACAACCCTCCTCTTTTTTTTACTCTAATTATATTTTTCACTTATTTAATTGCCCATAAATATTAATTATGATAATAATAACTATTATTATTTTTATTTGTAAAAAAATCATGTCAAATATTAAATTAATGTCACTTGATAAAGTGAAGCCTAATCGTATTGCCACAATTAAAGCGGTTAAAAGCGCAGATTTATTATTGAAGCAAAAATTATTTAATATGGGTTTTATTCCCGGAGTGAGTATTGAAATGATCCGCTCAGCCCCTTTATTAGACCCTATTGAAATCAAAGTATTAGACTATCTAGTTGTATTAAGGCGAGAAGAAGCAAGTATGATAGAGGTAGAAATCAATGATTAAAGTGGCACTGGCAGGACAGCCCAATTGTGGAAAATCAACACTCTTCACAATGCTAAGTGGCATTAATCAACATGTTGCAAATTATCCTGGTGTAACAATCGATAAAAAGATAGGTCACATTAAATACGATGAGAATAAAATAGAACTCACTGATTTACCTGGAACCTATTCATTTAGTTCATTTTCTCTTGAAGAAAAAGTCACTAAGCGTTATTTAATTGAAGAAAATCCTGACATTATTATTAATGTGATTGATGCTTCTTGTTTAAAAAGAAGCCTATATCTTACCTTTCAATTACTCGAAATTGGCAAGCCTGTCATTATTGCATTAAATATGATGGATATTGCAAAAAGACGAGGTTTAGAAATAGATATTGATACACTTAGCAATGAGCTAGGTGTGCCAGTCATAGCGACTAATGGTGTTAGAGGAATAGGCAAACAAGCACTTTTATCCGCACTATCTCAGATAGATAAAAGTAAAACAAAAATATCACCTTTTCGAATTACTTATGCTGAATTAGATCCGCTTATTGAACGTATTTCAAAAAATATAAATAACAGTACCCACTTATCATCTCGATGGTTAGCGATTAAATATTTAGAAAAAGAAGAAGCAGTAATTAATAGTATTGATATTAATAATCAAGAGATTGATACTGAAATCGACGCCTTAAAAGGGAAGATAGATGTTGATTCCATTCTCGCATCAGAACGTTATAAATTAGCTAATCATCTTTACTCCTTATCCACAAAAGAAAAAAATAAAAAAGAGAAAACCTTCACCGATTTTATAGATAAAATCGTCCTTAATCGCTGGTGTTCTTTTATCATCTTATTGCTTGTTATTTATGGCACTTATGAACTCGCCATTGTAAAAGGTTATGAATTAACTAACTATACATGGCCTTATCTCGCCAAATTAAAAAACTTATTAATCTCCCTATTACCTGAACCTCAATTCGTTGATATTCCACTTTTAACTGAATTAGGCATCTGGTTAATTAACAGTGCATTGGCTTTACTAAATTATATTCCTATTTTTATCATCTTATTTGCCATCATCGCCATCATGGAAGATGTGGGATATATGCCTCGTATCGCCTTTATTTTAGACCGGATTTTTAGACGATATGGATTACATGGACAATCTACATTACCTCTCGTACTCGGTGGCGCTTTCGTGGGGGGCTGCGCTGTTCCCGGTATTATGGCAACAAAAGGGATTGCCGATGAGCGAGCAAGAATTGCAACTGCTCTCACTGTTCCCTATATGAATTGCTTAGCAAAGGTCCCTTTTTACACATTACTTTTGGGTTCATTCTTCGTGCAAGAGATGACATTAATGATGTTTTTCATCTCAACAGTCACTCTCTTTATTGCACTCAGTGTCGCTAAAATATTGACATCAACATTCTTAAAAACCAAAGAGTGTGCCCCCTTTATCATGGCACTTCCCTCTTACCATATCCCAAGTATTAAAAATGTCTCTTTGCGTGTAGCTCAACGAGTTTGGCTTTATATTTATAAAGTTGGCACGATTGTTATGGCTGTTGCTATCGTGCTTTTCGTCTTATTACAATTTCCGGGGATCTCATCAGAGAAACAGAGTGAAATTGATAACAAAGCCCAGATTGCCCTTGATAGTTTTTATCAAAAAGTGGGCTCTACCCCCTATCAAAAAACATTTGATTCTGAAGAATCCGTTATTGAGCTATTAAATTTATATAACAAATATCGTGCAGATAAGATGGCGTCATCCTCCAATGAAGCAAAACAGTTAGATGCTGATTATGCCCTCCAATATCCATTTTTATTTAACTTTATCAAACCAAAAACAAATGATGATCGCGCAATCAATCGCGCCATAAGAAAGTTATCCCAACAATCTCAATTAATACAAAATGAGATCAAAAGTGAACGTATTGAAAATTCATTTTTAGGGATGTTTGGCCGCTTTATTGAACCTGCAACACAATTTGCAGGCTTTGACTGGCGAATTAATGTTGCCTTTCTCAGTTCATTTGCTGCTAGAGAAAGTGCCGTTGCAACAATAGGGGCAATTTATACATCAGGACAAGGTGAACGTATTGAACAATCTTTAGAGAAAGATAGTGTTTATACCCCATTACATGCTTCTGCCATGCTTATTTTTATGATTTTCACCCCACCGTGTATCGCATCAATGGTTGTCGTGAAACTGAATGTTCATTCATACGGATTAATGCTTTTAGCGATTTTTATGCCATTCATCATTGGAATGACAATTGCCTCTATTTTCTACACATTAAGTCTTAATCTACATTGGGATGGTGTTGAAATGATGGGATATTTTTATGCTTTTGTCGTCACCACTACGATCATTCTTGGTTCAATAAAACGTAAAAAGAAACCGCATATTGAAAAAAATTTAAAAATTTATGTAAGACAACAGTAGATTATTTATCACAAGGATATTTTATGAAAAAGTACATTATTTCACTCGCGCTCATCTTAGTTTCACCTGCGGCATTCTCACATACCGCCTTATTATCGTGCTTTGATGAAGGAGATGGCACGGTTACGTGCGAAGGTGGATTTAGTGATGGAAGTAGCGCAAGTGGTGTTGATTTTCATCTTAAACAAGACGGTAAAATTATTTTATCAAAGAAATTTAATGAGCTTAATGAAGTGAGTTTTGAAAAACCTAAAGGGGATTATTCTGCAGTACTTAATGCCGGTGAAGGACATGAAGTCACCATTAAGAGTTCTGACATTAACTAAGGGAAAATACCGATGAAAAAATTAATCACAGTCGCAACAACAGCATTAGTCCTCTATTCAAGTGCGTCTTTTGCTCACTTTCAAATGATCTATACACCGGAATCAGCCTTATCTAAAGGTGCAAATATCCCATTAGTTACACTGTTCACGCATCCCTTCTCTGATGAACACACCATGGATATGGGCACACCTGAAAGTTTTTATGTTGTTCATAAAGACAAAACAAAAGACTTAAAGGATTCACTACAGCCTATTCAATGGCAAGGTAATGCCAATAGTGCTCAAGCTTATAAAACCGATTATAAAGCACGTGGAATGGGCGATCATGTCTTCGTTTTGACCCCAGCCCCTTATTATGAAAAAAGTGAAGGCGCTTATATACAACAAATCACAAAAGTTATGGTGAATGTTGCGGGATTACCCACAGACTGGGATAAAACTTACGGCTTAAAAGCAGAGATCGTGCCATTAACGAAACCTTACTCAATTTGGACTAACTCAACCTTTTCGGGTGTGGTAATGAGTGAAGGAAAACCGGTTCCATTTGCTGATATCGAAGTTGAATATCTCAACTCAGATATGGATTTAACCAACAATAAAACCGAAAAAACGAATTTTAGCGCACCTCAAGATAGTTTTATTACGTTAGGTATTAAAGCGGATGAGAACGGTAAGTTTACATTTGGTATTCCTAAATCAGGTTGGTGGGGTTTTGCTGCAATGGGAGTGGGTCCAGATACAACATTCAATGGTAAAGAGCTGAGCCAAGATGGTGTTATTTGGGTTCAAGCTAAAGATATGGGTGAATAATAAATTATGATAGATAAATTGATACTTATCGTTTTATTTGTTTTAGCTATTGTTTTCTTATACATAAAATTGTTTAAAAAGAAAGGTTGCTCTTGCAACAAATCAAATTGCTCAAAAAAATAATTAATTATAGTTTTTAATCAATATGATTTTAGAGTAATAAATACAAATAATTAGGATTAAGTTTCATCTTTCTATATGGTTTATTAAAGGATCATTCTTTTCCACAAAGAATGGCTTAAAACTCATAACAAAAAGCCCAGTGATTGCACTCACCTTATAACGCGGGTAAGTCAATCACTGGGCTTTTAAATTTAATCGTATCTTACGTGTCAGTTACTTTACCACACGCAATGATGGTCGACCTGTTGGACGAGGTGGCTCAGGATCATCATCAGGTGAGGTGTCATCATCAGAAACAGATTTCTCAGTCACCAATGATAAAACTTCACCAACAGGCGCTTCTGAGGACTCTTGATATTCCTCTTCAGCAAACGCTAATGATGCACCAGATTCATAAGCAGGCTCTGGCTCAAACATCATTCCCGCACCGTTTTCTCTCGCATAAATAGCCATAACAGCAGCTATAGGCACTCGTACTTTACGAGGTATGCCACCAAAGCTTGCACTAAATAAAACCTGATACGGCGTTAACTCTAAGTCATCTACTGCACGAGATGAAATATTTAGTACAATTTGACCATCGTGTGCATATTCCATTGGAACTTGAACACCAACAACATTCACATCAACAACAAGATGAGGTGTTAAATCGTTTTCAATGATCCAATCATAATGCGCACGTAATAAATGCGGACGACGCGGAGACATATCCATAATCTCCATATTCTATTACCCTCTTGAAGGTAAGCGCATCTCACGCTCTGCTTCAGTTAATGAGGCAAGGAATGAATCTCGCTCAAAAACACGTTGCATATAAATTTGTACATCTTTAGCGCCAGCACCACTTAAATCCACACCAAGCACCGGTAAACGCCATAACAGAGGAGCAAGGTAGCAATCTACTAAACTGAACTCTTCACTCATAAAGTAAGGATATTCTTTAAACACAGGAGATACAGCCAATAGCTCTTCAGCTAACTGTTTACGAGCAGCATTTGCTTGCTGTTCAGTTCCTTTCTCAATGGTGTTCATTAAAGAATACCAATCATGCTCAATACGATGCATCATTAAACGGCTGCTACCACGAGCAACAGGATAGACTGGCATTAAAGGAGGATGAGGGAAGCGTTCATCAAGATATTCCATGATGATACGTGAATCATACAGAGTTAGCTCACGATCCACCAAAGTCGGTACACTTTGGTAAGGGTTTAGATCGATAAGATCCTGTGGAAGATTACCAGCTTCAACCTGTTCAATTTCAACACTGACACCTTTCTCCGCTAGGACAATTCTGACCTGATGGCTGAAAATATCAGTCGGACCGGAAAACAAAGTCATTACCGAACGTTTGTTGGCAGCGACAGCCATGAAAACCTCCAAGTTAATCAATTAAAGAAATGAATTAGCACAATGCCTTTCCATTTCCCCATTCCTAAAAGACAAGCACACAAACGCAATAGACCTAAATAAACATTTAAGTGACTAACTGCATTGGGCAACTACCTGTATAACAGTGTTATCGTGGGATAATCATATTTTACAGGGTTAAAAACTCACCTGTCTTTGCGGCACATATCATTATCAAGTAATACCAAAATAATCATTCAACAATCATTATTGTCATAATAATTTTGGTATGACTTTCAAACTCATCACAGATATTACAATCAATATATCCATCAGTAACATGATGAAGTTATAGAAAGAAAGACACCAAAGCTCGCTATTCTACCAGAATTCATGTTACTTAGGGGGGCTAATGCAAATAATTCAATACAATATGCCACACTACCCTAAAAGTAAGATTATAATATCAAAAAATAAAATTATTTAGAGACAAAATCTAAAAAACAGTTTTTTTAACACCATCGTTATCTTAGATAACGCTTGTTTTATGAAAAACAGCATCATGTATTAGCAACATTATGTTTTTATTATTAATAAGCACAAATAAGTCAAAAATAAAAAACCCGCCTGTGAAGACGGGTTTTCAACATCAAATTGA
This sequence comes from Proteus faecis, assembly GCF_030286765.1. Taxonomy (NCBI): domain Bacteria; kingdom Pseudomonadati; phylum Pseudomonadota; class Gammaproteobacteria; order Enterobacterales; family Morganellaceae; genus Proteus; species Proteus faecis. Next base: position 40,046 of record NZ_JASVWV010000011.1, read on the forward strand.
TATCTAAAAGATAACAAATTAACGTTTAGAGAACTGTGGACGACGACGTGCTTTACGCAGACCCACTTTCTTACGTTCAACAGAACGCGCATCACGGGTTACGAAACCAGCTTTACGCAGATCAGAACGTAGAGTCTCATCATATTCCATCAGTGCACGAGTGATACCGTGACGGATCGCGCCAGCTTGACCAGAAATACCACCACCTTTAACAGTGATGTATAAATCTAATTTACCCAGCATATCAACTAATTCCAGCGGTTGACGAACAACCATACGTGCTGTTTCGCGGCCGAAGTAAACTTCTAGGCTACGTTTGTTGATTACGATATTACCGCTACCTGGCTTAATGAAGACACGTGCGGAAGAACTTTTGCGGCGACCTGTGCCGTAGTATTGATTATCAGCCATTGCCTATTATCCCGATTAAATGTCCAGAACTTGCGGTTGTTGTGCCGCGTGGTTGTGCTCAGATCCTGCGTAAACTTTCAGTTTACGGTACATCGCACGACCCAGAGGCCCTTTTGGCAGCATGCCTTTTACCGCGATTTCGATTACACGCTCAGGACTACGGGCGATCATCTCTTCGAAAGTCGCTTGTTTGATACCACCTACGTGACCAGTATGACGGTAGTAAACTTTGTCAGTACGTTTATGACCAGTTACCGCCACTTTCTCAGCGTTTAAAACGATGATGTAATCACCAGTATCAACGTGCGGAGTGTATTCCGCTTTGTGCTTACCGCGTAAACGGCTAGCAATTTCAGTTGCTAAACGGCCTAAAGTTTTGCCGTCTGCATCAACAACGTACCAGTCGCGTTTTACGGTTTCTGGTTTAGCTGTAAAAGTTTTCATTATTGAAAATTACCCAATGTTTAGTTACACGTTGGTGAACGCTCGGTTCAAATACTATTGAGGTTCACACGACTCTTGTGTCCAGCAAACCTACCCCTTCGAGTAGCACTGCTGACTCTAAAATGCGAGTTTTTTGGGAAATAAAAAACTTGCTGCAACGTGGGGTCGCAAGATTATAGAGAAGTCAGAAAAAAAAATCGAGTCATAATTGAAAAACAATTGAATTCTTTTTCAATTTTCAGCGAAAAAAACGAATCTGGCACTTTTTTCTGATTTGACTGATAAATTCTTGCTACCTGAAGAGAAGAATTGTTCCTTTCCAGAGCGCTTGTAAATTGCCTAATGCTTTCTATTTTCATAGAAAAAAACATCAAGCAACTTAACCTGCGTCATCCTACCATAACGAAAGATGACTTTCTTCAAGAATTAAAAATTAAGCGAGATGAGGTTGTACTAAATATTCTTCACTTTGCATCTCTTGTAAACGTGATAAGCAACGCTGATATTCAAAACGTAAAAAATCACCTTGGTAAATCTCGTTCATTTCTACATTTGCATTAATAATAAGTTTCACTTTACGTTCATAAAACTCATCAACCAGCGCTAGAAACCGACGCGCAACGTCTTCATTTAATGTTCCCATTTGTTCCATGTCATATAACAAAACAGAGTGGTAATGCTTAGAAAGCGCAATGTAATCAAGCTGACTACGTGGTTCCATACACAAGGTTGAAAAATTAATAGCGAGCACCCCATTAGATACTTTTCTTACTTTCATAGGGCGATGATTGATGGTTAAAGTACAATCAACTTGCGGTTCGCTAGTTGCCAAATGCATGAAAATTCTATCCATCTCATGACGATTTTTATCGTTGAGTGGAGATAAAAAAAGATGCGCTTGCGTTAGTGTTCTAAGGCGATAATCAATACCTGCATCAACATTTAAAATGTCACAATGGTGTTTGATCTGTTCTATTGCAGGTAAAAAACGAGAACGTTGTAATCCGTTACGGTAAAGCTCGTCTGGTGGAATATTTGATGTTGCTACCAGCGTGATACCTCTGGCAAATAACGCCTCAAGCAAGGTACCTAAAATCATTGCATCAGTAATATCAGAAACGAAAAACTCATCAAAACAGAGCACGTCAGTTTGCGCTTTAAATCCATCAGCAATAATTTCTAGCGGATTTTCATGGCCTTGCAAGTTTTTCAGCTCTTCTTGAACACGTAACATAAAACGATGGAAGTGTAAGCGAAGCTTTCGTTCTGTCGGCAAACTTTGATAAAACATATCCATCAACCATGTTTTACCTCGGCCTACACCGCCCCACATATATAAACCACGTTCTGGTGCAACAATCTGTTTTTTTGTACGAATTCGCCTAAATAATCGTTGTGTTAGCGAACTTTTTTCTGGTGGAGTCTCTTTTAATAATGCATGGTATATCTGTTGAAGATGGAGAACAGTTTTTCGCTGAACATCATCAGGTTGATAATCACCTTGCTTCAATGCGGCTTCATAAAGTGATAACGGCGTACTAACAGTCATGAATGCCCTCTTATCCTTAATTTTCTGACATACTGATTTGTGTCTGTCGAATGGCTCTATTATAAGCATTAAGAATTGTATTAACATCAACGTAACACACGAATTTTATATTAAGCTTAAGGATATTATTCCACCCATGCCTTTTAGCGGTTATGATGTTATAAGAATCCATCGTCCTCACTATTAGATGAAAAGGAGTTGCCATGGTTTGGGTTTATGCACTGATTGGATTAGTTGTCGGTCTTATTATCGGCGCACTGGCAATGCGTTACGGTAACAGCACCCTTCGCCAACAAGATGCTATCAAAGCAGAGTTAGACACGAAAAAAGAAGAACTTGATACTTATCGCAATGAGCTTGTCAGCCACTTTGCTAGAAGTGCTGAACTATTAGATAACATGGCGAAAGATTACCGTCAGCTTTATCAACATATGGCAAAAAGCTCTAATGAGCTCATGCCTGATATGCCTGAGCAAGAAAATCCATTTAATTACCGATTAAGCGAATCAGAAGCAGCGAATGATCAATCACCAGTAAAAATGCCACCCCGTGATTACTCCGAAGGCGCATCTGGATTGTTCAGACCAACAGAGAAAAAAGACAGTTAATATTAAAAACGCCACATTTTGTGGCGTTTTTTCTTTCTAATAAACATCATAAAATGACAATTATTTGCTATGGTTTTAAAGATAGCTTTTGTCTTGTAAATCCGTGTAAAAGGAAGCAAAGCACACCATGTCTTAATGAACTTTCCTCTGTCAGTACAGGTCTTAGTGACATCGAGCTCATTTTGAGCAATAACTTTTATTTTGATAACTGTATCAAGAGACTCTAATTCATGTTGACTAAAAAAAGAAAATTATTACTTAGTGCATTAGCAATGAGTGTCGGACTTTCACTCTCTACTATTCCAGCAACCAGCATGGCCGCGTTGCCTGCGGTTATGCCATCAGGTGAACAACTGCCAAGCCTTGCACCGATGTTAGAAAAAGTGTTACCTGCTGTTGTCAGTGTGCACGTTTCAGGAACACGAGTGCAAAGCCAGCAAGTCCCTGAAGAGTTCAAATTCTTCTTTGGTCCAAATTTCCCATCACAACAACAAAGCATTCGTCCTTTTGAAGGATTAGGCTCTGGTGTCATTATTGATGCTCAAAAAGGCTACGTATTAACAAATAACCACGTTGTTGATGGCGCAGATAAAATTCAACTGCAAATTAATGATGGGCGTGAATTTAGTGCAAAATTAATTGGTAGCGATCCACAAACAGATATCGCATTACTGCAAATTGAAAAACCAACTAACTTAACTGCAATTAAAATGGCAGACTCTGACCAATTACGTGTTGGTGACTTTGCGGTTGCAGTGGGTAACCCATTTGGTTTAGGCCAAACAGCAACATCAGGTATTATCTCCGCATTAGGCCGTAGCGGTTTAAATCTTGAAGGTTTAGAGAACTTTATTCAAACCGATGCATCTATCAACCGTGGTAACTCTGGTGGTGCGCTCGTTAACCTAAATGGTGAGCTAATCGGAATTAACACAGCTATTTTAGCTCCGGGTGGTGGCAACATCGGTATCGGCTTCGCCATCCCAAGTAATATGGCGCGTGACCTTAGCCAACAACTGATTTCTCATGGTGAAGTTAAACGTGGCATCTTAGGTATTCGTGGTACAGAAATGAATTCTGATCTGGCGAAATCCTTTAATATTGATGCACAACGCGGCGCTTTTGTTAGCGAAGTAATGCCAGATTCATCAGCAGCAAAAGCAGGCATTAAACCGGGTGACGTTTTAATCTCAGTTGATGGTAAACGTATCAATAGCTTTGCTGAATTAAGAGCCAAAGTGGGTACAACACCGCCAGGTAAAGAGATCCTGATTGGCCTAATCCGTCAAGGTAAACCAATGGATGTAAAAGTGACATTAGAGAAACAATCCGCCGATGCAACACGTGCAGATAACTTCTCTCCTGCACTACAGGGAGCCACATTAAGTAACTATGTGAATAAACAAGTGAAAGCTGTTGCTGTCGATTCGGTAGAAAAAGATTCTGCAGCCGCTGCATCTGGTTTACAAAAAGGCGACCTTATTATTGGTATCAATAATACGCCAATTACATCACTAGGCGATTTACGCAAAGCAATTGACGCTAAACCGCCTGTTCTTGCACTGAATATTCAGCGTGGTAATGAAGAAATTTACCTGCTGTTACGTAATACACCTCGCTAAGAAGTAAGCTTTTCACCTATCTAATTTATTGATTTCTTTAGCCCTATAATTTCCATTATAGGGCTTTTTTTTATACCTATTTTTAGGCTTAAAAGGGTATTTTATGTGCTAAGCGATGCTTTCATAAGTTAAACTATGCTATTCTCACTGCTCCTACGCGAATAATTTCACAGTCAGACATAAATACAGGATTTTTATGTTAACTAAGTTACTGCGATCAACTCTAATTGGTCTTCTCACAGCAGCAATTCTTTTGATTGCAGTTCCTTCAATTCGCCCTATTTTTATTGAACGCCTACTTAATGGCGATTTTCTCAATGCACCTTTTAGCTATAACACTGCAGTGCGACGAGCAGCTCCTGCGGTTGTTAATGTTTATAGCAGTACGATGGGGAGTTTTTCTCAAGAAGGCCGTGAGCTAACATCTTTAGGTGCTGGCGTCATTATGGATGGTCGTGGTTATATTCTGACGAATCAGCATGTTATTAATAATGCTGATCAGATCCTTATCGCCCTTCAAAATGGTGATCTTTATGAAGGCTTACTTGTTGGATCTGATCCTTTAACCGATCTTGCGGTATTAAAAATTGATGCCGATAAACTCCCTACAATCCCCATTAATACTAAACGAATTTCTCATGTTGGTGATGTCGTGCTAGCTATCGGTAACCCATTTAATATTGGGCAAACTATTACACAAGGGATCATCAGTGCTACAGGACGCGTTGGATTAAGCCCAACCCGTTACCAAAATTTCCTGCAAACAGACGCCTCAATTAATGAAGGTAACTCTGGCGGTGCACTAATTAATACTGAAGGTGAACTCGTAGGTATTAATACCATGACATTTGATTCAGGAACCTATAACGGATACCGCCCTACGGCAGAGGGACTAGGCTTCGCTATTCCGACCGAACTTGCAGTTAAAATTATGAATAAGCTAATTCGTGATGGTCGTGTTATCCGTGGTTTTATTGGTATCACAGCAAAAGAATTACCAAAAATTCGCTCATCAAATACAGATATTAAGCAAATTCAAGGATTGCGAATTTTTAGGATCACACCAAATGGCCCTGCGGATAAAGCTGGAATAAAAACCGGCGATATCATCCTTAGCATTAATCATGCACCTGCCACTTCCGCGATGGAAATGATGGATTACATTGCAGAAACGCGCCCCGGTACAGCGCTACCTGTCACGATATTACGAGAAGGTAAAGAGATCAATGTAGATGTAACTATTTCTGAATACCAGCCAGAATAATAACTAACAAAAAATCGCCTTATTCTTGGCTAATCAGGCGATTTCATATAAAACGTCGCACTTTGTAAGCAGCTTTCTTTAAAGGTTTCGGTATTGCGATAATCCTCTAAGGTACTGTGATTACAACCACTGTATTGTCCTTCTTTAGTACCATCATTTTGCCAACCACATACAGGGCAGATCTCAAAAAATGCCTCATCTTTATCTTTGAAAACAAAATAATGACACGCAACACAACTCACTTCTAAAGGAAGATGACAACTTCGCTTTTCCATAGGAAAAACTCTCCTACTACATTATTAATCAATACGTTTTCATTATACTATTGGCTCTAATTCTCTTTATTAGCGATTGAGTTATTTTCAACAGCATGCCAAATTTTTTCAGCTTTTCGTCCAATTAAAATCAGTGAAACCGCCAAAATAAAGAAGAAAATCGCACTGTGTAAACTATCCCAGAAATATTCAAAGAATCGGGTATAAAGGTTGATACCAAGGAATGTTAGACCGAATCCTCTTAACATACCGTCATCTGTTTTAAGGCTAATATAAATACAACTAACTGAAACAACAGCAAATAACAGTGCCCAAGGTAACAATTTTATACTTGATGTGTAATACCATGTATCAGGATCGTAATTGCCGAAAATAGACATTATCCATAGCGCAATAAACAGATAAGTGAGCCCCATTATTTTTGTCATGGTAAATAAACGACGCTGTACCAATACATTTTGTAGAAAATAACAGCCTGCTAATAATACTGCGCCAAAGAAAACAAAGCGGATAGGATAGTTCATCCCTAACCAATAAGCCCCCCAACCAGAGACATATCCTGTTTCAGCACCAAACCAATTTCCTAACATCAATAAGAAGAATAACCACACCAAAGAAGAGCGACTGATAAATCCAATTGCACCATAAATGACACAGCCAATTAGAAAGAGAGGAGCAATATGACCACTACCTGTATCCAGTAACTCTCCTAACTGCCAAAGAAAAATAGCCGTAAACATCACACCTAAAAAGAGAATAAACTCAGTACTGTAATGCCACTGTGTTTCTTTTCGCTGACGTTTAAATCCCCAAAAATAGAGTGCTGAAGCAATAAGTGCCGGAGATACCACACGCATAATTTCAGAAACACTAAAAATCTCAATGAGATAATAAATTAATGCACTATCACTAAAAATACTACCTGCTGCAATAATCAAACAGACCATCGCTATCCAGAATGCATAACGGCTCAGCCGTTTCCAATCAAAAGGAATGCGGTGCAATGTATTTCCTAACTGCTGATATTCTTGTTCTGAAATCTCACCAGATCGTTGCCATTCATCCAGTGCTTGACGAACTAGGCGCTCTTGTTTCCTTGTTACCTGCATATTCATTTCTTCCTTTTAGTTCATAGAAATTTATCTAAAACAGGTCTATTTTTCTTACTGTATCTTGCTGCGAAAGAAATGCCTTATGAATTATCCTATTCTATTAAGCGTCCTATTTACATAATGCATAAAAAAACCATAGCACAACAATGCACTATGGTTTTGAATGGCTAAAAAATGATAACTAAAATAAATTAGTCATTAGAGTGCAAACGTTCTATTTTTGCCCCTAATCCTTGTAATTTAGCTTCAATATTTTCATACCCACGATCGATATGATAAATACGATCAACAATGGTTGTGCCTTCAGCAATACAACCGGCAAGTACTAAGCTTGCGGAAGCACGTAAATCCGTTGCCATCACTTGTGCACCTGAAAGTTTTTCAACACCATGACATAACACAGTATTACTTTCGATTTCAGCATGAGCCCCCATACGGATTAACTCAGGAATGTGCATAAAACGATTTTCAAAAATAGTTTCAGTAATCATCCCAGCGCCTTCGGCCACTAAGTTTAAAAGGCTAAATTGTGCTTGCATATCGGTTGGGAACCCCGGATGTGGTGCAGTACGCAATGTTACCGCTTTAGGGCGTTTACCATGCATATCAAGGCTTATCCAATCTTCACCTACTTCAATATCAGCACCTGCTTCACGTAATTTTGCCAGTACAGCATCTAATGTGTCTGGTTTAGCATTACGACAAACAACATGACCACGAGAAATCGCAGCAGCAACTAAGAAAGTCCCGGTTTCAATACGATCTGGTAAGATTTGATAAGTGCCACCACCAAGACGCTCTACGCCTTCAATCGTAATGCTATCAGTACCTGCTCCACTGATTTTGGCACCTAATGTATTGAGGAAGTTTGCCGTATCTTCAATTTCAGGCTCTCTTGCCGCATTCTCAATAATGGTTTTGCCTTCCGCCAAAACTGCCGCAGTCATAATAGTGATAGTGGCACCCACACTCACTTTATCCATGACGATATGCGCGCCTTTTAAACGCCCATCAACTCGTGCTTTCACATAACCTTCATCCAGTGTGATCTCAGCGCCTAATTGCTCTAAACCTGTGATATGAAGATCAACAGGACGAGCACCAATGGCACAGCCACCCGGTAAAGAAACCTGCCCCTGACCAAAACGGGCCACCAGCGGGCCTAAAGCCCAAATAGAAGCTCGCATGGTTTTAACTAACTCGTAAGGAGCACAAAATTCATTAATGTTACGAGCATCAACGAAAACAGAGCCATTACGTTCAACATTAGTTCCTAAGCGATTAAGTAACTTAATCGTTGTATCGATATCTTTTAATTTAGGAACATTCGTTAATTCTACTGGCTCTTCGGCAAGGATCGCAGCGAACAGGATTGGCAGTGCGGCATTTTTTGCGCCTGAAATATTGACCTCACCTGATAAACAGGTTGGCCCTTGTACTCTAAATTTATCCATCTGTAGAACTCTCTTTTTATTTTGCTGTACGCTGTATACCTACTGAATTAAAGCCCGTTAAGTTTACGATCCCTCTTCCACTCTTCAGGTGTGTAGGCTTTAATAGACAAAGCGTGAATACGGTTATCTGCAATATATTCCATCAAAGGGGCATAAATGGTTTGTTGTTGTTTGACTCTGCTCATTCCCTCAAACATTGCGCCGACAACAACAACTTGAAAATGACTACCATCACCATTGACGATGACTTCATCTAAAGACAGGCTGTCCATTAATACTTGTTTGATTTCATTTGTATCCATAATTGCTTAATCTCAACGTTAAAATAATAATCAGTCGTCTATCCTAATGGAATCCGCCCTACTCTTAAACCATCAAAAACCCCCTTAATGATAAAAGTATCACGAAGGGGGCTTTTTAATACTTTTACTCAAAATCGGTGTTAGGCAATATTCATAATTTCATCAAGATCATAGAGTGTAATTAAGGTCTGAAAACGTTCACTTACACCTTGAATAATAAATTGACGATTTTGCTCTTCCATTTCTGCTTTTAAATGAACAAAAAGAGCCAATCCTGTTGAATCAATATGCCCTAAGGCAGAAATATCAATGGTATTAATATCAGCCAATAATACTTTACGTTGTTGCCACACAGACAATAACGTTTCACGATCTAGCGTTCCTTGGAAATAGAGGACATCCTCTTTTTTTTCCCAATTTAACGAAGCTGACATGTTATTTTTTCTCATCCAGCGTAATTGGTGTTTTAGCACTGATTTCTAACTGTTTTGTTAAACCATCAACACCTTTAGAATTTAAAATATCTGACCACTCATTCTGTTTTGTTGTGATCATGCTGACACCTTCAGCAATCATATCATAAGCTTGCCATTCACCTGTTTTACTGTTTTTACGCCATTGGAAATCGAGGCGAACAGGTGGGCGACCATTTGTATCGATAATGGTGACACGAATAGTTAGAGTTGATTTATCTGCGAAAGGTTTTGCCGGCTCAATGCGGTACTCTTGACCTTCATACATCGCTAATGCTTGACCATAAACTTGAGCAAGATATGCTTCAAACGCAGTGAAATAAGCATCGCGTTGCGCTGGTGTTGCATTGCGATAATGTGGCCCTAACACTAATGCTCCTGCATATTTAATATGAACATAAGGCAGTAATTCTTGCTGAACAATTTGGCGTAAGACTTCAGGGTTTTTACGAATTTCAGGTTGTTCATTTTTTAATTTACTAAAGGTCTTTTGCGCTGCATCTTCCATTAATGCGTAAGGATTGGTTTTATCTACCGCCATTGCAAAAGGCGTTATCACTAATAGTGCGACCATCAATAAGCGTTTAAACATACGTTCGCTTCTCCTCAAATAGGGTTTCAATAATACGATGCATTTATTACGCTAAATCTAGCTAAATGTGTAAGTGCATCGTATAGGAATTAATGATTAAGGTAATGCAGAGTGTTCTTCTATCGGCTTAGATTCAGATTTAGCTGAATTATCACCTTCACCCGTTTTATAAAGGAATTGACCAATAAGATCTTCTAGCACCATTGCTGAATTGGTGTTTGTGATCCGTCCCCCGTCTTTTAACAAAGTAGAATCTAATGCTTCATCATAAAAGCCTAAATTCAATGCAAGGAACTGCTCACCTAATAAACCAGATGTACGAATAGACAATGAGCTACTTTCTGGAATATGGTCATAAATGCTCAGAATATCGAGCGCAACTTCTGGACGATAGTTCCCTTCATCTTCTTCTTTTAAGGTGATAGAGGAAACGCGACCAATAACTACCCCACCAATCTTAACTGGAGAGCGCTCTTTCAACCCACCAATATTACCGAAACTGGCATAAACGCGATAAGTCGGTTGATTACCCATTTCTTTAATATCAGCTACTTTCAGGCATAAGAAAATCACGGCAGCTAACGCAATCAGAACAAACAGACCAACCCAAACTTCAATTTTTTTACTTTGCATGACTTAGTTCCCAAACATCAGTGCGGTTAGCACAAAATCTAAACCCAATACGGCTAACGATGAATGAACAACGGTACGTGTTGTTGCTCTGCTAATCCCTTCTGATGTTGGGATTGCGTCATACCCGTTAAAAAGCGCTATCCAAGTGACAGTAATGGCAAAAACGACACTTTTAATAAAGCAGTTCACTAGATCAAGTCGCCATTCAACGGCACCTTGCATCGATGCCCAGAAAAAGCCTTCATCGATCCCTTTCCAATCCACCCCAACAATTGCACCACCCCAAATACCGATGGCAACAAAAATAAGTGAAAGCAACGGCATACTAATAAGACCAGCCCAAAAACGGGGCGCAACGACACGTCTTAAAGGATCGACTGCCATCATTTCTAAACTAGAAATTTGTTCTGTAGCTTTCATTAAGCCGATTTCAGCGGTTAAGGCAGAACCCGCACGACCTGCAAATAATAGTGCCGTGACAACTGGGCCTAATTCTCTTAACAATGAAAGTGCGACCATCATACCTAGGCTAGCTTCAGCACTAAAGGTTGTTAAAACTAGATAACCTTGTAGCCCCAGCACCATGCCAATAAATAGGCCAGACACCATGATAATTAATAAGGATTGAACACCAACGTTATACAATTGCTTCAGTAAAAGAGGCCATTGTTTACGAAATTCAGGCTTACCAACTAATGCTCGAAAAAGCATAATGCCGGCTCTACCAAAAGTTGCAAAAATCGCCAACGCTCTAGTGCCAATGCGAGATAATAAATTTATCACGTACTAATTTCCTCGTCCTAATAGGTCGTCCTGATAATCTCCCGCAGGAAAACGGAAAGGTACAGGGCCATCAGCGATCCCATCTAAAAACTGTCTTACTTGTCTATTTGGATTATCCTGTAATTCTTGAGCACTACCTTGAGCAATAACTTTCTGTTCCGCAACAATATAGGCGTAATCTGCGATACTTAACACTTCGGGTACATCATGGGAAACCACAACACAAGTCACACCCAGCGCATGATTTAACTCATCAATTAACTTAACAAGCACACCCATTGTGATAGGATCTTGCCCAACAAAAGGCTCATCAAACATAATCAGTTCAGGATCAAGTGCAATAGCCCTTGCTAATGCGGCTCTTCTCGCCATACCACCTGATAATTCAGAAGGCATTAAGCTTGCCGCACCACGTAACCCGACGGCTTCAAGTTTCATCATCACCGTTGTACGGATCAAGGCTTCAGGTAAATTTGTATGTTCTCTGAGTGGGAATGCTACATTTTCAAACACATTCATGTCTGTGAACAGTGCACCTGACTGAAAAAGCATACTCATTTTCTTTCTTGCCTGATACAACGCAGAACGTGATAGCGCAGGAATATTGTCGCCATCGAACCAAATTTCACCACTATCTGGAAGGATTTGTCCTCCCATTAGGCGTAACAAGGTTGTTTTACCAATCCCTGAAGGGCCCATAATCGCAGTCACTTTTCCCCTCGGTACAACAAGATTGATCTCGGAGAAGATCTTTCTGCTACCGCGAGTGAAGTTCATATTGCGCACTTCAATTAGATTGTCAGATTGTGCGTTCATGAATAAAACATCCTCAAGCCTGTCTGCATAAACGAATTTTTACGCTATTTTGGCAGGTCATTCGCTATGTTACAAAGAAATCACCACTATTTAGCAATTTATTGCACGGTTAATTTTACTTTTCGTGCTTGGCTAGTCAAAATATGGTTAATTAGCAAAACCTTTTGACAATATGTTTTTTTATCAGCCCTGTCTTATTGGTTTTTTCTTTATTCGCTCATTGTTGGAAAACTGATGGCATGTTGATTACTTTGTCTCTTTTAATTCTTGGGTTGATGTTACTCGTTTATGCATCAGACCGATTAGTTTATGGTGCGAGTGTTTTTGCGCAATCGTTAAAAATCCCCCCCGCTGTTATCGGTATCTTAATTGTAGGTACAGGTACCTCACTACCTGAGCTTTTTATTTCAACTGATGCCGCAGTTCATAATTTACCTGATATCGCTATCGGGACAGCGATTGGCTCTACTCTCACCAACCTTCTCCTCATTGCGGGTATTGGCGCGATGATTTACCCCATGAACATTCAATCCGCAGTGCTAAAAAAAGAGCTTCCATTGATGATTATAGTCATCATGCTCGTTGGCATTATCGTTTCTAGCGGAGAACTAGGGCTTAGAGAAGGCACACTGCTCTTTTTTATTGGTTTTGCATCCATTTTTCTGATGATAAAAACGATGCATAAAACACTAACACAAGAGCGCCACGTATTACCTTTAGAAACCTTAACGCGCTTTGAATTACAGACAAATCCCCGTAATTCTGTTGCTCTTTTTTGGGTTGTTATCGCGTTACTGATTATTCCAGTTGCAACTCAAATGATATTAGATAATGTCTTTATTCTAATGCAACAGTATCATCTCAGTGGTTTTTTTGTTGGTTTAACCTTGCTATCCATTGGTACAAGTTTACCTGAATTAGCAACGACCATCGTGGCTGCACTCAGACGTGAAAATGAATTAGCCTTAGGGAATATTATAGGTGCTAATATTTTCAACCTGACATTTGTTTTAGGAATGCCAGCATTACTTTCACCAAGCACATTTAATATCAACACTTTTTATTTTAGTTTTGCTGTACTTGGTGTGGCCAGTTTACTGTTTTCTCTCTTTTCATTAGGGCGAAAGCAACGCCTCAACCGAGGAAAAGGGATATTCTTATTAGTTTGCTTTATTATTTATATTACGGTGTTGTGCGTCGCACATTCTCTCTTAACCTAAAATAAATGGTACAAAAAAATGACCGAGTTTGATTTTCAGCAAGCAGGAAAAAAAGTTCTTCATATTGAACGTGATGGATTAGCTGAACTAGAACAATACATCAATGATGATTTCACTCTTGCCTGTGAAAAAATTTTTCACTGCCAAGGTCGAGTTATTGTCATGGGAATGGGTAAATCTGGTCATATTGGACATAAGATTGCCGCTACATTCGCCAGCACAGGCACACCTTCTTTCTTTGTTCATCCTGGTGAAGCAAGCCATGGCGACTTAGGTATGGTGACAGAAAAAGATATCGTTCTAGCGATTTCAAACTCCGGTGAAGCCAGTGAGATCCTCGCACTTATTCCGGTACTGAAACGGAAACAGATAACACTGATTTGTATGACACGCACACCTCAAAGTACAATGGGGAAAGCGTCTGATATTCATCTTTGTATCAAAGTACCTAAAGAAGCGTGTCCTTTAGGTCTTGCACCAACAACCAGTACAACAGCAACCTTGGTCATGGGGGATGCACTGGCGATCGCTCTTTTACGTGCTCGTGGTTTCACCGCTGAAGATTTTGCGCTTTCTCATCCCGGTGGTGCATTAGGCCGTAAATTACTCCTTCATGTCAGTGATTTAATGAATAAAGAGGAAGATATTCCTCGTGTCACTAAAGATGCCACTTTACGTGAAGCACTTGTCGAGATAACCCGTAAAAAATTAGGTATGACCGTTATTTGCGATGATAGTATGCAGATCAACGGTATCTTTACTGACGGTGATTTACGGAGAATATTTGATTTAGGAATAGATCTGAACAATGCCAAAATCTCAGATGTTATGACAAGAGGCGGTATTCGTATTCGCCCAGATTGTTTGGCAGTTGAAGCACTGAATTTAATGCAAGCAAAACATATCACCTCACTATTAGTAACAGAACAAGATAGTGATATCCTGTTAGGTGTTTTACATATGCATGATTTATTACAAGCGGGTGTTGTATAAGATATTCATAACGTTCGAAGGATAAAAATGAATACAATGATAGAAACTTGTTATGGTGCAGTCAGTAAGCAAATCATCCAAAAAGCAGAAAAAATCCAATTGCTGATTTGTGATGTTGATGGTGTGATGTCTGACGGACTCATTTACATGGGTAATAATGGCGAAGAATTAAAAGCCTTTAATGTCCGTGATGGATATGGCATCCGTTGTTTGCTTACATCAGGCATTGAGGTTGCTATCATTACAGGTCGTCAGTCTAAACTGTTAGAAGATCGCGCTAAAACCCTTGGCATTACATATCTTTACCAAGGTCAGCATAATAAGCTTTTGGCGTATCAACAACTGTTAGATACACTAAACCTTAAACCTGAACAAACAGCCTATATTGGTGACGACCTGATTGATTTACCAGTAATGGAAAAAGTGGGACTTTCTGTCGCCGTAGCTGATGCTCATCCATTACTTACACCTCGTGCTAATTATGTAACTCGCATTGCGGGTGGTCGTGGTGCAGTACGAGAATTGTGTGATTTAATCCTTTTAGCGCAAGGTCGGCTTGAAGACGCTAAAGGTCTTTCGATTTAACGTATAACGATACAGAATGAATAAATTAAAATCCTGGTTTACCTTAATTCTTGCCATTATCGCCCTTGGGCTGATTGGCTGGAACTACACTAATAACACTGAATTCGGTGATGGTGCGATTGTTGAAGATGGTCAGCCAACTTATCAATCCAAATCATCGATATCTTTTGTTTACGAGCCAACGGGTATACTCGGATATAAACTTGTTGCTGATGATGTCAAAAATTATGCTCAGCAAAAGTTTACGTGGTTTACTAACCCTGTCTTAACCACCTATTCACCGACAGGGGATGCTACATGGACAGTACGCGCAAATAAAGCCAAGCTAACAAACAGTAAAATGCTCTATCTTTATGGCGATGTTCAAATTGATAGCTTAACGGATGACTCTCAACTACAGAGAATAAGCACAGACAATGCTATTGCAAATTTGGACACACAGGATGTTTCCTCTGATGATGAAGTGACTATTATCGGCGTCGGACTGAAATCAGTCGGCTTAAAAATGCGAGGCAATCTGCGCGAAAAACGTGCAGAGCTGATTGAAAAGGTAAACACCTATTATGAGATCCCTAATGAATCAAAAAATCCGTAATACACTGATTATCGGTACACTTTTAGCGATAAGCGTACCTGCGATGGCGCTTAAAGATGACACACAACAACCTATTGTTGTTAACTCTGAAAAACAGTCGCTTGATCTAGAAAAGAATGTGACAACATTTACACAAAATGTTGTGATAAAACAAGGTTCTATTGATATTCGTGCAGACAAAGTCGTTGTCACACGTCCTGGCGGAGACTCCAAAAAAATCGTTATAGAAGCATTTGGTAACCCTGTGACTTTTTATCAGTTACAAGATGATGGCAAACCAATCAAAGGTCGTGGTGACAAAATGACCTATGAAATGGATAAAGAGTTAATAACCTTAACGGGTAAAGCCTATCTTGAACAATTAGACAGTAATATCACCGGTGATAAGATCACTTATCTCGTCCCAACTCAGCAAATGGAAGCCTTTAGCGGTAAAGGTAAACAAGTGACAACTGTTTTACTGCCTTCCCAGTTGCAAGAGAAAGGCCCTGGTGTTAACAACAAAGGTAAGTAACACTTTATGGCGCTGTTAAAAGCTGAAAATTTAGCGAAAGCATACAAAGGGCGCACCGTTGTCGGTGATGTCAGCCTGAACGTTAATTCAGGTGAGATTGTCGGTTTGCTTGGACCAAATGGTGCAGGTAAAACAACCACATTCTATATGGTTGTTGGCATTGTCGCTCGCGATGCAGGTAGTATTACCATTGATGATGAAGACATTACGCTGTTACCGTTACATGAACGAGCACGTAAAGGCATTGGCTATCTTCCTCAAGAGGCGTCTATTTTTAGACGCTTAAGCGTTTATGACAACATTATGGGGATCTTAGAAATCCGCCATGACTTAACGCCTGAAGAACGAAAAGATCGCGCAGAAGAACTGCTAGAAGAGTTTAATGTCAGCCACTTACGTAACAGTTTAGGGCAATCATTATCAGGGGGGGAACGCCGCCGTGTTGAAATCGCACGAGCATTGGCAGCAAATCCTAAATTCATTTTATTAGATGAACCTTTTGCGGGTGTTGACCCTATTTCGGTGTTAGATATTAAAAAAATTATCCAGCATCTCCGTGATTATGGATTAGGTGTACTGATTACTGACCATAACGTTCGTGAAACATTAGATGTATGTGAGCGTGCTTATATCGTCAGCCAAGGTCATCTTATCGCTCATGGTTCACCAGAAGAAATTCTTGAAAATGAGCAAGTTAAACGTGTTTACTTAGGTGAAGGCTTCCGCCTGTAATCTTTGATTCACTTTTACTCTGTCATGGATGACAACAGCAAAGGACTCATCGCATTATTATGAAACAAAGTTTGCAACTTCGTCTTAGTCAGCAACTGGCAATGACGCCACAGCTACAACAGGCTATTCGTTTGTTGCAACTTTCGACGCTTGAATTACAACAAGAAATTCAACAAGCGCTTGAATCTAATCCACTTCTAGAACAAGACGACGATCAACAAGATCCCGTTTTAGATGATACCTCTCATACAAAAGATCAGTCAGACTCAACAACAGAAACAACAACTGAAAACGACGTTGAAGAGTTCGATACACTGGATGCTTTAGAACAAAAAGAGATGCCTGATGATCTCCCTTTAGATACACAATGGGAAGAGATCTACACAGCAGGCACACCTTCTGGCACCAGTAATGACTATACTGATGATGAACTGCCACTGTATCAAGGTGAAACTACAGCCTCATTACAAGATTACCTAACATGGCAGGCGGATCTCACTCCATTTTCGGAAACAGACAGAGCCATTGCGATAAGTATTATCGATGCTATTGATGAAACAGGATATTTAACTGTCACAACAGATGACATCCTTACTGGAATGGGCGATGATGAATTAGAGCTAGATGAAGTCGAAGCCGTATTAAAACGTATTCAACGCTTTGATCCTATTGGTGTTGCTGCACGTGATTTAAAAGAGTGTCTTTTGATTCAGCTATCCGCTTTTTCAACAGAAACACCCTATCTTAAAGAAACGCAGTTAGTCATTAGCCAATATTTAGAATTGCTAGGTAACCGTGATTTTCGTCAATTGATGCGTCAAACGAAGTTACGAGAAGAGACACTAAAATCTGTTATTGAGATGATCCAGTCTCTTGATCCTAAGCCCGGATTAAGTATTGATACAGGCGAGTCAGAGTATGTTATTCCAGATATACTAGTAAAAAAATCAGGTGAACGCTGGCAAGTTGAGTTAAATACAGATAGCATTCCTCGCCTACGAATAAATGAGACTTATGCAGCATTGGGTCAATCGGCTCAAAATGAAAGCGATGGAAAATTTATTCGTGACAATTTACAAGAAGCTAAATGGCTGATAAAAAGTTTAGAAAGCCGAAATGAGACATTATTAAAAGTCGCTCATTGCATTGTTGACACACAGCAGGCATTTTTCGAATTCGGTGAAGAGCATATGAAGCCTCTTGTGTTAGCTGATATTGCTGAACAGGTTGAAATGCACGAATCCACCATTTCTCGAGTGACAACGCAGAAATTTTTGCATTGCCCGAGAGGAATTTTCGAATTGAAGTATTTTTTCTCTAGCCATGTGAACACTGATAGCGGAGGTGAAGCCTCTTCAACAGCAATCAGGGCTTTAGTGAAGAAACTAATCGCAGCAGAAAATCCAGCGAAACCACTTAGTGATAGTAAACTGGCCGATATGCTCGCAGAACTTGGCATACAAGTTGCTCGACGTACTGTTGCGAAGTATAGAGAGTCATTATCCATCCCGCCTTCAAATCAACGTAAAGAGTTGGTTTGAGCATAATTGAGAAGGAAGACACTATGGAACTTCAAATCACTGGTCATAATATTGAATTAACCGATGCTCTGCGTGATACCGTCAAAGCAAAAAGCGCGAAATTACCTCAGTTCTTTGACAAAATTAATAACGTTCAGGTTATCCTGAAAGTCGAGAAAGTTAATAAAATCGCGGAAGCGACCATTCAAGTTAATGGCGGTGAATTACATGCCTCTGCAGAAGCAGAAGATATGTACGCAGCAATTGATGGATTAATGGATAAACTGGCTCGTCAATTAACCAAACACAAAGATAAACTGAGACAACATTAATTCATTTCCCATTGTAAAATGGGGATACAATCGGCGAAGTTACTGCGTTGTTTATGACTCGGTTTAAACCAACGCCTAATCAATATCAGTAACGAAAAACCAGATGTCACTTTGTGGCATCTGGTTTGCTGGTCTAAGTGAATAAGACAATGAACAACGATACAAAGATGAATATTAGCGACGTACTTTCTCTGGCATGTACGCATAATAATGTACATTGCACGAGTAAAAAGCGCGCGTTAGAAATTATCAGTGAAAATGCGGCAAAAGCACTTAATTTACCCGAAACACTGATATTTGAGGCCTTACTGACGCGTGAAAAAGTCGGTACAACAGGAATTGGGGGTGGTTTAGCAATCCCTCATGGACGTATTGAAAGTGATGAAACAGAAAAAGTAGTTGGCGTGTTTCTTCACCTAAGCGAACCTATTGCCTTCGACGCTATTGATAATCAACCTGTCGACTTGTTGTTCGCATTACTCGTTCCTGCGACACAATGCAAGGAACATTTACACACACTGTCTTTAATTGCAAAACAGTTGGCAGACAAAAACTTATGTCGCCGACTACGCTCCGCACAAAGTGATGAAGAGCTTTATCAGATTATCACAGAATAACCCCTACGGGTTTAATGGGACGCGAATAGCATACAGTGGAATGATATTCATCACTGGGAATTTATAGGGGAGCTACCTCATGGTGCTGATGATAGTCAGCGGACGCTCTGGTTCAGGTAAGTCAGTCGCTTTGCGTGCGCTTGAAGACATGGGATTTTATTGTGTTGATAACTTACCTGTTGATCTTTTACCGGAGCTCGCAAAAACACTGGCTGAACGTGATGCTTCTGCTGCCGCAGTCAGTATTGATGTCCGAAATATGCCTGAGTCGCCGGAGATCTTCGAAAAAGCGCTAGAAAGTTTACCCGCTGAATATTCTCCACAACTCTTATTTTTAGACGCAGATAGAAATACTTTAATTCGTCGTTATAGTGATACTCGACGTCTTCACCCACTTTCGACCAAAAATCTTTCGCTAGAAATGGCAATTGATACCGAAAGTGATCTGCTTGAGCCATTACGATCACGCGCTGATCTCATCATTGACACCTCAGAAATGTCAGTTCATGAGCTTGCAGAAATGCTACGGACTCGCTTATTAGGCAAGCGTGAACGTGAGTTAACGATGGTCTTTGAATCATTTGGCTTTAAGCATGGTATTCCTATTGATGCGGATTATGTTTTTGATGTGCGATTCTTACCCAATCCACATTGGGATCCAAAACTGCGTCCAATGACAGGTCTTGATCGCCCTGTCGCGGCATTTTTAGATAGACACACCGAAGTTCATAACTTTATTTATCAAACTAGAAGCTACCTTGAACTTTGGTTGCCGATGTTAGAAACCAATAACCGTAGTTATTTGACGGTTGCAATTGGTTGTACGGGGGGGAAACACCGTTCAGTTTATGTTGCTGAACAACTCGCCGATTATTTCCGCTCTAGAGGGAAAAACGTACAATCACGTCACAGAACTCTAGAAAAACGCAAATGACCCAATATCGACAAGTTGCGATTAAAAATCGACTCGGTATGCATGCAAGGCCTGCAATGAAATTATTTGATTTAGTCAAAACATTTCAATCAACCGTCATTTTACGTAACAACGAAGGGGTTGAAGCACAAGCGGATAGTGTGATTGCTATGCTGATGTTAGATTCAGAGCAAGGCAGTCAAATTGATATAGAAGTTACTGGTAGTGATGAAAATGAAGCTATTGATGCTATTATCGCATTATTTGAATCGGGGTTTGATGAAGAATAATCGTAATAGAAAACAATAGATTAGCATTTCTTAACTAAATAACCAGAAAGAGACTGTGATCACTGTCTCTTTCTTTTTTATACAGAACCGCCTATTATCTCTTATATGAGTTTAACAACACCCCCACCTCACCCGTGGGGGTGTTGTTTTGCATTGGAATAAATTGGAGTATGGTATGACAAAGCCAACAATTATCATCAACGAACTTGATGCAGAACGTTTAGATTCATTACTTGAACAACCAGCATTTGCAGATAGCCCGATTGCTGAAGCATTGAATGAAGAATTAGATCGTGCTGACATTGTTACACCAGCTGATATCCCTGCTAATATTGTCACAATGAACAGCACAGTCCGTTTTATGGACTTAAAAAATAATGAAGAACGTACTCGTACTTTAGTGTATCCCGCTTCATTAAAAGACAGCGCCACTGAACTTTCAGTCATGGCACCCATGGGGGCTGCTCTACTGGGTTTAGCGATTGATGATGAGATCAGTTGGAAGCTGCCAAATGGCCTTGAAACCAAGGTTAAAGTATTAGAAATTCTATACCAACCTGAAGCTGCAGGTGAATTACACCGTTAAGCAGAGCTGAAGGTTCGCGTCTTATTTTTATCTTCTCAAATTGAAAAGCACACGGGTAAACGCGATATCTCAGCCCATTGCGGGCTGAGATTAAAGGTTGCAATAAGTATCTAAAATTTACTCACCTGCAATACTCATTTCTGGTAATAACAACGATCCACACTGAACATTACTGCGCGTCTCAATATCATCACCCATAGTAGCAATATTTGCCCACATCTCTTTTAAGTTACCTGCAATTGTCACTTCACTTACAGGATATTGAATTTCACCGTTTTCAACCCAAAAACCGCTCGCACCACGAGAGTAATCACCCGTTACTGTGCTGACACCTTGTCCCATCAATTCAGTAACAACTAGGCCTGTTCCCATCTCTTTTAACAGCGCATCAAACGATAAGCCTTGCCCTGGAATATACCAGTTATGAATACCACCAGCATGACCATTACTTTTTAAACCCAGTTTTCTTGCTGAATATGTGGTTAATAACCACTCTTGTAATACGCCATCTTTAATAATTTCAGCATTCGTTGTACGTACACCTTCACTATCAAATGGTGTTGATGCCAAACCTCTTATTAAATGAGGACGTTCTTGAATATTTAACCACTGAGGGAAAATTTGCTTACCTAAGCTATCAAGTAAACAAGAAGATTCACGATAAATCATGCTACCACTGATTGCCGACACCAAATGACCAAAAATACCTGTCGCAACATCGGCCGCAAAAATAACGGGAGCTTTCATGGTTGGTAGTTTACGAGGTGCTAAGCGAGATAAAGTACGACGCGCACACTCTTGCCCCACCCACTCAGGTGATTCAAGATCAGCAAAACGACGACTAATGGTGTAAGCATAGTCGCGCTCCATATCTTCACCATCACGAGCAATAACACAGCTCGACATCGAATAACGTGAAGATGAATAGCTTTTTAATAAACCAAGACTATTACCAAATACACGGGTTCCACTGTGACTATTAAAGCTGCCCCCTTCTGTATTAATAATGCGGCTATCGCTATCTAAAGCGGCTTTTTCTGCTCTTGATGCTAATTCAATCGCTTTATCTGCCGTAATTTCGGTAGGATGGTAAAGATCAAGGAAAGGCGCATCAAACGCTAAGAGCTCTTGATCAGCAGGCCCTGCATATGGGTCAGCTGAAGTGTAGCGCGCAATATCCACTGCGGCTTGTACGGCACGCTTGATCGCATCAGGGCTTAAATCTGTTGAAGATGCACTACCTTTACGTTGTTGTTGATAAACCGTAATGCCCAACGCGCCATCACTGTTAAATTCGACATTTTCAACTTCACCGTAACGTGTACTTACACTAATCCCCGTCGATTTATTAATAGCGACTTCAGCGCCATCACACTGTTTTGCTGCCAGCTCTAATGCGAGAGAGACAGCATCTTCAAGCTGTTTTACCTGATCTGAATTATTCATTGAGAACCATTTTTCCTAAGGAGAACACCACTTTTTACTTATTTTTAGCAAAGTAAATCAATTGACAGGTGGTCAACAAGCGATTTTCCCAGTTACAATAGAAGATATATGAATGTTATCACCCGTCGGGCTTTTGGTCATTCACCAAATCACACTCCCGGCTTACTCTGCAACAGGAATTTCTATTATGGCAAAGCAGCCTGAAGAGTGGCATTACCTCAATCCTGAATTTGACGATACATCGTCAGAAGAGGAAGAAGAGGAAGAAATCATCTGGGTCAGCAAAAGCGAAATTAAACGTGATGCTGAAGCACTCAAAAAACTGGGAACTGAATTAGTTGAATTAAGTGCTCAAGAACTAGAGCGTGTGCCATTAGATGAAAAATTATTATCTTCTATTCAACTCGCACAAAAAGTACAGCGTGAAGCACGCCGTCGCCAAATTCAATATATTGGAAAGCTACTGCGCAATGTGGATGAAGAACCAATCCGCCAAGCGCTTGATAAACTAAAAAACCGCCACAATCAACAGATCTTAGTGTTACATAAACTTGAAGATCTACGAATTCGCCTTATCGAAGGTGGTAATGAAGTGATTGAAGAAGTTGTTGCGCTTTATCCAATGGCTGATCGCCAACAATTACGCACACTGATCCGTAATGCAAAAAAAGAAAAAGAAGCAAATAAGCCACCAAAATCATTCCGCTTATTGTTTCAATATCTAAAAGATTTATCAGAATCAGCATAAAACCTGATCATCCTGAAAACGCAGTGTAAACTCTGCCTCACTGCGATTTTCAGGGGCTAATCTACTCTGAGTTACTTTTGCGTTTTATGCTCACAATGAAAACTTAATACATCTTTACCAAGCTCATTTTGAGCTTCTTGCATCAATTCCACCAAAGGTTGAAAATCACGAGAATAATGAGGAAAATGCTTAAAAACAATACTAACTGGCAATTCGATTTCTCCCACTAACGCATCCCATAACGCATCTAGGTTACCGCCAAATTTATCATCTAACTGAAATTGCAATGCAAAATCGTGGTAAAAGGCGTCTCTATCTACCAGTCGTTTAAAATCGAAGATAACCTGTTTCATTAAGGGGTAACCTTTGTCACTGTACGGTAATGATCGGTCGTGAGATAAATCAGTCCATCATTTGAATAGAGCAATCTATCACTACCACGATGGCCACAATGATAATTCACGTCAGCTTCATACCACTGACGCCCCGCCTCTTCTGGTAGTTGTTTTTCACGATTCATAAAACGATCGCCTCCAATTGCTCTTCCAGGCAAAACCTCACATAAATTACCTTCTTTCGCATTCCAGCCTTGTTCTCTTGCTTGTCTTTTAGTGAGATAAAAGCTCGGTAACTGTTGATGACGTTGTAAATAGCTAGCCACTGCATTAGCTTGTGTTTTTTCATCAATAGAGAGTGGGATTTGCGCTGGTTTGTTGCTGTTGTTGCTCGACGATGCTGGAACAGAAATTGAGGTTGAAGAGGACGATACTGTCGTTTCTGGAAGTAGGCCTTTATAAAGAACGCCAAATAAAACAGCAATAACAATAATAACTGGTAATAAACGTTTACCCATAAATTAGCACCTTTACTGTCGCTGAGATAAAAAACTCCATCAAAAGATGGAGTTTAATTAATACGTATAAATCACTATAACAAAAACTAAGCAGTCCCGCCTACGGTGATCTTATCAAGCTTCAACGTTGGTTGACCCACACCAACAGGGAGGCTTTGTCCTTCTTTACCACAAACGCCAACCCCTTTATCTAAAGCGAGATCATTACCTACCATAGAAACCTGTTGCATCGCTTCAATACCAGAACCAATCAGCGTTGCCCCTTTAATTGGCTTGGTTATTTTTCCATTCTCAATTAAATAAGCTTCAGAGGTTGAGAAAACAAACTTACCCGATGTGATATCAACCTGACCGCCACCAAAGTTCGGTGCGTAAATACCGCGATCAACGCTAGCAATAATCTCTTCTGGTGAAGATTTGCCTGCTAACATATAGGTATTTGTCATGCGAGGCATAGGAAGATGCGCATAAGACTCACGACGACCATTTCCTGTTGGCGCAACCCCCATTAAACGAGCATTCATCTTATCTTGCATATAGCCTTTTAAGATGCCGTTTTCGATTAAGACATTGTATTGACCTGGTACACCTTCATCGTCAATAGCAACAGAGCCACGGCGACCTTCGAGAGTACCATCGTCAACAATCGTACAAAGATCAGAAGTGACTTTCTCACCAATACGACCAGAAAATACCGAAGTTTCACGACGGTTAAAGTCACCTTCTAAACCATGCCCTACAGCCTCATGCAATAACACACCTGGCCATCCTGCGCCCAATACCACAGGCATTGTTCCAGCAGGTGCAGCAATTGCTGATAAATTGACTAATGCCATACGTACCGCTTCACGGGCATAAGTGATTGCATGACTTTCACCATCCACTTTAGTTAAGAAATAGTCATAACCAAAACGACCACCGCCCCCACTTGCACCACGCTCACGTTTGCCATCTTCTTCCACCAGAACACTAACTGAAAGGCGAACTAAAGGACGCACATCGGCAGCTAACGTACCGTCTGTTGCTGCAACAAGTACATGTTCATAAACACCCGTTAATGACGCATTCACTTGTTTAACACGTTTATCTTCAGCTCGAGCGACTTTATCTACCTCATGTAATAGCGCAATTTTTTCTTCACGAGAGAGGCTTTGCAGAGGATCGTGTAAGCTGTATAGCGGAGAATGTTGAATAGCACCTAAAGTATGGATACGACCATTACCTTTAGCCTGAACAATACTTCGTGCAGCATGTGCACTTTGGTTAAGTGCATTAAGCGTTAGTTGATCGGCATAAGCAAAACCGGTTTTTTCACCATAAATTGCTCTAACGCCAACACCTTGATCAATATTGTAAGAGCCATCTTTAATAATCTGATCGTCGAGGATCCAAGCCTCGTGATAACTTGACTGAAAATAAAGATCACCATAATCAATTTGACGCTGTGCAAGCTGCTCTAGTGTTGATGCTAAATCATCTAAACTAAGTTTGTTTGCTTCCAACAGACTTTCGCTGACAACAGCTAAACTCATAATTCTTCTTTATCCTTAACTTTTTTGATTAAGTGGGTCAATTTCGGGCGAAAGCGGTTATGTTTTACAACCCGTATCTGCTCACGCATACCGTGTAAACTCTCAACGCCAATATTCAGCGTTAACGCACTAACAGCATCAGGGTTCTTTTTCAAGACTTTCCCCCAGCCATCAATCGCCATGGTATGCCCCCAAGTCCGACGCGTATCATGTGTACCCACTTGTGCTGGTGCTAAGATAATACACTGATTCTCAATAGCACGAGCACGTAATAAAGGCTCCCAGTGCGCTTTTCCTGTTAAACGGGTAAAAGCCGCTGGTACAGAGATTATCTCTGCTCCTTTTTCTCTTAATGCTTGGAAAAGACCTGGGAAGCGTAAGTCATAACAGATTGTTAAACCTAATTTCCCAACGGGAGTATCAACGACTGTTAGGCGCTCGCCGCGTTGATAAATAGAAGATTCGTTATATTCGCCTTGCTCGTCATCAATGCTCACATCAAACATATGAATTTTGTCATAACGAGCACGAATAACTCCCTCATCATCAAATACCAAACTACTACTGGTAATTTGATCTGGAGAATCTCGACTAATCAAAGGCATAGAACCGACTAAGATCCACACTTTGTAACGCTGAGCCATTTTTGCAATCGCATTTTGTAACGGCCCATCACCCTGAATTTCAGCGTGTTTATGGTAATCTTTAGAGTTTGAAAAAAGTAACGCATTTTCAGGTGTTAATACCAGCTTCACTGAATCGGGTAATTGCTTAATCTGTTGCTCGATTTGCGCCAGATTATTTTTTGTGTTTTTTCCGCTACAAAGTTGCAAAAGTGCGACATTAACTTTTTTCATAACGCCTGATTCTCCTTAAGCTGACGCAGTACTTCGTCAATTTTGGGTTGTTCCATAGTTCCGGTCACATGATAACGGATAACTGAAATCTTACTCCAAAGTGGCCCCAGAACCTTTGATGCCGCAAACACCGCGGCGCCTGCAATTGGGTTTATTGCGAAAGCTGTAGCAACACCGACCGTAGCTGAAATCTCAGGGGTAACTACAACTTGTAGATCCATTTTTCGTTCAAGTAAATCCACTTTCCCATTTATCGCTATATCAGCAATAACACCATCAACACGTACACTCTCTGCATTCATAATACCTTGATTAATCGTAATTTCACTTTTAATCGAATCATACTCAAAATGCTCACTAAAAGTATCTCTAAAATCAAACTGTAATTTGCGTAAAAGTGCATCAAAACTCACCAATCGTAGTAATTTACCAGCTTGTCCGACATTGACTTTTTCTATGCGTCCTTTGCCCAAAGTTGATTTGATATCACCTTGCAGAGTAGCCAATTCAAAGTTCCACGGTGTATTACGCCATTGTAACGAGAACTCAGCGGCAAGTGGGGACTGAATAATCGGGATAATGTAACCAAAATAGGCCGCCATTTCGTCAATTTCTTCGGCTTTTAATTTTCCTATTAATTTTGTCGTACTCTTACCCGTATTGTCTTCAGACCACACTCCGTTAACCGACAATTGACCGCTACTATTTTCTAATTTGCCGCCAGTTAAAAATAAAGCGCCCTGATTTTGTTTTAACGAACCTTCCATTTTTCCTAAAAGCAGCCCATTAACCCAACACTCCCGACATTCAAAATCAATAGAAGGAACGTTTCTTATCGAGAATTTTAATGCATTAGGATCAGAAATATTTGCCATTTTTAACGGTTTATCTTCTTGGGCAGAAGAGGTGCCATTAAAATAGAGATAATTAATATTCACTTGCCAAGGTGTTGAGGCTTCAGGAATAAACACATCACCTCGTAGTTCACTACCTGAAAATGCAAATTTTACCCCTTCTCTAACGCGCATAATTTCAGTTTGAGGATTATTCCATTTTTGCCCTGCAAGATTTAAATCAGGTAAACTGATATGCACATTATCAGGAAAAGTGATTTTATTTTCAGACGGCGTCAAAGATGAAAAAGCCATTAATGTTGGCAACCATTTATCACCCTCTAATCCTTTAAGAGCAATGGTTAAGCGTTGTTGTGAGCTTAGCTCTGGTAATTTAAGGCTAGAAGAAACAAGGTTACCTTGTAATAAACGAAGCTGTTTACCTAATCCCCATTGGCTATTAAGTTTCCACTGTTTTTCAGCATTAGCATTCACAGTTAAAGTTTCACTATTACCGCTTGCAGAAATAACAATAGGCGGTGAGTTTTTTAAATCTTGTGTTTCAGGTGCTGTTAACTTGCTACTTAATGCATTGATATTTCCAGTTAAATCAACTTGATAATCGACATCACCCTTTTCGGGGATCTTAACATTAACGTTGCCATTCCATGGAAATACACCACTAAATTTCTGTTGAATATCGCTAGGTAACCCTTGAATTTTTTGAATATCCCATTGACCTTTTAAGCCGACATCAACCTGATAATTATCTGTATCATTGTGACTGGTAAACGAGAAAGCGAGAGGCTGCCCAAACCAGTTAGCCGTTAATATATCACTCTCAAGCTTGTCATTATGATAACGAAACTGTCCACTCACACCTTTTAACGTGGTATCCATAAAATTCAAAGTGACATCATTATCTTTTAAATTAATATCACCAGAAGCCACAACCTCATCGCCATCAAATGGGATATCAAGTTTCAATGTACCATTAATTTTTCCTGCCACATTCAGTTCTTCAAGCGTATGACCAATACTCGCCATTTGAGAATCTAAAAAATACTCTTTCAACTCGTCGCCTGTGGCTTGAATATCCGCATTAATTAAGATCTTTTCCTGTTGATAGCGCTCAATCACCGCACTTAAATTCGTGGCTGTTGCCTTACCAACTTTCGCTTGTGCAGAAGACATCCATAGCCCATCATTTTTAAAATCTAGATTAATATCCAGATTAAACAATGCAGGCCATTCACTATCAAATTTAAAGGTTGCCTGTTTAACAGGGGCGTAGACTTGAAACCACCCTTTGTGGTTATCAAAAGGAAAATCGGCGGGATCACCATGGAAAATAAAGGTTCCATTATCGATATTACCCGCAATAATTGCATCCGAGAGATATTGTGTTAACGCTTTACCAACATACTCTTCTGGCAGATAACGCCATGTATCTCCTGCATTTGTGACTCTGACACCTGAGAGTATAGAAAGCCGCTGATCCTCACCTTGTTTCTCATAACGAAAATCACCTGCAACCCATGCTGATGTGGCTTGAATATCTAATCCTTCACTCCAAAGAGATAAGTTATCTCCAGAATGAGTCCAATAAACCGTGCCTTTCCCTTTTTCAATATTCAAGGGGGCTTTAAAAAATTTACCGGTGTCTATTTCACTATTTTCTAGAGTGAAATTAAGCTCACCGCGTTGCATACTGCCTTTTAATTGCCCACCAAAGTGTTGTACTGAAGGGATCTCTTGCCAACGCTTCCAACTCACATTTTTCCAAGAGAGATTAATTGCGCTTTGCTCAAAGTTTTCCGGTGTGAGATCTAATGCAAAATCATTAACCACACCAGAAAATTGACGATACTGCCATTGACGAACAAAATCGGGTGTTAAAAAAGAGAACAGTGGCAATACAGCATATAACCTATCTAACTCAATATTTTTGGCGCGAATACGCCATGCTTCATCATGCTGTTTTTCTTTTGGTTGATAAAGAACGGCTAAATAACCATCAGGCCACTCTTCACCATCCATTGTAATTTTTCGAGTATAAGGAACATCCGCAAGCCAACCATTTTCTTGCCTTCTCAT
Source organism: Proteus faecis (assembly GCF_030286765.1). Classification (NCBI taxonomy): domain Bacteria; kingdom Pseudomonadati; phylum Pseudomonadota; class Gammaproteobacteria; order Enterobacterales; family Morganellaceae; genus Proteus; species Proteus faecis. The sequence goes on from NZ_JASVWV010000011.1 coordinate 69,647, forward strand.
ACGTAATATTAAATCTTCAACATTTAATACGTGCGTGGTTCCATCATTACTCCAGTCCATTTCACCTTGATGAATCTGCAACTGACTGCCAGTAATACGCCCTTGAGTAATTTCAATCCAATTAGACAAACTGGCTTTGGCTTCACCTACTCCACTGTTATTTTTTACCCACTGACTAAGCCAAGGTGAGATATCAATATCATCTGCGGTAAGAAATACTTTACCGTTATCAATTAAACCATTTTTTGTGGTATAGAGATCAAGGCGTACCTTTAAACCTCCATAATGATTAATCGGTGTATCAAGTGTGACTTCACCTTGAGCGCGGTGACGATTTGTCTGATTTAACCACATCAATTCAGGTACATGTAATGTACTGGTGTCTCCGGAAGGGGTTAAAAACACAAAACGGCTTTCAATCAGTTTAAAGCGATCAAACTGTTCAAGGAAAATTGAAGAGATATCATCAGGTTCAGTTAACGTTATATCTCCACTTTGCCCAGTAAAAATAGGGTTATGGTAATTAACATATAACTGTTCAAAGGTCAGTTCACGAAATTGAAGACGAAAAGCGAATAATGAACGCCAAACATCAAAAGAAAAAGTGACTTTTTCTGCCGTAACGTTCACATCTTTATGAGTAATATTCAGCCCTTCTACTTGAATATCAGGGCCAAAATTCTGCCATTCCCCGATGATCTTTGTCATTGAGACGGGGCTATTGAGTTGCTTCGTAAGATACGATTCTATTTCAGGGCGATAACTATCTAAGCGCGGCAGAAAGTAACGAAACCCACTTAATACCAAGGCAAAAACGATGAGGCAAAAAACTGTTATCACTAACAGGTATTTAGGCAGCCGCTTCATTTTTGTCTCCTTTCTGCCATCATATTCATTAGGAAGGCGAATCCATTACATCATCACCACATCAAATTGCTCCTGACTATAAAGTAGCTCAGTTTGCACTTTTACTTGTTTACCGACAAAAATTTCAACCTCTGCTAATGCATGTGACTCATCGCCTTTTAATGCTTCGGCAACTGCTGAGGAGGCGTAAACTAAGAAGCGATCTGCATCAATCGTTTTATGCACACGCACTATTTCACGTAAAATTTCATAACATACCGTTTCAACTGATTTTACCGTACCTCGCCCTTGGCAAGTTGGGCAATCATCACAAAGAACATGTTCGAGGCTCTCCCGCGTTCTTTTACGCGTCATCTCCACTAAGCCAAGTTGAGAAAAACCATTAATCGTGGTTTTCACTCTATCTTTACTTAGCGCTTGTTCAAGTGATGCTAATACTCTGCGTTTATGTTCATCATTATTCATATCAATAAAGTCAATAATGATGATACCGCCTAAATTACGTAACCGTAATTGACGAGCAATGGCTTGGCTTGCTTCAATATTCGTATTAAAAATCGTTTCTTCTAAATTACGATGACCAACAAATGCCCCTGTATTGATATCAATAGTGGTCATTGCTTCAGTTTGATCGATAATCAGATAACCACCTGATTTCAACTCAACTTTGCGCTCTAAAGCCCGTTGAATTTCACTTTCTACACCGTAGAGATCAAAAATAGGCTGATTGCCTTGGTGTAATTCAAGTTTAGCGGTTAATTCAGGAATATATTCACCAATAAATTCCTGTAATTGATTATAGGTTAATTTAGAATCAACTCGTATGCTATCTAATTCAGAACCAGCAAAATCACGTAAAATACGCTGTGCTAAAGCCAGTTCACCATAAATTTGAATACGGGTTTTATTTCTTTTCTTACGCTCAATGATTTTATGCCATAGGCGTTTAAGAAAAGCGGCATCTTGCTTAATTTCATTTTCGCCGACGCCTTCAGCGGCGGTACGGATAATAAAACCGCCATTTTCATCGCAATACTCTTCAACAAGTTGCTTTAAACGCTCACGCTCTTCTTCACTGTCAATTCGCTGAGAAACACCGACATGAGATGCACCCGGCATAAACACTAAATAGCGAGAAGGTAATGTAATATCGGTAGTAAGCCGAGCGCCTTTTGTTCCTAAAGGATCTTTAACCACTTGTACAATTAAGTCTTGCCCTTGATGCACCAGTTGCGCAATATCACGAACATTAAATTTTTTCTGCTCTTCACCCGCAATACATTCAGTGTGAGGCATAATATCAGAAGCATGTAGAAAAGCGGCTTTATCTAGCCCAATGTCAATAAATGCAGCTTGCATCCCGGGTAATACGCGACTTACCCGACCTTTGTAAATGTTTCCGACGATACCTCGTTTCGCTTCTCTTTCGACATGAATTTCTTGAAGTATGCCTCCGCGAATATAGGCAACACGAGTTTCAGATGGCGTCACATTCACTAATAACTCAGCTGTCATGAAATCTCCTTCTCATTAGCTAGAGACGAAAATTGAGCTATCAAGGCTTCGGTTTCAACAAGAGGCAATCCGACAACAGCATGATAACTTCCCTCAATCCGTTGAACAAAACGGCCTCCTTTTCCTTGAATACCGTAAGCGCCAGCTTTATCCATTGGCTCGCCTGACTCAATATACGCGCTAATTTCACTCTCTGTCATCTCTCTAAAAGTGACGTGAGTGACGACTAATTGACTCAAGGTGTGTGTTCTATTAGAGATAGCAATTGCTGTCATCACTTGATGTGTTGCGCCTGATAATGAACGTAGGATTTGCGCAGCATGGGCTTTATCCCGAGGTTTTTCAAGAATATGACCATCATGAACTACAATAGTATCAGAGCCCAAAACGGGATAATCATAAGGAGCTTGTCTTACACCTTCTTGTGATTTCTCTCTTGCCAAACGAAGAACATACTCTTCTGGTTTTTCACCTTGTTGCCAAATTTCATCAATTGCGGGCGTAATAATACTAAATTCAACATCTAATAACGCGAGAAGTTCACGTCTTCTTGGTGAGCTGGAAGCAAGGTAAAGCGTGGTCACAAATAATGTCCTCATGACGGTAACGCAAAAGAGACCGCCATGATCCAATAACTTAGTGAACTAAAAACTGGTGACGGATTTTGCGAAGCAAAAAATAAAGCCATGGCCAAAGAATACCACTGACTGGACTATTCCAGAATACTTGAGGGTGAAAAGTCACTGGTGAAAGTAAAAATTCCGCCCAAAATACAGCAAGATCGACAACGACAACACTTAACATCACCACTAAGGCTTGTTGCCATAACGCTAAATTACAAAAAAGCTGATATTTAAAGGCGATAACATAACTCACTAAAGTATAGGCCAATGCATTGACCCCCAAGGTAGTTCCTTGGACTAGATCTATAATCATCCCCAAAACAAACGCGGTTCCGACACTGATACGATGAGGAATTGCTGTTACCCAATAAATAAGAAATAACATAGGCCAAATAGGTCGATAGACTTCTAACTGCTCTGGCCACGGCATAATTTGTAACACTAATGCGACAAGAAAAGAGAGCCAAACAACCCAACGCCCACGACTTTGATATGGATTCATCGTGTCTACCTACTTCTTGTATTATTGGTATTAGCAGGTGTATTTGTCGCTGGTGTCACAGTTCCGTTAGTTTCTTCAGCCGTATTACCTAATGGCTCTTGAGACATAGAACGAGGAAGCGGAGGCCCTGCTTGTTCATAATTAGGTAAAACTTGAGGCATCAGTTGCATTAAACGCTCATTCGCCGCGTGATAAACCTCGGAAGGTAGAGGCGGCTCTCCCGTTTTATCTGATGTATTCCATAATAAAAGCAAATAGCGTAAACGTTGTAACTCTGCTGAAGGTCGAACATTGATCACGGAGTAAGCCCGCTGATTATCCACTTTAACTGAAGAGACCACACCAACAGGATATCCCTCAGGGAAACGTCCCCCCAACCCTGATGTCACTAAAACATCACCAACACGGATATCAATATTGGCTGGTAATGCTTCTAACAATAAATCATCGGCACAGCCTGCACCAGAAGCTATAACTCGAATATCGTTACGCAAAACTTGTACAGGCAATGCATGAGAAGTGTCACATATTAATAGCACACGACTCGTAAGCTCACTTACGGCAATAACTTGTCCTACAACACCTTTATCACTAATGACAGGTTGCCCTTCATAGACACCATCGTTGGTTCCTTTATCAATAACCACTTGATCTCGATACGGCGTGCTATTACCAGACAGTACTTGTGTTACTGTCATTTGTTCATTTTGGCGCAGTGGTGAACCAAGTAATTCTCGTAAACGGGCGTTCTCTTGTTTAAATTGCTCCAATAATTGGCTTTCTCCGCTACGCACTAATAGCTCTTTTCTTAACGCTTGATTCTCAAATTGTAAACGCTCACGTGTAGCAAATGTTTCTGAAATTTGATCAAGGAAACGGCGTGGGCCATTTGCAAGAAAATAGAAGGGACTAACAGCAGTATCAAGATACTGGCGGACTTTAGAAAATGCACCAATACGATTATCAGCAATCAATAAAGAGATTGCGACAACCACGGCGATTATTAATCTTAGTTGCAGGGAAGGGCCCCGACTAAAAATTGGCTTCATAAACTCTAAGATCACTCACACGGAGAAGTAAAAGAACAGGCGTTAATATTCTCACCAAGGGGGAATCCATTCTCCCTTGTTAGAATTAATCTCAATCTTCGCTAAACAGATCGCCACCGTGCATATCGATCATTTCTAATGCTTTACCACCACCACGAGCAACACAAGTCAGTGGATCTTCAGCAACAATTACAGGAATACCTGTTTCTTCCATTAATAAACGGTCTAGGTTACGTAATAATGCACCACCACCGGTTAATACCATGCCACGCTCTGAAATATCAGAAGCTAATTCTGGTGGACATTGCTCTAATGCAACCATGACAGCACTGACGATACCCGTTAATGGCTCTTGCAAGGCTTCAAGAATTTCATTGGAGTTTAATGTAAAGCTACGAGGCACACCTTCCGCAAGGTTACGACCGCGAACTTCAATCTCATTGACTTCATCAGAAGGGTAAGCTGAACCGATATCGTGTTTGATACGTTCTGCCGTTGCTTCACCAATCAGTGAACCGTAGTTACGACGCACATAGTTAATGATCGCTTCATCAAAACGGTCACCACCAATACGAACAGAAGAAGAGTAAACGACACCGTTTAATGAAATCACGGCAACTTCTGTTGTACCGCCACCAATATCGACTACCATTGAACCTGTTGCTTCAGAAACAGGTAAACCTGCACCGATTGCCGCAGACATAGGCTCTTCAATTAAGAACACTTCTCGAGCCCCCGCACTTAATGCTGATTCACGGATAGCTCTGCGCTCTACTTGAGTGGCTCCCACTGGTACACAAACTAATACTCGAGGGCTTGGACGCATAAAGCTATTGTTATGAACCTGTTTTATGAAGTGCTGAAGCATTTTTTCGGTTACATAAAAATCAGCAATCACACCGTCTTTCATTGGACGGATAGCAGCGATATTCCCGGGTGTACGCCCTAACATCTGTTTGGCTTCATGCCCTACAGCCGCAACACTTTTTGATGTGCCAGCGCGATCTTGACGAATAGCGACAACGGAGGGTTCATCGAGAACAATACCCTGCCCTTTGACATAAATAAGGGTATTGGCGGTACCCAAGTCAATAGACAAATCGTTGGAAAACATGCCACGAAATTTTTTAAACATACGAAAGGATAATCCTGCAAGCCGGGACGGAAAAATCCGTCTACTCTATCAACCACAATAAGTAGCGACAAGGCGCGATTCACTACTTAAATTAAAGTGGACACGTAAATAATCATAAAGGCACAATATTCTACGTTACTTTTCCCAATTGGAGCAGAAAAAAACTGCATAAAAAGGGGCTAATTAGAACGATTAACGCATAATTTCGATCCTACGCTGTTCATATTTAACTTATGTAACAATACAAACAACGCTCATATCAATAAAGAAAAATCTCACTTCGTTGCCAAACTGTGACTCAAAAGTCTCGTTGCAAGTTCAAATAAAATTTATTCATTTGAATAAGTACAATCACTCTATTGATATTAAATGGTGTTTCATCAGCAAAATTTGACTGAGATAACAACCAAAGTACCCACCTCGAATACTTCTAAGGCAACACATTATCTTTATTTCGAGCAACAAAGAGAAATGCTAATTTTTATCCAATCGTAACTCATTAACGATGTTATCTAATTACCAAGATATAAAACTCAGAATAATCTCTGTGCCAATAAACGTAGAAATCCCGTTTATACACTAAAAAAGGATTATTTGTCTCATTATTACAATAGATATTGTGCACAATCACGACGAGACCTAAAAAATCACCTATCATGACACAAGATAGAAATCGATGAGGGGTCAAAATGAAAGCATTATTAGTAGAACAAAATGACAACAAACTCAGTGCTAGCATACAAAGTATTGATGAAAAAAAACTGCCTATTCATGAGGTTATTGTCGATATTCATTACTCAACGCTCAACTATAAGGATGGGCTTGCTATCACAGGCAAAGGAAAAATCCTCCGTCAATTCCCAATGATACCTGGTATCGATTTTTCAGGTATTGTTCATCACACCGAAGATCCTCGTTTCCACATTGGTCAACATGTCTTATTAACAGGCTGGGGAGTAGGTGAAAGTCACTGGGGAGGCCTTGCACAAAAGGCTGGTGTAAAAGGTGATTGGTTAACTGTCGTACCAGAAGGACTTTCTTTAAAAAATGCCATGATCATTGGAACTGCGGGGTTTACTGCCATGCTTTGTGTGATGGCATTAGAACAAGGCGGTATCACGCCTGAAAGTGGTGATATATTAGTCACTGGCGCCAGTGGTGGTGTCGGAAGCACCGCTATTAGTTTACTAACAGCATTAGGCTATCAAGTTACCGCATTGAGTGGCAGAGCAAGTAACCATGACTATTTACGCAAGCTTGGTGCTAAAAATATTATCACTCGAGAAGAGTTTGAACCTGCGGGAAGAGCTTTAGATAAGCAACGCTGGGCAGGTGCAATTGATACCGTAGGTGGGCAAATTCTTGCTAATATTTTGTCGCAGACAAACTATAACGGCACAGTGGCAGCTTGTGGATTAGCGAGCGGTTTTTCTTTACCAACAACTGTCATGCCTTTTATTTTACGTAATGTTCGTTTACAAGGTGTTGATTCTGTTTATTTCCCAGCAGAAAAACGAGCTCAAGTTTGGCAACGTTTATTAAAATTACTACCAGAAACGTTTTATCAACAAGCAATGACAGAAATTACACTTGATGAAGTGCCACGTTATGCTCAGATGATTATGGACAATCAAGTAACAGGTCGCACTTTAGTCAAACTCTAATTCCCCGTTTTTATCTGCTTATTTTTGGCATTAATTCACCTTAATTAGTGCCAGAACAAGCTCCTCTGCGTGTCAAACCGATGTTAAATCGTGATCTACATCACATTTATGATATATATTGATGTTTAGCATCAAAGAAGCTCAGATTTCCAGTGACATCAATAAATAACGTGATGTTATGATTATTTTTTAGGCATCTGTTTATTTTGCTTTCTCACGTTTACAATCTTGTAAAAACTTTTAACTTTTCATCAAAATAAACCCTTCATTCCCTGATTAGACCAGTATTTTGCTGTTATCTTCTGTGAAATGTCTATAATGTCGGACTTTGTGATATGTATCGTAGCATTGGATGCAATAAAAGATGACAAAACGAAAAGCACAGGTTATTTTGTCATTTCGTTGACGAATTGACGGAGATAGAAGCATAATGTCGGAAAATTTTCATATTTTGCTCCTGAATGGTCCGAATCTAAACCTGCTTGGAACAAGAGAGCCGGAAACCTACGGACACTTAACTCTGGATGATATCGTTCAAAGTTTGTCAGCAGATGCTCAGGCATTAAATGTGAAACTCAGTCATTTTCAGTCTAATGCTGAATTTGAGCTGATAAATAAAATTCATGCAGCTCGGGGTAATGTCGATTATATATTAATCAACCCTGCAGCTTTCACGCATACCAGTGTTGCACTGCGTGATGCATTATTAGGGGTGAATATTCCATTTATTGAAATTCACCTGTCCAATGTCTACAGTCGGGAGCCTTTCCGTCACCATTCATATCTCTCTGATATCGCAACAGGCGTAATCTGTGGATTAGGTGCAGAAGGTTATCGGTTTGCTTTACAGGCAGCGGTCAACCGTTTGTCTTAATAAAAAACATCAAAAAGAGTACGGAATCAACTCATGGATATTCGTAAAATTAAAAAACTGATCGAGCTAGTCGAAGAGTCTGGCATTTCTGAACTGGAAATCTCTGAAGGTGAAGAGTCAGTACGTATTAGTCGTAACTCTGGTATTCAGGGTCAAATGGCTCCTCAGCAATATTTTGCGGCACCAGCGGCTCCTCAACCTGCATTAGCAAATGCAGTTGCGCCCGTAGCGCCAGAAACACCAGCGGCTACACCAACGCAAGAAATCAGCGGTCATGTTGTTCGTTCACCAATGGTCGGAACGTTCTATCGCTCACCAAGCCCTGAAGCTAAGAAATTTGTTGAAGTCGGTCAGCAAGTCAATGTAGGCGATACTCTGTGCATCGTTGAAGCAATGAAAATGATGAACCAGATTGAGTCTGACAAAGCGGGTGTTGTTAAATCTATCCTTTGCCAAGATGGCGACAACGTTGAGTTTGACGCTCCACTCTTTGTTATCGAATAACGAGGCAGGTCCATGCTAGAAAAAATCCTCATTGCCAACCGTGGTGAGATAGCACTGCGTATCCTAAGAGCATGTAAAGAGCTTGGGATAAAAGCAGTTGCCGTTCACTCCACAGCAGACCGTGATTTAAAACACGTTCTGCTGGCAGACGAGACTATCTGTATTGGTCCCGCTGCTTCAGCAAAAAGTTACCTAAATATCCCTGCAATTATTGCAGCGGCTGAGATCAGTGGCGCACAAGCCATTCATCCAGGATACGGTTTCCTGTCTGAAAATGCTGATTTCGCAGAGCAAGTTGAACGCTCAGGCTTTGTTTTTGTTGGCCCAAAAGCTGAAACCATCCGCCTAATGGGTGATAAAGTTTCTGCTATTGAAGCGATGAAAAAAGCAGGTGTTCCTTGTGTACCAGGATCAGACGGTCCTTTAGGTAACGACACTGCGAAAAATATTGAAATTGCTAAACGTATTGGCTACCCAGTTATCATCAAAGCTTCTGGTGGCGGTGGTGGACGTGGTATGCGTGTTGTTCGTTCTGAAAAAGATCTGGAACAATCCATCACAATGACGCGTGCGGAAGCAAAAGCGGCATTTAGCAACGACATGGTATACATGGAAAAATACCTTGAAAATCCACGTCATGTTGAAATTCAAGTTATGGCTGATGGTCAAGGTAATGCTATCTATTTGGCTGAACGTGATTGCTCAATGCAACGTCGTCACCAAAAAGTAGTTGAAGAGGCACCAGCACCGGGTATTACCCCAGAAATCCGTAAAAATATCGGCGAACGCTGTGCGAACGCATGTATTGAAATCGGCTATCGTGGTGCAGGTACATTCGAATTCCTGTATGAAAATGGTGAATTCTACTTTATTGAGATGAACACCCGTATTCAGGTTGAACATCCAGTAACAGAGATGATCACAGGCATCGACTTAATCAAAGAACAGTTACGCATTGCATCTGGCTTACCTTTATCAGTAACCCAAGATCAAGTTAACGTTCATGGTCATGCAATTGAATGTCGTATCAACGCAGAAGATCCAAAAACGTTTATGCCAAGCCCAGGTACTATTACTCGCTTCCACTCACCAGGTGGATTTGGTGTACGTTGGGAATCGCATATTTACGCAGGTTATACAGTTCCACCTCACTATGACTCAATGATTGGTAAATTGATCACTTATGGTGAAACACGTGAAATCGCGATCTCTCGTATGAAAAATGCGTTGGCGGAACTTATCATTGATGGTATTAAAACCAATATTGAACTGCACCAGTTCATTATGAATGATGAGAATTTCCAAAAAGGTGGTACAAACATTCACTACCTTGAAAAACGTTTAGGTTTAGCTGAGAAATAATCTTTCTCACTTCACCAAAAAAGGCATAGTTTATTTACTATGCCTTTTTTATTACTGATATGCTCATATCGCTCTGAAATATTATAGCAAGAAATCATATTCTCAAGTTTCATTATTCTTGCTCAAAATGCGCCATATTTATGGCGAGTATTTCAACACTTCATTTCTTAATTAATAGACAGCCTCATCTCTATGGGTATTATTCTATTAAATAGATAATCAACAATAATCATTTTAAAACAATAAGATAGTTTACCTTTAATGCTCTCTCATGACTTTGTGATTAATTTTCACTGAATCAATACTCACTTTCCCGTACAATCCTCCCATTCATTTTTAACCCTAGTAAGATTGGGAGAACAGATGGACAAACGTTTTGTTCAGGCCCACAAAGAAGCCCTTTGGGCCCTAATTTTAACTTTTATATATTTGTTAGGTTGGTTAATTACCGCCTATTTACCAGATAACACACAAGGCATGACTGGTTTACCGCTTTGGTTTGAGCTTTCATGCTTATTCCTACCTGTTTTGTTTTTTCTGCTGTGCTATCTGATGGTACGCTATTTTTTCAAAGATATGCCGTTAGGAGATGAGCATGACGATGCAAACTGAGGTCATAGTGCCACTGATTGGCTACCTTCTGCTGGTCTTTCTGCTGTCGGCTTATGCTTATCGTAAACGTGAGAAAGGCGAGTTTCTTAACGAATATTTTCTTGGTAACCGTTCAATGGGTGGCTTCGTGCTAGCCATGACCATCACTGCAACTTATGTTAGTGCGAGCTCCTTTATTGGCGGACCGGGTGCGGCTTATAAATACGGTATTGGTTGGGTATTACTTTCGATGATCCAACTTCCCGCTATTTGGCTTTCTCTGGGGGTTTTAGGGAAAAAATTTGCTATTTTAGCACGCCGTTATAATGCAGTTACCTTGAACGACATGCTCTATGCTCGTTATAAAAGCCGTTTCCTCGTCTGGTTTGCTAGTTTAAGTCTGTTAGTCGCCTTTATCGGCGCGATGACAGTACAATTTATTGGCGGAGCACGCTTACTAGAAACTGCAGCAGGCATTCCTTATGAATTCGGCTTGCTGATCTTTGGCATCTCCATTGCGCTGTATACTGCGATTGGCGGATTTAGAGCCAGCGTATTAAACGATGCCTTACAAGGCCTTGTGATGCTGCTTGGTACATTTATTCTTCTGTTTGCCATTATCTATAAAGCAGGTGGATTAGATATTGCGATACAAAAACTCAATACCATCGATCCTGCATTAACCTCTCCTCAAGGGGCTGATGGGATTTTAACGGGCCCGTTTATGGCATCATTCTGGGTACTTGTCTGTTTTGGTGTTATTGGTTTGCCACATACTGCGGTACGTTGTATCTCTTACAAAGACAGTAAAGCCATGCATAAAGGGATCATTATTGGCACAATCGTGATGTCATTATTGATGTTTGGTATGCACTTTGCTGGCGCATTAGGTCGGGCAATCATTCCTGATCTAACTGTTCCTGATCAGGTTATTCCAACATTAATGGTTGCGGTATTACCGCCTATTGCTGCAGGTATTTTCCTTGCGGCACCTATGGCTGCTATTATGTCGACGATAAATGCGCAACTGTTACAATCGTCAGCAACTTTGGTCAAAGATCTCTATCTCAATATCGCGCCACATGCGATCACTAATGAGAAACGGATCTCTCGTTTATCGAGCCTTTCAACCTTGATCTTGGGTGTGTTACTACTGTTTGCTGCATGGAACCCACCCTCAATGATTATTTGGCTTAACTTACTTGCTTTTGGTGGTCTACAAGCCGTTTTCTTATGGCCTTTAGTTCTTGGGCTTTATTGGGAGAAAGCGAACCGTTATGGCGCTATTGCCGGCATGATCACAGGTGCCACACTCTATGCCACCTTGGCGACATTTAATATCCAGATAGCGGGATTCCATCCCATTATTCCATCACTGTTATTAAGCTTAGCCGCATTTCTTGTGGCTAATCGATTTGGAGAGCATACTCTGCCTCAATCAGCATCATTACAGTGAATTCGTTTTTAAAGAGACTAATTATGCCTTGGATACAATTAAGACTTAATGCAACCGCCGCTAATGCAGAAGCTATTGGTGATGAATTGGTTGAAAGCGGTGCCGTTTCAGTGACTTTCCAAGATAGTCACGATACCCCTATTTTTGAACCTTTACCTGGTGAAACTCGCCTTTGGGGTGATACTGACGTTATCGGTTTATATGATGCAGAAACTGACATGAAAATCGTTGTGGCGATGTTAGAAAATACGCCATTACTCGGTCAGGGCTTCCTGCATAAAATTGAACAACTCGAAGATAAAGATTGGGAACGTGAATGGATGGATAATTTCCACCCAATGCGTTTTGGCGAGCGTTTATGGATTTGCCCAAGCTGGCGTGAAGTACCAGATCCTAACGCCGTAAACGTCATGCTAGACCCTGGTCTTGCATTTGGTACAGGTACCCACCCAACTACCTCATTGTGCCTTCAGTGGCTTGATGGTTTAGATTTAGCGGGTAAAACGGTTATCGACTTTGGTTGTGGTTCTGGCATTTTAGCTATCGCGGCATTAAAACTAGGTGCAGCAAAAGCTATTGGTATTGATATCGATCCTCAAGCTATCCAAGCAAGTCGTGATAACGCGCAACGTAATGGCGTTTCTGACGCCCTCACACTGTATCTTGCAAAAGACCAGCCTGATAACCTCGCGGCAGATGTTGTTGTCGCGAATATTTTAGCCGGTCCATTGCGTGAACTTGCACCTGTTATCAGTACACTGCCTCGTCAAGGTGGACACCTAGGCCTTTCTGGTGTGTTAGCAACACAAGCAGAAGGTGTAGCTGCTGCCTATGAAGGACTATTTAACTTAGATCCTGTTGCCGAAAAAGAAGAGTGGTGCCGTATTACCGGTGTGAAAAAATAACGTAGAACAAATATTAACCAAAATGAGATAATCTCATTACGTTAAAATTTTACTTAATTATTGTTTATCAGGCATTAATCACACTTTTGCCTGATAAACTCGACTTAGTTCCACTTGTTTATCAATTCTATATTATCAAATTTTAATTTTCTAAAAACACATAACATTATGTTTTTATTGATTAAATAATCGATTTATAAAAAATCAAGTATAAAAAAGTAACTTTTTTTCGCAATTTGGTTAAACTTTGTCCTTTCATATCTGGTAAAAAATGCGTAATATACGCGCCCTTGCAGTCACAGTTTGGCCCTCTTTTCATCTATGCGAATCGGACAGTATCAGTTAAAAAATTGCCTTATCGCGGCTCCCATGGCTGGCGTTACAGACCGACCTTTTCGGTCGCTTTGCTATGATATGGGTGCGGGTATGACAGTTTCTGAAATGCTTTCTTCCAATCCTCAGGTTTGGCAGACAGACAAGTCTCGGTTACGAATGGTACATAGTGATGAATTGGGGATCCGCTCCGTACAAATTGCAGGAAGTGATCCCGTTGATATGGCGGCAGCTGCGAAAATAAACGCAGATAGTGGCGCTCAAATTATCGACATCAATATGGGTTGCCCTGCAAAAAAGGTGAATAAAAAGCTAGCCGGTTCAGCATTACTTCGTTATCCCGACCTTGTCGCAGAGATCCTCTCTGCTGTGGTTAACGCGGTAGATGTTCCTGTTACTCTCAAGATCCGTACTGGCTGGTCACCTGATGAACGTAACTGTGTAGAGATTGCCAAATTGGCTGAACGTTGTGGTATTCAGGCTCTCACTATTCATGGACGTACACGCGAGTGTTTGTTCAAAGGGGAAGCCGAATACGACAGTATTCGGACAGTTAAGCAGAGTGTTTCTATTCCCATTATTGCGAATGGAGACATAACAGACCCGCTAAAAGCCAGAGCAGTATTAGACTACACTGGAGCCGATGCTTTGATGATCGGTCGCGCTGCTCAGGGAAGACCCTGGATCTTTCGGGAAATCCAGCACTATCTGGACACAGGTGAACTGTTGCCCCCTCTGCCGATTGCAGAGGTACAACAAATAATGCAAAAGCATGTGCGTGAGTTGCACGACTTTTACGGTCAAGGCAAAGGAACTCGCATTGCACGCAAGCATGTCTCTTGGTATCTCAAGGAACATGCTCCTGATGACCAGTTTCGGCGCTCCTTCAACGCCATAGAGGATGCCAGCGAACAGCTGGAGGCGTTGGAAGCATATTTCGAAAATTTTTTGCGTAAATAAATAAAAGAGCTGACAGAACTATGTTCGAACAACGCGTAAATTCAGACGTACTAACAGTTGCCACCGTAAATTCACAAGATCAGGTGACCCAAAAACCTTTACGTGACTCAGTTAAACAAGCACTGAAGAACTATTTTGCTCAATTAAACGGTCAAGATGTTAATGACTTATATGAGCTAGTATTGGCTGAAGTTGAACAGCCATTGTTGGACATGGTTATGCAGTACACCCGTGGCAACCAAACGCGTGCAGCGCAAATGATGGGCATTAACCGCGGCACACTGCGTAAGAAACTGAAAAAATACGGCATGAACTGATCCTAGTCAGTTAAGTCTATTTTTATAAAAAGCCTTTTCTGGTTTCCAGAAAAGGCTTTTTTGTTGCCTATTTTTCACGCTTGCTCTATAACATAAATCATTAAGTTACCAAATATGGTAACATTTAACTATGTTACCAAATATGGTAACGTTCTCTTTTGTATTTCAATAAAATAACTGAGTAAAAGATCACTATACTCATTCTATTTCTCTCACAAAATAATAAGAGCAAGCTAAAGCATGGATAGAAGCGCGGAATGCTCTACATTACAAATCTAAAGAGCTTTACTTACACTCACTACTGCAAGCTGGAATAACTTTTATTCTTTTAAATCAATTTGCAGCAATTGGCTTTTTATTAGCAGCTAAATCAATATTTAGATTTGGTGAATTACAAAATGATCAAGATAAAAAGCTAACAGAATATGTTATGTTAGGTACACTGATTAGCTTTAGCATTTCTATCTTTATTGGACTTGCTACTTCCTATTTTGTGACTCAACTCCCCATAGGAAAATAACTCATCAAACTTCTGGGCTAAATATCATTTTTTCTGATGGAAATCCCGCCGGAAATGACAAACAACGTATTCGTTTGGATAACACCCCCTCCAAAAATCCTGTCAGATTTTCTGCAATAAATTCGACCTCAGAGGCTCTGGATGGAATAATTGCTATTGTCCATAAGTTGCTATCATGAGATGAAACAACCCAAAAAAGCGTGTCTCCATTATCTGTCTCTCCAATAGGTAAAAGCCCATTATTTTTTGGGTACAGATGAAAAGTATAATAATCAGGATCAGCCTGTATTAATGAGTCAAATCCCTCAAGAATGGCCTCTTTTTGCTGAAAAAAGTTAAGATAATCATCCTCACTAAATGGATTAAATAACGTAATAAAATTGGCTATTTGTCCTGAACCATATTGCGTAATAAATGCAATATAATCTTGAGGAAAGGTGTATCGATTATCAATAAGTGGCCATTCCTTACCTTCGCCTCGATTGACCGGACATAAAGGTATTGGTAACCACTGATTTAATGCTATTAACATTCTATCCTCACTGATTTGATTTCCAATTTATCGCTCAATTTATGGTATTTTATCTTTACCTTATTTTTATCATAACTCAGCCAATTTTTATCACTCTAGTTGCGTGATAAAAATGCGATACCAACAAGACGAGAATAATGATAACACCTCCACATACCATTACATTTATTGATAGCGCTTACCCTAAACCTCATACCATTAAAGAGTTTGTCTGGTCTGGGCGATTAGATAAAAATGGACAACTTTGGTTTGATCTTCACCTTAGAAGTGCCGACTATTATTTAAGCGAGGGTGAAGACTATTGCGCAGATAGCGATGAAGAAGAGTCAGACGATCAGCAAGAATATACCAGTCTTGAGCACTGGCAAGATCACATCGTTTGGGATAATTACCACTGCTGTACACTCTCTTCAACTTATTGGTCTGATGAACAAGGTATTTTACTCAATACAGGAAATACACCATTCGATTTTGATAGCTTTATTACTCATCAATTTAATGTTGATATTGCCCCTCAAATCCATAGTGATATAGATGATGAAGATGAAGAAAGAGCCGTGTTCCCTGCTTTTAGTCTTTATTTATTAGGGCATGATACGTGTAAAAATCATCAAATCACCTTCCAACGTCAATCCAATAATACTTTCAATATTGATTGGACAGGTAAAATCGCACTGACTTATGCTGGTTTTGACGAATTTATCCATCAATTTGTTGCAAGATTAGAAAATATTTCTTTTGATGGTTTTTATTTCCCTGAATCATGGGATTTAGATAAAGCAACAGTTGAATTTAAAAAAGTGCTTTCTCATTTTGAACATTATGAATTCACATTAATTAACCCTAAAAGCCCAATTAAACAGTGGAAACTTAAGTATACGGCTTAAATAGGTAGGCGATTCAACGAATGAATCGATAATAATAAGACTATTATTCAGATGATATTCTATAAATAGAATGTCTCTCATTTGTGTATACAGGTATTGTCTATATAATAGACAATACCTATGTTTATCATGGAATTACAATGACTGCCTTACCAAGAAAAAAAACATGGCAGATTATCCTCACTATTATTTTAGTTGGGATAAATTTACGCCCTTTCTTAACAGGCCCAGGCCCTGTTATTGACAATATTATTGCCTCAACAGGAATGAGTTATAGCCAAGTCTCATTACTCACACTATTACCTATGCTTTTAATGGGAATAGGGGCATTAGTCGTCCCTTTCTTACAATCTTATATTCAAGTACGTAAAGGGCTTTTAGTCGCAATGTTGATGCTTCTTATTGGCTCCTTTTCTCGAGCTTATGTTTCTGATGGCAATCAGCTATTATTGACAGCTCTCTTCTGCGGTTTAAGCGTCGCCTATATTCAAGCGGTATTTCCCGGTATTATTAAAGGATGGTTTGGAAATCGAACACCTATCATGATGGGGTTATATTCCGCCATGCTAATGGGTGGAGGCGCACTCGGTGCGCAATTATCCCCACTTCTTACTGAAAATAATGGACATTGGCAAAGTGCTTTAGCGTGGTTTGCTCTTCCCGCAGGATTTGCTTTTATCGCTATTCTTTTTTCGATTCAAAATAGTGCGGTCTCTTCTCATAAAATATCACTAAATACTTTAATTTGGCGCCCTAGAACAGGTTTACTTATTTTAGGTTTTGGTTGCGTTAATGCAGGTTACGCTTCTGTTGTGACCTGGCTGGCACCTTTTTATCAATCATTAGGAATGCCAAGCGCACAAAGTGGCTCACTGGTTGCAATCCTTTCTCTTTTCCAAGCCTCTGCTGCGTTAATCATTCCTTTCTTCGCTGCTAAAAATCACGACAGGCGTTTTTGGCTTACGATAACATTAATAAGCCAATTTATCGGTTTTGGCGCAATCATGACTATTCCAATGAGTGCTCCTTATCTTTGGAGTATTTTCTTAGGCTGTGGCTTAGGTGGATGTTTTTCTATGATGATGATTGTCGCGCTCGATCATATTCCTGATCCGGCACAAGCGGGGGCGTTGTCAGCTTTAATGCAAGGTGGTGGCTTTATTATTGCTGCTTTTGGCCCACTAGTTGCTGTGCTATTACGCCAGCCAGATGGAAGCTTTACTTATGCATGGGCATTTCATGCCATTTTAGTGATTGTGACTATAGGATTATTTGCACGATTAAATCCTCATCATTATGCAAAAGCCTATCCCGCTAATCATCCGACTATATAGCCTATATTTAAGATCCACATAAAATAAACGCCTTAATTTTTACAAATAAGGCGTTTATCAATGATAATAATTGAACACTACTTATGAAGATGATTAAGCAACGATATGTGTTCCTGTTTCACCTTTTAAGGCTGAAGCCAGTTTTTCTGGTGTTGTGATAATCACTCTTTTTCCACCTGCAGCTAAAAATGAGAGGCTAGCTTCAATTTTAGGAAGCATACTGCCTGGAGGGAAATGCCCTTCATGCATATATTGTGTCATCTCTTCAACCGACGTTTCACCCAATGCTTTTTGTTCTGGTTTGCCGAAATGAATACAGACTTTTTCAACCCCAGTTGTGATGATAAGAATATCTGCATGTAATTCTTTTGCGAGCAATGTTGATGACAGATCTTTATCAATAACCGCATCAACACTTTGGTAATTACCATGCTCATTTCTGATGACTGGAATACCACCGCCACCCACTGCAATCACGACATAGCCACATTCTGATAGTGACTTAATTGCTTTAGATTCGACAACATGCTGTGGAATTGGAGAAGCGACAACTCGACGATAACCACGACCAGAATCTTCAACAAAATGCCATTGAGGATTTTCTTGCTTTAATTGTGCCATCTCTTGTTCAGAGAAAAATGCGCCAATAGGTTTTGTTGGAGAAACAAAGTTGGGATCGTTTTTATCTACTTCAACTTGTGTAATAAGGGTAATTGCTTGTTTATTGTGTTGAGCGCGAAGCTTATTTGTTAATGCTTGTTGAATTAAATAGCCAATACCACCTTGTGTATCTGCAACACAGTTGGCTAATGGTGTTAACGGCAAACCTTCTTGCACATGCGCCACTTCAGCGCGACGTAAATCAAGCCCTACTTGTGGCCCGTTACCATGAGTTAAAACAATATTATACCCTTCAGCCACCATATCACTGATATGGGCTGCAACCTCTTGTACTGCTTGTTCTTGATGAGCGATAGACTGGCTAGCATTGTCTTTAATAATACTGTTGCCTCCAATGGCAACAACAACGAGTTCTTTCATATTTCACTCTCAATTATATTATAGGCAATTAAAGTAGAAATAACGTACTTCCACTCTTAGAGGTTGGGTTAATAAGGTCGCCATATTCGCTAACCATTTTCCCCATTTTTATTTTTAATGAGATAAACATTATCGTGTTGAACAATATCTATTCATTAATTGCGCAGGATGATAGCAGAGAATGTAAATAAAACATCCATTACTCAACATTTCTCTTAAAATACGGTAGGAAAAGGAGAAAAGGCGTCACCAAACATATCGATAACACCTTATTCAATACAAATAAGCGGGATCGTTAATCCCTTTTCATTTTGCTATTTGATAAACATCCGGTTGGTAGACATCAGGCATATCCGTAATCAACATATCAACACCCCATTGCTCAAAATCTTTCACTTCTTCAGGATTATTCGGGGTATAACAATAAATTTCATAGCCTGCTTGTTTTAACAACTGTGCTTGTTTTTGTGTAAGATACTTGTAATTACAATGCACACTAAAACCATCAATCACTTTTAGTGTTTCTAACGCATTATCTGGGATCTCATCCCACAATTGGCCTCTGCGAATAAACGGCAGGTATCGCTTCATAATGGTAAGCGCATGCGTATCAAAAGAGGAAAATAAAATTTGCTCATTCGGAATATCTGCACTTTTTATCATATCAGAAACCGCTAAACATAAACGCTCAACATCATCATCAGGCCATGTCTTCAACTCAATATTAAGCTTTGTTCCTGAACGTTTAATTAGCTGCAACCCTTGCCTTAATGAAGGAATTTTCTCACCTTGATAGAGTGAGCTAAACCAACTTCCCGCATCAAGACGATGCAAATCATCTAAAGTATGAAAACGCACAGCACCTTGCCCATTTGTGCAACGATTAACTGTTTTATCATGAATAAGCACAGGAACATGATCCGCGGTTAATTGCACATCCGTTTCAATCCATTCACACCCGAAATCAATTGCCATTTTAAACGCAGCCAATGTATTTTCAGGGGCTTTTCCAGAAAAACCTCGGTGAGCAGCTATCTTCATTTCTCTCTCCTTTTCATTTGTGCCGACATCATGACAACCATTTATGACAGCAATTTGACAGTCATACCATCAATATATCTTCATTTAATTGTCACCCCTTTGTCATAAACAACATTTAGGGTAATTCGCAGATTAGATTGCACCTTTAACTTTCGATTAAAAAGGAAATTCTGCATGTCGATAAAATCAATAACAGGCCTTGCTGTTGCGATGACGTTATTTACCTCTCCTACACACGCAAAAACACAAATTGAATGGTGGCATGCAATGGGAGGTGCGCTTGGTCAGAAAGTTAATCAAATCGCCTCTGATTTTAACGCCAGCCAATCTGAATATGAGATAAAGCCTGTTTATAAAGGCACATATGCGGAAACAATGACCAGTGCAGTGGCTTCATTTCGCGCTAAAAACCAACCAGCTATTGTGCAAGTCTTTGAAGTGGGTACAGCCAGCATGATGGGGGCTAAAAAAGCCGTTTTCCCTGTTTATCAATTAATGGAAAAAACCAACGAGCCTTTTGATCCTAATAGTTATCTATCAACTGTCACGGGTTATTACACCAGTAGCGATGGTAAAATGATGTCGTTACCATTTAATAGTTCAACCCCCGTGCTTTACTACAACAAAACGCTATTTAAAAAAGCAGGGATAGAGCAACCACCAAAGACATGGAAAGAGATGGAAATCGTATCTCAAAAACTGCTCGATTCTGGTGTTAAATGCGGATTTACCACCACATGGCAATCATGGACACAAATCGAAAACTTTGGTGCGCGCAATAATTTGCCTATTGCGACAAAAAATAACGGTTTCGATGGTTTTGATACTACCTTCCTATTTAATAAAGCGCCTTTCGTGGCTCATATTCAACAAATGGCTGATTGGTCAAAATCCGGTATTTTTAAATATGGCGGACGCCAATCGGATGCAATGCCTCTATTTTATACTCAGGAGTGTGCCATGGTAATGGAATCATCCGCAGGCTTTGCAGGTATTAAAGAGAATATGAAAGGTCTTGATATTGGTGTTAGCCAATTGCCTTACGATGATACTCTTGTACAAAAACCAGCGAATACCATTATTGGCGGAGCATCGTTATGGGTTATGTCAGGGCGTCCAGACGCGGAATATAACGGTGTTGCCAAATTTTTCACCTATCTTTCAAGTCCTGAAGTTCAAGCTGATTGGCACCAAGCTACGGGTTATTTGCCAGTCACTAAAGCGGCTTATGCGTTAACACAGCAACAAGGTTTTTATCAGAAAAACCCAGGGGCTGACACCGCAATATTACAAATGACAACTTCAGAGCCTACCGAAAATTCAAAGGGATTACGCTTTGGTAATTTCCTGCAAACTCGAGAAATCGTTGATGAAGAGTTAGAAAAAGTGTGGGCAGGAAAACAGAGTGCTCAAGCTGCATTAGATAATGCTGTTACACGTGGAAATGAGCAGTTACGTCGCTTTGAACGTTCTCAACAATAATTATTTATATTAGGCGAGCCAAGTGCTCGCCTTCTATTTTTATCGATTCACTGGATATTGTATGGCTTCTCAATCCATTTATTTTAAACAAAAATGGTTACCTCTCGCGCTAATTTTTCCTCAATTAGCTATCACGCTTATCTTTTTTATTTGGCCTGCTGGGCAAGCATTTTTTCAATCATTTCAATTAGAAGATGCATTTGGACTTAGTCGAGAATTTGTTGGTTTTGAAAATTTTCAGCGACTTTTTAGCAATCGTTATTATTTTGATAGTTTGGTCACGACGCTTATTTTCAGTACCAGTGTCGTATTTTTATCAATGCTATCTGCACTTATTTTAGCGGGTATTGCCGAGCAAATTTTGCGAGGTAAACTGTTTTATCGCACCATTTTAATTTCACCTTATGCCATTGCGCCTGTTATTGCGGGGTTTCTTTGGTTATTTATGCTTGATCCCACAATTGGTGTATTAAGCCAACAATTAAAGAAAATAGGTATTAATTGGGATCCTGTACTTAATACACATCACGCTATGTGGATGGTGATTTTAACGGCGACATGGAAACAAGTAAGTTATAACTTTCTGTTTTTCCTCGCGGCCTTGCAATCTGTGCCCAAATCTCTTTTAGAAGCTGCGGCTATCGATGGTAGTGGCCCTATTAAGCGCTTTATAACTATCAGTTTTCCTTTAATTTCTCCCACAACTTTTTTCTTATTGGTGGTTAATTTTGCTTATGCCTTTTTTGATACATTCGCGATTATCCATGCGATGACACAAGGTGGCCCTGGTAGTAGTACATCAACTCTGGTTTATAAGGTTTATAACGATGGTTTTGTGGGATTAGATTTAGGATCCTCTGCTGCACAATCCGTTATTTTAATGTTTATTGTCGCAATATTAACCATTATTCAATTTCGTTATGTTGAGAAAAAGGTGGCTTACTGATGGTTGAACGTAGACCTTTATTTCATGCGTTTTGCCACTTTATTCTTATTGTCGGCATACTTTCTGTTGCATTTCCTGTCTGGATTGCACTTGTGGCAACAACCCATCAAAACACCGAATTTGCCACCGGCTCTCCTCTTTGGTTTGGAACTGAAGGCATAAATATTTTTAAATCAATATTTTCACAGGCAGGTACCACGCAAAATAGCGCCATTTCAATTAACAGTATGTTATTGAATTCATTGATTATGGCGATAGTAATCACTATAGGGAAATTAACCATCTCGATTTTATCCGCCTACGCCGTCGTTTTCTTTCGCTTTCCAGGAAGAATGCTTGCCTTTTGGACTATCTTTTTTACGTTAATGTTACCTGTTGAAGTCCGCATTATGCCTACATTTGAGGTGGTCACAGATCTCAATATGTTGAACTCTTATGCAGGTTTAACTATTCCATTAATTGCCAGCGCCACAGCTACTTTTTTATTTCGTCAATTTTTTCTTACCATCACCCCAGAATTAATTGAAGCCGCGAAAATCGATGGTGCTGGCCCTATTAAATTCTTTTTCACTATCTTACTTCCTCTTTCTCGCACGAATATCGCCGCTCTATTTGTTATCACTTTTATTTATGGCTGGAACCAATATCTTTGGCCAATGTTGATCACAACAGATACTCACTACTACACCATTGTCATGGGTATTAAACAGATGGTTGCGGTTTCTGATGGTGTCGTTGAATGGAATAAGATCATGGCAACCACGTTAATTGCAATGTTGCCTCCCGTCCTTATTGTCATTTTGATGCAAAGAGCCTTTGTAAAAGGCTTTATTGATACGGAGAAATAACATGACAACCGTTACTCTCACAAATTTAGAAAAGTGTTATCCAAATGGTCATCAAGCCATTTCTAAATTAAATCTTTCTATTGAGCAAGGTGAAATGGTGGTATTAGTCGGTCCAAGCGGTTGTGGTAAATCGACATTACTGCGAATGATTGCGGGATTAGAAACCATTACACAAGGTGATTTATTTATTGATGGTTTACGGGTTAATGAGCATGAACCTAGTGAACGTGATATTGCCATGGTGTTTCAAAACTATGCCCTTTATCCTCATATGTCAGTTTATAATAATATGGCATATGGCTTACGTAATCGAAAAACACCAAAAGCCAAGATTGAAGAACTTGTTACAAATGCCGCCCAATTACTTGAAATCAGCCATTTACTTGATAGAAAACCGAAAGAGCTTTCTGGTGGACAACGTCAACGTGTCGCAATGGGGAGAGCCATTGTTCGTGATCCTAAAGTCTTTTTATTTGATGAGCCACTCTCTAACCTTGATGCTAAATTACGGGTTCAGATGCGTCTGGAGATCAAAAAATTACAGCGAAAACTCTCCACAACCTCTATTTATGTAACGCATGACCAAGTAGAAGCGATGACATTAGCAGACAAGCTAGTGGTTTTAAATCAAGGAAATATAGAACAAGTAGGTACACCGTTAGATATTTATGAAAGCCCCGCCTCCGTATTTGTAGCTACGTTTATGGGCTCACCAGCAATGAATATCTTAGATGTCCCGATTAATCATGGTGTGATCGAAGTTGCTGATGGACATATTGCCGTTTCATCTCAGCATGTTCCTTATAAAACCATTAAATTGGGTTTACGTCCTGAACATTTAATTATTAACCATCAACATCCTCTTTTTCATGTTGATGTTGAATTTATTGAAGCACTCGGCGCTGATGTTTTAATTTATGCCACGACTTGCGATAAACAGAAACAACCTCTCGTTATTCGTGCACCAAACGATCACGGTGTGAATATTGGAAATAAAATAGGTCTTACCATTCACCCAGAACATCTTCATTTCTTTAATGCACAATCAGGAAAACGTATTAACCGCCCTTTTATGCTCATTAGTGAATTAATGGTTTCATAAGACTTTGATATCACTTTTTTCACTTTCAGTTTAATCTTAATAGCGATATTTTAAATGTCGCTATTTATTTATCATTAAGCAATAAGCACCAAAAATATAAAATTTGTCAGAATTAAAAAAATAAAAGTCACATCCAAATACAACGCTTCTTTGATATTATTCCAAATAAATACAAAATGGCCTTATTTGCATGTAACATAAGCATAATCAAATGATTTATATAACATTCACGCCAATAAACCATCTATCTCTAAGACTAATTTATCCACTAATTCTCTTAAATTTAAATAAGTTAAATTTATTTTTCCCTTTTTATTACACGTAATTAAGAAAAAAGAAAATAAAACACTTACGCTGAAAAAAGAGAAAAACAGATATTGAGATAATATTTCTAACATAACATGCCTATATTGCGCCAATAGATAAGCACTGTTATTCTTCTGCTCGAATTTGATCTGCACTTATATAAACTGCCAAGCAGAAAAGGACTTAATTAAACAATGAAAATTAAATTACTTGCTACAGTGATGGTATCAGCAGCACTACTCTCAGGTTGTCAAAACCTCAATACCGATATGCTGACTAAATCAGGAACCCAACTTTTCCAAGCTGCAACATTAAGCGATGATGATATCAAAGCACTAACAAATGATGCATGTAAAGAGATGGATGCCCAAAATAAAGTCGCACCAGCCAATAGCACTTATACCAAACGCTTAAACAATATCGCTAAAGCATTAGGTAATGAAGTTAATGGCACTCCGGTAAATTACAAAGTTTACATGACCAAAGATGTGAATGCATGGGCAATGGCTAACGGCTGTGTGCGTGTTTACAGTGGCTTAATGGATATGATGACAGATAACGAAGTTGAAGGCGTTTTAGGTCATGAAATGGGACATGTGGCTTTAGGTCATACCCGTAAAGCAATTCAAGTTGCTCACGCAACAGTTGCTGCACGTACGGCAGCAGCATCAGCAGGTGGCGTTGCAGCACAATTAAGCAGCTCACAATTAGCTGAAATGGGTCAGAAATTAATTAATGCTCAATTCTCACAACATCAAGAAACTGAAGCGGATAATTTCTCTTATGACTTACTAACAAAACGTGGTGTGAATACTGCGGGCTTAGTGACCGGTTTTGAGAAACTTGCAAAATTAGGTGGCGGTGATTCAAGTATGTTTGATTCTCACCCACCATCAAAAGAGCGTGCTGATAATATCCGTAATCGCATCGCTGCAGATAAAAAATAATAACTTTGCCCCTATATCTCATGATATGGGGGTTTTTTAGCTTTATCGGTTACGAATGGCGAAAACAATCCGCAACATCGGCAAAAAAACGTTTAATTGCTTGCCTTTCATGCTGATCATATTGTTCAAACAACGCAGACCATTTTGCTTGAGATTGTTGATGCAACAACTCATGAGCATGAAAAAGACGCTCCCCCTCAGTTGTTAAGATAAAAAATATTTCTTTTTGATTATCTGCCAACTTTATTTTTTCAATAGCCCCTTTCTTTTGTAATCGACTACAAATTTTTGAGACTGCGCCTCGAGTCATGGACATATATTCACTGATGGTTGTGAGATTTCTCATACTCTCTTCACCAATACAATGGATCACATGCAGTTCTGTGAGTGAATAATTATCTAACCCATTCTCTTCTAATACTTTTTTATGATCGCTATCAGCACGTTCATCTTTAAGGTGCAAAAAATCACTTAACCCTTTTAATAAGTCTTGTGTTGTCACATTCTCTTTCGACATTTTGTTTCCTTGGAAAAAATATTTCAAAAATAGTAACAAAAGCATTTACAACAATCAAAATATCGCTATTATTATTTTTTGTTTCCATGGAAACAAAAATAACGAGAGGCTATAAAATGAAATTATCAATCCGCAGTCTATTTTATCTTATTTGTTTTAGCGCACTACTAGGCTCTTTGGCGCAAAATATCTATACCCCAGTACTTCCTTTGATCCAACAGCAATTTAATACTACGTTATCGTTAGTTAATTTAACGGTATCTGCATTTACTTTTGCTATGGCTGTTATGCAACTACTTTATGGCTCATTGATTGACAAATGGGGAAGAAAACCTATTTTACTCAGTGGATTAGCTATTTCTATTGTGGGTGCATTAGGTTGTATTTGGTCTGATTCTGTTAATTTATTCATTTTTTGGCGTGTGATCCAAGCTATCGGTATTGCGGCTATTCCTGTGGTGGCGGCAACTATTCTTGGCGATCTTTATCAAGGAAACGAGCGAGCTAAAGCGATGGGATCGTATCAAATGCTATTAGCACTAGCCCCTGCCTGTGGCCCCTTATTAGGTGGATATTTAGCGCAACATTATCAATATCAAGGTATTTTTATTTTCTTGTCCGTTGTCGGTGTCATATTACTTATTACCCATCTCTTTTATTTACCTGAAACACATCCAGAACAGAAAAATACCTTTAAAAGCGTATCCGCCATACAACAAGTGCTTATGACATCTGAGGGTAAATCTGTATTTGTCATGAGTTTTATGGTGTTTTATAACTATTTTTGTCTACTGGTTTTCTTACCCTTAATAGCCTTTCATCTTTATCAGCTTAACAGCACTGAAATAGGCGGATTATATATACCTATGTCGATTGCGCTTATCTTAGGTAGCTATTTTTACCGTAGAATTTGCCATTTATTTAATACGAAATATGGCGTGATTATTACTTCTTGTATCAACTTGATTATGTTGATGTTATTTGCTCTCTTTTGGCAAACCTCATTACCTGTAATGCTTGGCTTAACCGTGTTATATGGCTTTTCTCTTGGATTAACTATGCCAACACACACCACATTATTAGCGAGTCATTTTAGTACAATGAGAGCAACTGCAATGGGGATTTATAATTTTATTCGTTATTGTGGAATGGCCGCTGGCCCTATGATTTCAGTCTATTTTGTAACTGACAATAACTATGAGTATGTCTTTTATTCTTGTGTGATCTTAACGAGTTTGGCATTGTGTTTCACCATTAAGACCTTAATATCTTCATTAAAAGAAAAAAAACACACGGCAAACTAACAGGATATTTAATGAAACTGACCATTGAAAGACTAACACAGCTTTCAGAACAAGACCGTATTGATTTAGGCAAAATTTGGCAAGATGTACGTTATCAATCAGCCCTAAAAAATGAGATCAGCAACGAGAATATACTCTTTGTAGCAAGATTTAATGAGCGATTGTTAGCGGCTTGTTGGGTTAAATTATCGGATGAGAAAGCTATTATCACTGATTTTATGGTAAGAGAAGTGACACGCCGTCGCGGTGTTGGACATTATTTACTGACACAATGCTTATCAGCCTACCCTGATATGACTCATTGGCAGGCAATAAGCTTATCCGCCGAAGAAAATGGATATGATGTTGCACATGCTTTTTTAACACACCATCAATTTAGTCCATCGCCACAATCTGATCTCTATGTTCTCAATGTATAAAGTCTAGCCACATTGTAAGCCGTCTCACTTAGATTCTTTTGCGCATTACGAAGTGCATCATCTAGTGTCGAGACACCTGGTACAATAGAGAAAACAGCATCAATACCCTGCTGATGTACCACGCCATAATCAGGTAAATAACCACCGACTAATGCAATCACAGGGCGGTGGTATTTTTTAGCAAGTAAGGCAACCCCTATTGGTGTTTTACCTTGTGCTGATTGGCTATCCATTCGGCCTTCTCCAGTGATGACTAAATCAGCATCAATAAAATATTTTTCTAGTTCAACCGCTTTAGCAACCAGTTCAATCCCCGGTGAAAGCGTTGCTTGCGTAAAGGCAAGTAACGGTAGTGCTAATCCGCCCGCTGCGCCACTTCCTGCAATATTAATAAGATTGCGTTGCGTTATTTTCTCAAGATAAGTACCAAAATGAAGTAAAGCTTTATCAAGTTGCGCAATATCATCTTTGGTCGCTCCTTTTTGAGGACCAAAAATAGCGGATGCCCCGTTTTCTCCACACAATGGATTAGTGACATCACAAGCAATTTCGATCTCGGCTTGCTTAAGTTTAGGGTTAAGAGTTGTGATATCAATAGAATGGAGCTGTGTTAATGCTTGTCCACCAAAAGGCAAAGAGGAGCCTAATTTATCTTTAAGACCTAGGCCAAGTGCTTGCATCATGCCGGCACCAGCATCATTTGTAGCACTTCCACCTAATCCTAAAATGATTTTTTTAACGCCCATCTCAAGCGCGGCATTAATGAGTTCCCCCGTACCATAACTGGTCGTTAAATTGGGATTACGTTGAGATGATGGGATAAGATGGAGACCGGAAGCTTGTGCCATTTCAATCACAGCAGTAGAGTTATCGCCTAAAATTCCCCAAGTTGCGGTCACTTGTTTCCCCAAAGGCGAACACACGTGTGTAGAGATAAAACGGCCTTGCGTTGCTTCCACCAGCGATGTCACCGTTCCTTCACCACCATCCGCCATGGGAATACAACAATATTGCGCATTGGGTAAATAACGTGAAAAACCCTGTTTTATTGCTGTTGCAACTTCTTTCGCACTTAAGCTTTCTTTAAATGAATCAGGGGCGATAACTATTTTCACGTTATATTCTCCAAGCAATAAAAAAGCGATATCTTCATATCGCTTTTATAACATACTCTACTTTATGAGAGCGTATGCTTGGTCTGAAATGTGATTAATCTTCAATCGCTAAACGCAATTTCTTCATCGCATTTTTTTCTAATTGACGAACACGCTCGGCAGAAACACCATATTTTGTCGCCAAGTCTTGCAATGTCGATTTGTTATCATCATCTAGCCAGCGAGCACGAATAATATCTTGGCTACGTTCATCAAGAGTTTCAATTGCTGACGTCAGTTTATCCGTTGCATGATTGTCCCAATTATCTTCTTCAATACCGTCGGCAAAGTCAGAAGACTTATCTTCTAAGAAGAGTACAGGAGCGATAGGATGTGAGTCATCACTATCGTCAGCAGTCATATCAAATGCCATATCTTGCGCTGACATTCGTGACTCCATTTCTCGGACATCACTTTCTGATACGCCTAATTCTCTTGCAACAAGCTCGACTTCATCTTGATTGAACCAACCTAAACGTTTTTTATTTTTTCGCAGATTAAAAAATAGTTTACGTTGTGATTTTGTGGTTGCCACTTTCACAATACGCCAGTTACGTAGCACATATTCGTGAATTTCTGCTTTGATCCAATGCACAGCAAAAGAGACAAGTCGAACACCCACTTCTGGGTTAAAACGACGAACCGCTTTCATCAAACCAATATTACCTTCTTGGATAAGATCAGCTTGTGGTAAGCCGTAACCTGAATAGCTACGAGCAACATGAATAACGAAGCGCAGATGTGAAAGGATAAGCGTTCTTGCTGCATCCAAGTCACCATCGTAATGCAGCCGTTCAGCGAGTTCCTTTTCTTCCTCTGCGGTTAACATCGGATAGGAATTGGCTGCACGTATATACGCTTCGATGCTGCCTTGCGGAACCAATGCTAAGGATTGCATTTCTTTTGTCATTCAAATCCTCATGAAAATCAAATAAATAATTAAAATTATCGCTGTAAGGGAAAATAGATGAGCCTTCTAAATATAGCTTAAATAAGAAGTCAGTTAAGGTTTTTTATGATGTGTTTTTATCATAACGACTATTTGACCAGCATAAACACTAAAGGTTCATCTCGCATCTATGTTTACATATCTTTGTACTTTTCTATCACAGATAGCAAATCTGACTGTTACCTTACCATAGAAAAGAGTGCGTACATTATTATGCCAGAGACAGGACGTCGATAAAATGGCTGGGTAGCGATATTAACGGAACCCAGCCTGATAAAAAAAATTATTTAGCGGATAAGTATAAAATGCTCTAATCGATTATTCGGGTGTGAATTGACGCAAATGCTGCATTGTCGTCAACCATGCAGCCAACCAGCCAATAATCATAGCAACAAGAATAAGAATGATAGATTCATCAAAACCGAGTCCTGAAATGGAAAAAGAGGTTCCAAACACGGTCGCGGCTTGAGTCACCACATCTGAGAGTTTCCACACCAGTAAAGCTGAAAAAATCAAGGCAAATACGGCACCAATAAAGCCCAGGATCAATCCCCAATTAAGGAAAGGGCGCATAATAAAGCCATCGGTTGCACCGATTAATTTCATCACATTAATGGTATCACGACGACTGAAAATATTGAGACGCACACTGTTGCCAATCACCAATAACAAGGCAACAACCATCAATGTACCAATCACTAAAGCGATTTGCCCAACTAATGAAGTTAACGTTGAAAGCCGAGTAAACCAACTATCATCCATTCTTACTTCGTCAACACCGGGTATTTTCGCAACGCTATCACGCAAATTCACCATTAACTGTTTATCGCTAGGCTCCATAACGGGTGTTACAATCGCAACCGCAGGTAATGGATTCTCTTCTAACATATCTAACGCACTACTAAAGCCAGACCAAGAACGAAATTCCACTAGCGAATCTTGTCGTGAAAGATAGTTAACATCCTCAACTTTATCTAAGGCTTCTATCTTCTTAATGGTGGCTTCAGCTAATGAATCATCAAGAGATTTATCAAGATAAACCGTTAATTGCGGTGTGGGATACCATTGTTCTGCTGCAGTTGAAACATTTTTCCACACAATATAAAAGATGCTAGGCAAGGTGAGAGATATAGCAACAACCATTACTGTTAAAAAAGAGGAGAGCGGCTGGCGTAAAAAATCAGCCATAGTGTTACGCCATGCATAGCGCCACTGTTCGCGTCTTCCCCCTTTTAGCGCCTTGGTTTTTGCGCCTGGCGTTGGCATTGATTTACGGGAAATTTTTGCTTTAGCCATTTTGTCCTCCCACCATTCTGCCTTGCCCTAATGTAAGAATGCGATAATTTCTGCGTTCTATCAGCGACATATCATGTGTCGCCATTAACACGGTTACGCCAACACGGTTGAACTCTTCAAAAAGACGCATAATGCCTTCTGAAAGCTCACCATCAAGGTTACCTGTTGGTTCATCTGCGAGTAAAACAGTCGGTTTATTCACAACCGCGCGCGCAATACCGACACGTTGTTGCTCACCACCAGAGAGTTGAATAGGATAATTTTTGGCTTTATCCAATAGTCCTACTTTATCTAAAGCAGCTGAAACTCGTCGTCGAATATCCTCTTCACTCGCGCCAGCAATAATCAGGGGAAGAGAAACATTGTCATAAACCGTTCTGTCCATCAATAAGTGGTGATCTTGGAAGATCATCCCAATTTGACGACGTAGAAAAGGGATCTCACTATTTTTTAGTCTACTGATATCATGACCAGCAAACCAAATAGCACCATCACTAGGGCGTTCTATTCCACAAATTAACTTAAGTAATGTACTTTTACCGGCACCAGAGTGACCCGTTAAAAAAGCCATTTCACCAGGGCGAAGATGAAAATCAACCCCCTGCAATGCTTGTCTTCCACCTAAATAAGCCTTGCTGACGTGTTCGAAGCGGATCATTAAAACTACTCCTCGCGGGCAAACAGAGCCTCAATAAAATCGTCGGCCTTAAACGGACGTAGATCTTCAATACCTTCACCTACCCCGATATAACGGATAGGAATACTAAACTGATCAGCAATGGAGAAGATAACCCCACCTTTTGCTGTACCATCGAGTTTAGTCAATGTTAATCCAGTTAGCCCAACTGTTTCATTAAAGAGTTTTGCCTGACTAACTGCATTTTGCCCGGTACTGGCATCTAACGTCAGCATCACTTCGTGTGGCGCTTCTTCGTCTAATTTTTTCATAACACGAACGATTTTTTTCAGCTCTTCCATTAAATGGGATTTATTCTGCAATCGTCCTGCGGTATCAGCAATAAGAACATCGACACCTTTTGCTTGGGCTGATTGAATTGCATCAAAAATAACAGATGCAGGATCAGCGCCCGTATGTTGCGCAACAACAGGGATATTATTACGCTCCCCCCAAACTTGTAACTGTTCAACCGCTGCAGCTCGGAATGTATCCCCCGCTGCTAACATGACAGATTTACCTTCAGCTTGGTATTGTCGCGCTAATTTTCCGATTGTCGTTGTTTTACCAACACCGTTAACACCAACCATTAAAATAACAAAAGGTTTTTTACCTTCAATATTTAGTGGCTTATCAACTTTACTTAAAATATCCCCCATCTCTTCACGCAATTTTCCGTAAAGAGCTTCAGCATCTTTAAGATCTTTATGAGTGGCGTGTTTAGTCAAACTAGTGATGATTTTCGTTGTGGTTTCCATACCCACATCAGCAATTAAGAGTTGTTCTTCTAACTCCTCAAAAAGGTCATCATCAATTTTCTTACCACGAAATAGACTAAGGAATCCTGAACCTAAGTTCTGGCGAGTTTTTAGTAAACCTTTTTTCAGTCGACTAAAGAAACCCTCTTTCTTAGGTTTTTCTTGCTCAACAACTTTATCTGCTAGTACTTCTTCGCGTAAAGATTCAATATCTTCAGCTTCTGCTTGCGCAATAGAGAGACGTTCGTTTTCCTCTTCTTGCGCAAGACGTTGGGCTTCGGCTTCTTGAGCCAGACGTTCTTGCTCTAAACGTGCTGCTTCTTGACGTTCTTGTTCTGCTTTCAGTTCAGCTTGGCGCTGCGCTTCTTCTTGCGCTAAACGTTGAGCTTCGGCTTCTTGAGCCAGACGTTCTTGCTCTAAACGTACTGCTTCTTGGCGTTCTTGTTCTGCTTTCAGTTCAGCTTGGCGCTGGGCTTCTTCTTGCGCTAAACGTTGGGCTTCGGCTTCTTGAGCCAGACGTTCTTGCTCTAAACGTGCTGCTTCTTGACGTTCTTGTTCTGCTTTCAGTTCAGCTTGGCGCTGGGCTTCTTCTTGTGCAAGACGTTGGGCTTGTGCTTCTTGAGCCAAACGAGCTTGCTCTGCATGTTCTGCCTCTAAACGTGCTTGTTCTGCATCTATTTCAGCTTGGCGTCGGGCTTCTTCTTGCTCTAAACGTTGTTTTTCAGCTTCTTGTGCCAATCTATCTTGCACAACACGTTGCGCCTCTTGGCGCTCAGCTTCTAAACGTTCTGCTTCTAACTGCGCTTGGCAAGCAGCTTCTTCTTGGGCTTCTTTTGCCAAACGTTCCTGTTCAAAACGCTCTTCTTCTAAGCGTTGTTGCTCTTTCTCTTGCTCAATATTTTCTTCTTTGTTACGCCCAAAACCGAGCCACGAGAAAAAACCTTTTTTTTCTTTTGCCATTAGCTACTAAACTCCTCGCACTAAATCATGGCGCGATTACATTGACGATATTGAAAATAATAATGAAGTCTATCATTTGATCATGGATAAACGCATCTTTTATACGAATTTTATGGTAAATTATTCCAGATTAAACCAAGGGAAGTCATCAAGATAACAATAGACACGAATTCCTTATTCCAAAAGACACTCCAAAACTCACGTTTAAACGATATAAATCAAAATAATATGGCCAAAAAACCACAAAAAGCCCCAATGGGACAAATCAGAATAATTGGGGGAAAATGGCGTGGTCGTAAACTTCCTGTTCTTGATAGCCAAGGATTACGACCAACAACAGATAGAGTGAAAGAAACGCTCTTTAATTGGCTAATGCCTGTTATCCAAGATGCCCGTTGCCTCGACTGTTTTGCAGGAAGCGGTGGTTTAGGAATTGAAGCCCTTTCTCGCTATGCTCGTGAAACTACGTTTATTGAATATGAACGTACTGTTGCCCAACAAATTACGACAAACTTAGCCTTACTTAATGCAGAGAATGGGCATGTCATTCAAGACAGTGCATTATCATATCTCGCCAAACAAGGTTCACCTTATAATGTTGTTTTTTTAGATCCTCCTTTCCATAAAGGCATGTTATCAGACACTATCCAATTATTAGAAAAGAACGGTTGGTTAGCGCAAGATTGCTATATTTATATTGAGGAAGAAGTTAAAGCACAGACTTATACAATTCCGACTTGTTGGACATTGCATAGAGAGAAGATCGCAGGACAAGTCACGTATCGTCTTTATATTCGCAGTTTATCTGCTTAATTTTTTATGGAGCTGCTATGTTAATCTTTTTTGGCCGATTTTTAATGGTCGGTGTTTGGGGCTTTCTGCTTTTAAATATTATTTCTCCGTTTCCTAAGCCTCTAAAATATTTTATGGATATTGCATTGATTTTCATGGTGATTATGCATGGACTACAAATCGTTATGTATAAAGCAGGACAACCTAAAGATCAAAAACCATCAACGGCATTACAATTTCGCATTTTCTTCTTTGGGATCTTTGAGCTTTTAAAAATACAAAAAGAATTACGAAAAGAATACGAAGAAAAACAGAAAAATAAGACCAAACAACAGCCATAAATATTGTTGTATTCTCGCAATTACCTGGGGTCATAATCAACCCCAGAGATTGCCAACCTTATAAATTAATCATCTTATTTATTATTTCTGCTCATTACTTGGCATATCTGTTTCAAACTTTATAAAACGACTACCTTGCATAAACAAACGCCCTTTCATTTCAAGTTCAATATTTTGATAAGCTGATTTATCAATCTTTAATACTAAATCTTTACGATCATCAGTGGTTAAACGAAAGGTTACTTGATAATAATGAGTTATTTCTGGGCCAGTGACATCATTTTCTCTTGAACGTCGTTCATTTGCCGCTATTTCTTTTTTATCAATCACTTCAACCATATAGAGTGTTACAGGTGCATTATCATCACTTATTCGCTGTTTACGTTGTTCAAAAAAACGATAAGTCGCTGATGCGATAATAATGATCAGTACTGCAATTCCTAAAATAGCCGCTTTATTCATTACACTAATTCCTATCGTTACATGGACCCAACACTGTGTGCTGATATTATTTTAATAAGTGCGTCAGTTTCGTCATTAACCGCTATTCTTAAATTAAACTTTCTGCTATCAATAATAAAACAGTTCTGAATATAAGGAAGATATTATGAGTTGGCCTTTTCTCGCCGTATTATTCTCCGGATGGCTTTATATCGATGCCGCATATCGAGGCCCTAATTGGCAACGATGGTTATTCCGTCCTATCACACTACTTCTTTTATTACTTTGGGCGTGGCAAGTTCCTGAACACAATATTAATAGCTACCTTATCGTAGGTGCATTATTAGCGACACTACTTTCTGATATCTTAAGAATATTTGATGGTA
Source organism: Proteus faecis (assembly GCF_030286765.1). NCBI lineage: Bacteria > Pseudomonadati > Pseudomonadota > Gammaproteobacteria > Enterobacterales > Morganellaceae > Proteus > Proteus faecis. The sequence goes on from NZ_JASVWV010000011.1 coordinate 105,283, forward strand.
AGTATTTACTACCATCCATTGCCTTGATTTTCTTAAGCTACATACTTTATATGGTGAGTTTTTTACTGCCACTCCAACTCTCTTTCTATCTTCCTTTACTTGGATTCGTTATTATTGCTTTTATTATCATTCTAGTCATTGTTTGGGCTAAACTTGATAAATTAGCTATCCCTGCCTCTCTAACTTTATTAGCCGCCTTTGCTATGTTTTGGGTTGCGGGCGAAAGATTCTTCTACTTAAGCAATGATTACAACTTATCAGTAATGATTGGTTCATTATTGTTAGTAATCGCTTACTCAATATGGCTAATCAACCGCTTCCGCTTCTCATTTTCAGCATCTAAAGGACTTGTCAGCGCCTGTTATTTTATTGGGCATTTCTTCATCGTTAGAGCGTTATTCCTTTAGTATTCATCAGCCCCTTATTTTTACAAAATAGAATAAGGGGTTAATTTTCTAACCTAATTCGCACTTTTTGCCAATGAATGTACCTTTGGTATCTTGACTCTGGACTCTACTCCAAGCTGTAAAGTACTTATCAGATAAATGAATTTAGACTTTACTTTGTTAAACAAGGAGAGCCAGTTATGACTAAACATGCTCATCAACACAATAAACATACCGATGCTTGCTGCTCAAGCTCTCAATGTTGTTCAGGTCACACAGAGAATAGTACGCACTCACATACTAAAAGTGGACATTCCCACACCAAAATAGATAAAAGTGATCCTGAATGCGAGGATGAGCATCACCACGGACACTCCCACGAACATGCTCATGAAAGCTGTAATATCAACGCTCCTGTTTCTAACGTTGAGCCAGAAAAAGTAGCACAGCAACGCTTTAGTTGGAAAGTGCAAGGAATGGATTGCCCGAGTTGCGCTCAAAAGATCGAAACAGCAGCGCTCAAAGTCACAGGCGTAAAACAAGCAAAAGTTCTTTTTGCCACCGAAAAATTGGTCGTTGATGCTGATAGTGATCTACGCGCGGATGTGATTGCTGCAATTAACAGCGCTGGTTTTGAACTTTTTGATCTCTCATCACCTCAATCTAAAAAAAGCACTAAGCAGAGTCTTTTAAAAGAGAGCTCATTTGTTATCGTCTTGGCACTTTTAATGGCGATTAGCTGGAGCGTAGAGTTTATTGATCCTCAAGCAGGTCGTACTGCCTTTATTGCAACAACGTTAATTGGTTTATTCCCCATTGTGAAAAAGGCACTACAACTTATTCGCAATGGTACCCCCTTCGCTATAGAAACATTGATGAGTGTTGCCGCAATTGGTGCACTATTTATTAATGCTACCGAAGAAGCAGCGATGGTTATTTTGCTGTTTATGATTGGTGAAATGCTGGAGTCTTATGCTGCAGGACGTGCTCGTCGTGGCGTGAGTGCATTAATGGCTTTAGTGCCAGAAGAAGCGACATTAATCAAAGAGGGGAAAAAACAGACGATCCCTGTTGCACAATTACGTCCCGGCGACATTATTGAAATTGCACCAGGTTCACGTTTGCCAACAGATGCGGAATTAATTAGTGCATTTGCAAGCTTTGATGAAAGCGCATTGACGGGTGAATCTGTACCTGTAGAACGCCTACAAGGCGAAAAAGTAGCTGCAGGTTGTTTATCTGTAGATAGATCTGTGCAAATGAAAGTAGTCTCAGAACAAGGGCAAAATGCTATCGACCGTATTTTGCAATTAATTGAAGAAGCTGAAGAGCGTAGAGCCCCTATTGAGCGCTTTATTGATCGCTTTAGCCGTTACTATACACCTGCAATTATGCTGTTCTCTGCGCTAGTTATCATTGTTCCACCACTGTTGTTCTCACAGCCGTGGGAAACATGGATTTATCGCGGTTTAACCCTATTACTTATTGGTTGTCCTTGTGCTTTGGTTATCTCCACACCCGCCGCCATTACTTCAGCATTAGCAGCAGCCACTAAACGTGGAGCGCTAATCAAAGGCGGAGCAGCATTAGAACAATTAGGCACTGTTAATACTATCGCATTAGATAAAACAGGTACCTTAACTGAAGGGAAACCTCAAGTTACTGATGTTGTCGCTGAAGCTGGATTTAATGAAAAAGAAGTACTGACTTTTGCTTCATCCGTAGAAATAGGCTCTCATCACCCATTGGCAAAAGCCATTATTAATAAAGCACAAGATGAGGGTGTGCTTGTTGTTGAAGCAGAAGATCGTAAAGCGCTAGCAGGTAAAGGCATTGAAGGTTATTTAAATAGCCAACATATTCTAGTAAGTGCACCTTCTCAATTATCAGAAGCCACATCGCTCTCTTCTCAGTGGCAACAAGAAGTTGCACGTCTTGAAGATGAAGGCAAAACCGTGGTTATCGTATTAAAAGAGAGCCAACTTGTCGGTATTATTGCTATGCAAGATACCTTACGCAATGATGCTGTTGAATCAATGAAATTATTGAAAGAGATGAACATCAATGCCGTTATGCTAACGGGTGATAATCCAAGAGCAGCTGCGGCGATTGCGAAAAAACTCGGTATGGATTTCCGAGCAGGATTACTGCCTGAAGATAAAGTGACTTCAGTAATGGAAATCAGCAAAAAGCATAACACAATGATGGTGGGTGACGGTATCAATGATGCGCCAGCAATGAAGGCTGCCACTATTGGTGTCGCAATGGGAAGCGGTACGGACGTTGCACTTGAAACAGCTGATGCGGCATTAACACATAACCGTTTAACAGGCTTACCTGAAATTATTAAGTTATCTCGTGCGACACGTAAAATTATCCGTGAAAACATCACAATAGCATTGGGCTTAAAAGCGATATTCTTAGTAACAAGCTTATTAGGTATAACTGGGCTTTGGGTTGCAGTTCTTGCTGATTCCGGCGCAACAGCACTGGTTACAGCCAATGCGGTCAGGTTATTAAGAGTAAAAATTAATGCCTCAAATAAATAAAGAGTAAGCACGCTAAAATAACAAAACCCAAACCTCAGTTAATCTGGAGTTTGGGTTCTTTTTTAGCGCGAAGCTAAGCAATATTTACAGCCTAAATTACAAATTACTCTCTTTTTTACGGATAAGATAACGATAAGGTGCAGATTGCGTCTCTTGATTTAATAAATCATGTTCCATAAAACGGCAAAAGCCGGGAATATCCCGTACTGTGGCAGGATCATCAGCTATCACTAATAATGTCTCACCTAATGCCATATTTCTTATGGTCTTACGTACTAACATCACAGGCTCAGGGCAACGTAGTCCTAGCGTATCTAATGTCTTAGTTGCATCATCAAATTGAGCATTCATTCTATTAACCATTCTTATTGCACTGACAGATTGTGTCATTATATCGCATATCTCGCTTTCATGTTCACATCACGGCACTTTAAACATAAAGGTATTTCTTCCTGATCTTTGCTTTTGTTGCGCAACAGGCGTATTATGCGCATCCTCTCATTTAAGAGAGAAATCACTGTTTTATTGGGTTCCCTCACCCCAATCACTAAAAAGGTACAATTTATGTATACGTTTACTCCCCGCCAAAAAGCGGTGGCACTGTTATGGCTTTCTTTATTTCATATCCTGATAATTACTTCCAGTAACTATCTTGTGCAATTGCCTATTTCTATTTTTGGTTTCCATACCACTTGGGGTGCCTTTACCTTTCCGTTTATTTTTCTGGCAACAGATTTAACGGTTCGTATTTATGGTGCACCACTTGCCAGACGCATTATTACTGCCGTTATGCTACCCGCATTAGCGATTTCATACCTGATCTCAACGCTCTTTTTCCAAGGAAGTTGGCAGGGTTTTGCCTCATTAGCTGATTTTAATATCATGGTAGCAAGAATTGCGACAGCAAGCTTTATGGCTTATGTGTTAGGTCAAATCATGGATGTCTCTGTCTTTAATCGTTTAAGACAACAACAAAAATGGTGGGTAGCACCAAGTGCAGCAATGTTCTTTGGTAATTTACTCGACACACTCGCATTCTTCTTTATTGCTTTTTATCGTAGTACTGACGTATTTATGGCAGAGAATTGGATTGAAATTGCATTAGTTGACTACGTGTTTAAATTGACCATTTGTATGCTATTTTTCTTGCCTGCTTATGGTGTTTTATTGAATTTTATTTTGCGTTACTTTTTCGCACAAGAAAATCAAAAACAAGATTATGCTGAAATTCGCTCATAATCTGCCTCACCTCGCAAAAAAATAATGATTTTAATGTCATAATTCCAAACAATAAAGCTTCATAAGCTAATTTTATGAAGCTTTATTCTAAATGCAATAATTTATTATTTTACATAAATATTTCGTATTGTAATTAATTAGCATGATTAGTTAAATAACTCACAAAATATTACTTAAATATCAATATTAGGATGTTTTTTGCATGCTAATATAAAAACGATTAATTATTTTCAATGAAATATTTTATTCATCTATTAGACTGTTAATGTATTTAAGTTCATCTCCATAAAATTCAATGTCAATTGGGATGACAAGCCCCACCATAAGGATTTTTTACTCTCTTTTGCGAATAGTAGGAGTCTATTATGTTAAAAGTTATTCAATCCCCCGCTAAATATATTCAAGGGCCAGATGCGCTATACCATATTGGCAAATACGCAAAACCTTTTGGCGATAGAGCTCTGATTATTGCCGATAAATTTGTTATGGATCTCGTCGGAAGTACCGTCAAAGACAGTATGTCTCAATATGAAGTGAATGGGCACTTTGAACTGTTTAATGGTGAATGCACACACAACGAAATCAATCGACTATCTGAACTTGCAAAAGAACAAGCCTCTCTTGTGATCATTGGCGTTGGTGGTGGAAAAACATTAGATACAGCCAAAGCTGTTGCCTATAAATGCCAGCTTCCTGTTGTTATCTCCCCAACCATTGCTTCTACTGATGCCCCCACAAGTGCACTTTCTGTAATTTATACTGAATTAGGCGCATTTGATAGTTACCTTTTCTATCCAACCAATCCTGATGTGGTCGTGATGGACACAAATATCATCGCTTCTGCGCCAGCGCGTTTATTAGTAGCTGGAATGGGAGATGCTTTAGCAACCTACTTCGAAGCAAGAGCCTGTAGTAATGCTCAAAAGCAGACTATGGCAGGGGGTAAATCAACACTAGCAGCCCTAGCTTTAGCTGAACTTTGCTATAACACTCTTTTAGAAGATGGTTATAAAGCAAAACTCGCCGTAAGCCGTGGTGTTTGTACAGCCGCGGTAGAAAATATTATTGAAGCTAATACCTTCTTAAGTGGTATCGGTTTTGAAAGTGCGGGTCTGGCGGCCGCCCATGCCATTCATAATGGATTTACAGCATTAGAAGAGTGTCACAACATGTATCATGGTGAAAAAGTTGCCTTTGGTACATTAGTTCAATTAGTTTTAGAAAACAGTCCATTAGAAGAATTAGAGGAGTTCCTTGATTTCTGTATTTTGGTCGGATTACCTGTCACTTTAGAAGAGCTGGGTATCAATGCAACAGGTGATGAATTAAATGAAAAAATCATGGCGGTTGCTGAACTAAGTTGTGCTGAAGGTGAGACAATTTACAACATGCCATTTGATATCGATTCCGATAAAGTTTATGCCGCGATTTTAACCGCAGACCAATTAGGACGAGAATGGCTTTATTAAAGCCTGAGTAAACAGGGAGTGTTTATCTCCCTGTTTATATTTACAAAAAAAGGGGGCTTTATGGTCAGTATCGTATTAGTTTCAAAGAGCCTTACACTCGCTAATGGTATTAAAGAGCTCGTTAATCAAACTGTAAATCACCAAGTAAAAATTGCCATTGCGACCAACTATCAAACACCTTCTGATCTTGCTAATGAAGTGTCACCAGAAACTATACTTTCCACGATTAAAAAGTGTTATAGCAAACAAGGTGTACTGGTTTTACTCGATACTTATCATTCAGCACAAAATGCCGCACTCGCCATCGCTAATCTTGAGCATAACATTGCCATTAACGTCACATTAAGTTCGGCACCGATTGTTGAAGGTACCTTAGCTGCCGCCAATAGTATTGCGCTAGGAGCCTCGCTTGAGGAGGCAGAAAAGGCAGCACATAAAACCATTACAATTAAAAAACTGCAATTAGGCGAAAATCTTCTTAATTTTAATATTCTCCCTAAAAACACAAATTACGAACCAGTCAAAACACTCACCGCACCGGTTTGGCTATACCCTTATCATCGTTTCGTGATCCCTCGTAAAAAAATATCCTCCCATTTATTACTTGAGGAGCAAAAACGCCTCGTAAAAGCAATTGAGCGATCTAAAAAGGATATAGACTGGTTAACTGAAGAAGCGCATAGCAAAATTGGTGAACAATATGCCCATATTTTTTCTAGTCACCGCTTCTTATTAGAAAATACCGAATTACAACTGACTGTATGCAGTATGATAAGTAAACATCACTGCAATGCTGAATTTGCCTTACAGCAAACATTCATTGATTTAATAGATACTTATGCACAAATGGATGATGATAATATGCGTGCTCGTGAAAGTGATTTAGATGATATTTTATCTCGATTACTACGCTATTTAACCTCTGCTCCTCCTCCAATCTCGGATCCTCCTTATACAAACACAATTCTGGTGACAAAACAGCTTTCTCCCTCCACGTTGATGGCTCTTGATACCAATAAGATTAAAGGCATTTTATTAAGTCATGGCAATCCACTGTCTAATACAACTGTGTTAGCCAAAGCATTAGATATTCCAATTATTAACGAGGCGGGAAAACAAGTGCTTTCATTGACTGATGGGCAAAATATTACACTTAAAAAAGTCCAAAATATTTGGTTTTATCAAAACACCTATATCTCTCATTAAAAATAAAAGTATTTAAATCACAGGTGATCCACAGTATCAGGTTATTTAATTTCCTGATGATCTTATGTTTCACATCTTTTTTATTTTAGTAAAAAAAGGGAATAAAAGATCCTCTTTTATTCCCTAGCTACTTGTTATCTTAGTAATCAATTACTTTTTTATTATCTAATAGGCAATACTTATAATGCTCTTGCCAATAAACTAATGGGGTGTTCACATTTTTTCGTTGTTGACATCTCAATTTGCCATTTACAAGTTTCACAATCCGTTATTACCAAATCACAGCCACTCTCTTCAATTTGGCGGAATAAGCCCGCGCCAATGCCTTGAGCAACATCGTAGTTTTCAGATTTAAAACCGTAAGTTCCAGCAATACCACAGCATTGAGAATCTAAAACAATCACCTCAACACCAGGGATACGTTTAATTAAATCAATGGAATAGGCTGTCCATCCCATTTTTTCCATATGACAAGGTGTGTGATACACCACTTTTAGTGGGGTGTGTTTCAGTGGTAATTCACGCCCTTCTTCTAATAAGCGATAAATATAACGTGTCGCTAATTCAATATTTTCACGTACTTTTGATGTATCAACATCAAGAATATGTTCATACTCATCACGAATAGTGAAAGTACAAGTTGATGATGTTGCAACAACAGGAATATTGTTTTCAACAATTTTTTCTGTTAGTGATTCAAGGTTGACAGCCGCTTGTTTTTTAGCTTGCTTAACAAAACCATTCGCAATTAATGCAACACCACAGCATTTTTCGCGTTTTAATAGCTGAACACCAATCTCCATTTTGTTAAATACTTTAACTAAATCTTTCCCTAATTGTGGGTGGTTATAGTTAGCATAACAACCATGGAAGAAAGCAACTTGATCTTTAAAACGCGCTTGCTCTTCAACTTGCTTTTTCATCCAGGTTCTAAATGTACCAAAAGAGTATTTTGGTAATTCGCGACGATGGTCTATTTTAAGTGTTTTATCTAGGATCTTACGTACTGGTTTTAATCCTGTGATCGTATTTACTATCGGCGCCATTGGCGTTGATAATGTTCCCATTAAATCCGTATGACTTAAAATAGCATCACGAAGTTTTGGCGTTTTTGTATTGTACTTCAATTTTGCACGCGAAATGATGTCACCAATCTTCACATCTGACGGACAAGCAACTTCACAACGCTTACAGTTAGTGCAATATTTCAATGCTTCATCATAAAGCATTGGATCTTTTAAACGTAAACGCTCACCATCTGGGCCGGCTTGTTTAGGACCTGGATAAAGTGGATTTACTTTTGCAACTGGGCAATAAGTAGTACAAACAGTACACTTAATGCACGCTTCAAAGCTGTTATCATGTAAACTCATTGTGCTGCCTCCACAACCGCAGATGTGGTCTGTTCTGATTTATTGTGCTGTAAAATTTGTTGCGCTGCATAAAGTGCGCTGATCATTGAAACACCTGCGCCACAACCTTCATTAAGAGGGTCAAACCCACCTAATACAGCACCTACAGCGTAAACATTCTCTAAGACTTCACCATATTTCATCGGTCTTAATTGACTATCTGTATCCACACCAAATCGCATATAAGGCTGTTTTGCAAAGACATTCACTTGTGTCCACTCATTGCGTGGTAATGTCTCTAGCAAATCAAGTTCCATCAAAGGTTCATAGACACGATCAAACTCTGCAATTAATCCATTATTGAAGAAACTGCCCGTTGCCAATACAACGTGCTCACTACGAATAGGAATATCAGTATGGTTTCGAGTATGAATACCTGTAACTTTATTACCAATTAAATCAACTTGTTCTGCACGATCACCTGGCATAATTAAACCGCCCGCTTTTTGGAAACGCAGTTTTAATGCTTGATGTAAACGAATGCCTAATAGTGATGGTGGCAATGTCGGTAATAAACAGATAGGTTTACCTACCAGCTGTTGAAGTAGCGTCACGGGTTCTTCAGCATCCAGCCCAATACATGCAGGTAAAATAATCGCTTCAACACTATCATCGATATGCTTTTTCAACTCTTCCGCTAACGCTTTAGTGTTTTCAGGCTTATCTAAATAGCGCGCAATATTGACTGCCCTAAATTCACTTGGATTATCACGTAATCTATCTAATAGCGGTAAGTGAATATGATAAGGAATAGACTCAACACCTTGCTCATTCAGCGTATTGCTTGCAAATTGTGGCTGAAAATCTAAAAAGCCTTCAATTCCAACAACAGCTAACTTTTTCCATGGCAACGCTTGATCAATACCATGAGTTGGTACACGTTTTGGACTCATCCAACTCATACGTGAGCGCCCAACAGGGGTAATACGATAATGGTTTTCATCACCATTACCTTGATATTCAAGATATTCTGTACTTGATAATAATGCTTCAGCCTGTTCAATTAAAATTGAAACTTGCGATTGTCCCATACGACTATAAGGATGTTTCGGGGCAAGCTCAGCCAATGTTGCCAACGCTTTTTTAGGTTGAGTCACTAACGAACCATCAGGAAGGTGAGTTAATAGATCTAGTGAACCTGATGAAAAATGTAGTGCACTTTGGCCATTACTGATAATTGCGCAAGACTTACCCGCTTCAGCAAGACGAATACCTGCGGTTAAACCGGCAAGTCCGCTACCTATAATGATGACGTCAAATTTCATTATCTGCCTCCGCTGAAGTTGCTTTATCAATCATATCAGCATCTAAACCACATAAACCTTGGTAAACCCAGCTGGTGAATTCACTCTCACGTAATGCATTACCCCAAGCAATTGGTCGAATACCTTTCCAACGCTCATTTAAGAAATGAGCAAGCTGCTGCTCTGACTCGTGAGGAGTAGTGACTTGTAAACGGTTTAATAAACCTGCGGCACGACACGCACAAAGCTCACCTTGACATGTTCCCATTCCTACCCGAGTACGACGACGTAAATCAAGTAAGTTATTGACAGTTAAAGAGTTAACAGCATAGCGAACTTCCCCCGCAGTAACGGCTTCACATTCACAGACTAAACTCTTATCGCTACGCTCATTGCTCAATAATTTATTGGCTAAATCACCGTGGCGATAAACCGCAGAGCCTCGAATTGGTGCGGGTAATGAAACAACACTACGTAATGCTTGCTCTGCAGATTGACGGGAGCCCGGTAAGGCTTCCTCTGCTGTTGTACATTTAGCAGAGACATTTAATTTTTCGCAGATTTTATCTGTTGCCCATTCAGCCATTAAACGGTAAGTCATTAATTTACCGCCAGTAATTGTAATGAAACCTTCTAATCCATCACGTTGAGCATGGTCGAGTAAAACAATACCACGGCTCACATTACGACCGGATGGATCATCATCACTTGCAACTAAAGGACGCACACCTGCATAAGCACGCAAAATTCGAGTTTGAGCCAGTTTTGGCGCCAACATTGAACCTTCACGAATAAGAATATCGACTTCTTCAGGAGTGACATACATATTGTCAATTTCATCGTAAGGTACGCGTGTTGATGTTGTACCAATCAATGAAATGGTATCGCCAGGAACTAAAATATCGGCATCAGCAGGCTTACGACAGCGATTGATCACCATATTGTTAATACGATGACCCAAAATCAATAATGCGCCTTTGGCTGGGAACATACGCACTTTTAACTCGCCATATTCCGCAATTTTTTGCCCCCAAATTCCACCAGCATTTGCCACTATTTGCGCACGAATTTCATACAGTTTTTTCGCTTGATGATCGTAAACTTTCACACCTTTAACACGGTCACCTTCACGAATAAGCCCAACAACTTCATGATAAGTCAGGACTTGTGCACCATGTTCACGGGCATCTAACATATTTGCTGCAGTTAAACGGAAAGGATCGACAGTACCATCAGGTACTTTAACTGCACCGATTAAATTCGGGTTAACAGATGGCTCTAAGCGAATAGCTTCTTCAGGTGAAATCGCTTGAGCATCAATACCTGCAGCTTGGCAAGATTGAATAAAGGTCTGTTGAAACTCTAAAGAATCTTCAGGAAGGGTAATAAAAAGGCCATCCGTTTTTTCAACACAGTGACGAGCGACCCGTTTCAAAATCATGTTTTCTTCAATACACTCACGCGCTGACTCTGGGTCTGTTACTGCATAACGCGCACCACTGTGTAACAATCCATGATTTCGACCGGTTGCACCGGTTGCAATATCATGTCTTTCTAGCAGGACGCAACGTAATCCACGGCGTGCACAGTCTCTTGCCATGCCTGCACCGGTTGCTCCCCCGCCAATAATAATGACATCAGTTTCTGTCACTGGTGAACCGCTCATCATAGAGATGCCCTCTCACATTACATTCAGCAAACGCTTATTTATTCTTTAGCGTTAATTATAGTGTATAAGATACACAAAAAATGTGGTTAATGTTTGATAATGAGCAAAAACGAAAGAGAAACGCTCACGAGTGAAAAATTAAAACCACATATGTGATACTAATCACAAATTATTTAACAAAAAGTATTTGATAAAGTTAACATATCACTCAAAATTGCACATCTTGAAAAATTATTCGACAACTGAGTAATACCTCACAGTAAATTTGATTGTATAAGTTTACTATTAAGTTCGTTAAAGAAAATTTTTTGATAACTTCGTTGTTCGTTTTGTCATTATTTAATATCAACATATTAAAATAAAAGCCATCGGAGGCTAATATGTTAAGTCTGTTTAGACCTGCGCCACATAAAGCGCGTTTGCCAAAAGAGCAGATAGATCCCGTCTATCGTCGTCTGCGTTGGCAGATCTTTATGGGAATTTTCTTCGGTTACGCTGCTTATTATTTAGTAAGAAAAAACTTTGCGTTAGCAATGCCTTATCTTGTAGAAGAAGGTTTTTCTAAAGGTGACCTAGGTTTTGCTTTATCAGGGATCTCGATTGCTTACGGCTTCTCTAAGTTTATCATGGGTTCATTCTCTGACCGTGCAAACCCTCGTTATTTCTTACCTGCAGGTCTTATTTTAGCATCCGCAGTGATGCTAATTATGGGCTTTGTACCATGGGCAACTTCGAGCATTATGATTATGTTCGTTCTGTTGTTCCTTTGTGGTTGGTTCCAAGGTATGGGTTGGCCTCCTTGTGGACGTACTATGGTGCACTGGTGGTCACAGAAAGAACGTGGCGGTATCGTTTCTATCTGGAACTGTGCGCATAACGTTGGTGGTGGCTTACCTCCATTACTATTCTTATTAGGTATGGCATGGTTTAACGACTGGAAAGCAGCGTTATATATGCCAGCATTTGCAGCAATTTTAGTTGCAATGATTGCATTCGCATTAATGCGCGATACTCCTCAATCTTGTGGTCTTCCTTCGATTGAAGAGTACAAAAATGACTACCCACCTGATTATAAAGAAACAGACGAGCAAGAACTGACTGCAAAAGAAATCTTTATGAAGTATGTGTTCCCTAACAAACTTCTGTGGATGATTGCAATCGCAAACGTGTTTGTTTACTTATTGCGTTACGGCGTACTGGACTGGTCACCAACATATCTGCGTGAAGTAAAACACTTCGCAATGGATAAATCATCATGGGCTTACTTCTTATACGAATACGCAGGTATTCCGGGCACACTGCTGTGTGGTTGGATGTCGGATAAAGTGTTCAAAGGTAACCGTGGTGCAACAGGTGTGTTCTTTATGACCTTAGTTACTATCGCAACTATCGTATTCTGGATGAACCCAGCGGGTAACCCGAATGTTGATATGGCGTGTATGTTAATCATCGGTTTCTTAATCTACGGTCCTGTTATGTTGATTGGTCTGCATGCGCTTGAGCTTGCACCGAAAAAAGCAGCAGGTACAGCAGCAGGCTTTACTGGTCTATTCGGCTACTTAGGTGGTTCTGTTGCGGCAAGTGCTATCGTAGGTTACACCGTTGACTACTTCGGCTGGGATGGTGGCTTTATGGTCATGATCGGCGGTAGTGCACTGTCTGTTGTATTATTACTTATCGTGATGGTTACAGAAACCAAACACAAACGTGAAATGCTTCAGAAGTACGAATAATCGCTAACTGATTATTTATGAAATTAGTTAAATCTCATCTCTAAAAACCAAGCCACATCAACTATTTTGATGTGGCTTTTTTTATTGCCAACTGTACATAACTTTATTGTACGTAGAATTAAAATGGAGCTGCTTTATGAGTACATCTTTTAGAATAAAACCGTTAGTTGCAGGCGTTCTTTTAACTCTATCTTTAAGTGCAATCGCACAAACGGCAAGTGATAAGGTCGTTATCGCTCACCGTGGTGCAAGTGGTTATTTGCCTGAACATACGCTACCAGCCAAAGCATTAGCTTATGCCCAAGGCGCAGATTATCTTGAGCAAGACTTAGTGATGACCAAAGACAACGAATTAGTTGTTTTACATGACCACTATCTTGATCGTGTAACAGATGTGGCTGACCGTTATCCTAATAGAGCAAGAAAAGATGGTCGTTATTACGCCATCGACTTTACGCTTGAGGAAATTAAAGGTCTGAAATTTACTGAAGGCTTCGACATTGTTGACGGTAAAAAAGTCCAAAGTTACCCAAATCGTTTCCCTATGGGTAAATCAGATTTTCGTATACATACTTTCCAAGAAGAAATTGAATTTATCCAAGGTCTAAACAAATCTACAGGCCAAGATATTGGTATTTACCCTGAAATTAAAGCGCCTTGGTTCCATGAACAAGAAGGCAAAGACATTACCACCAAAGTATTGGAAGTCCTTAAACAGTACGGTTATACAAAAAAAACCGACAATGTTTATCTGCAATCATTCGATGCTAACGACCTAAAACGCATCAAAACAGAGTTGATGCCAAAAATGGGCATGGATCTAAAACTTGTTCAGTTAATTGCATACACTGACTGGAATGAAACCTATGAAAAACAGCCTGATGGTACATGGACAAATTACAGCTATGAGTGGATGTTCAAGCCAGGAGCAATGAAAGAAATTGCAACTTATGCAGATGGAATTGGTCCTGACTACCACATGTTAGTTGAAGAGAACTCAACACCAGAAAAAGTCACATTAACGGGTATGGCGGCTGATGCCCACGCCAACAAACTCACCATTCATCCATTTACTGTTCGTATTGATAAACTGCCTAAATACGCAAAAGATGGTGATCAGCTATACGATATTATTTATAACCAAGCTGGTGCAGAAGGTGTCTTTACGGACTTCCCTGATTTAGGCGTTAAGTTCCTACAAAAACAAGCTAAATAATTCAAAATACAGCTTGAAGTATAACGAGTATCCTACCCTTTTTTAAAAGGGTAGGATCTTTGCGTCCATTCTGATTGTATATTTCTTCATCTTTCTCTAACTTGTTCTCATAATTTTATTAAAAAATCATAATCACTTTTTGATTTAACTATCATTATTTATTAAATATTTAGAGGAAGGGATCACAATGACAATAATGGCTATTATTTTACTTGTTCTTATCGTTCTATTTATTGGTTGGGGAATTTCAACTTACAATCGACTCATTGCGGCACGCAATCAAGTAAGTAATCAGTTTGCGAATATTGACGTTATTTTAAAACAAAGAGCTGACCAAATTCCTCAATTAATGGCAATAGCTGAAAAAGCAATGGAACACGAAAAAAGTGTATTTATTGCATTAAGTGACGCAAGACAACGCTATTTTAAAGCACAAAATATTAATGAAAAAATCAGTGCATCAAATGAAATGAATACCGCTTTACGGGGTATGATTGCACTCGCTGAAAATTATCCAACATTAATTTCAGGTGAACAATTAGCACTACTTCAAACCGGAGTTAGCGATGTAGAAAATAAAATTGCTCAACGTCGTGAAGGATTTAATGATGCAACGACTCACTACAACACCGCAATAGAGATGTTTCCTGATAGCTTAATTGCCGGCCTTTTTCGCTTTGAACGTATGCAATTACTAGAAATACCAAAAGAAGAGATGAAGTTTGAAGGGATTCATTTTAAGTAAGTTAAATAACCGCATTAAGGATAAATTGCAGTGTTAATTTATTTTTTTATCGGCTGTGCTGTGGGCGTATTAATCTATTTTTTACGTAGTAAACGCTCGAAGAAAAAGAAAAACAACTTGAGTATTATTCCCTTTTTAGGGATCGCATTTGCCGCAGGGAATTACCTTTTTTTCTCACAAGAAACTAACGTTTATCCTAGTGGCGAAAACTCTGTTGTTAATCTGATCTCCTGTATTGCATTCGCTGTTATTTTGCTATTTGCATATGGTATTTCAAACCATATTGCTAATATTGGTGAAAAAGCGATAAAAAATTACCACCAATTACAAAATGAAGGAACCTCTAAATTTTCGGCACTTATCAACACCATATTTATTAGCCTCTTATTATTAAGTTTAAGCTTCAGTTTGTTTATTGATCAAAGATTGTTCTTTTTAAGTTTCGTTTTAATGTTTGTTTACCAAATCGCCAAAAGAACACCTGAAAAACGTTTTTTACGCTTTCAAAAAATTCTAGCAACATCGAAAATCCGCTCTTTAGCCATTGGACTTGTTGAAATTGAAGGCAAGATAACTGCGGGTGAAAAACTAATAAGTCGCCTAGGTAAAAAAGAGTGTTATGGCTACATCTATTATGAATATAACGTATCCACAAATAAAGAAGGCAAAAAAAGCTATCATCAAACACTCTGTGAAAAAAAGATCAATAATTTCACGATGACAGATGATAGCGGATCAATTCAAATTCTTGCGGCTGATAAACCTTTAGTTCATCTTGGTATCAATCCTCATCAAGATCTGGAATATAACAATAAACGTTTTAAGGAGTATATCTTAGAGGCTGATGCTACTTATTTACTAATAGGTAGTGCAGAACCTATCAATGATAAAATAGTGATCACACACAGTGCTCCTCACTATCTATTAGGTTTATCACCACAAGACTATGTTGTTCGTTGGAACAAAGCGCGTCCTTTTCGTCGTAACGCGACTATCATCGTTATCATTGCCCTTTTTGTTATCTTTTCCATTCTAGCAATACCGATGGAATATCAAGACGGCATCCTAACACTTTATTTTAATAACACCTCTTCATCTTGGTAATTGATTATATGGAATGGCTTATTTTCATCATTTTTATTCTCGCCTTGGTTTATTTTTTAATACGCCAATTAGTGATGATTTATAACAATATGGTGATGCTAAAAAATAATTGCTATAAAGCCTTTGCAAATATTGATGTTTTATTAAAAAAACAAGTTGATCTGCTCCCAATGCTGACAGCAATAACACAAAAAGCAATGGAACACGAAAAAGCATTATTTAACCAGCTTACTGAAAATAGAAATAGCTATTTACAAGCTATGGCATTGGATGAAAAAATTAAACTAGCTAATCAGCTATTCCCACAATTAAAAACATCACTAATTATTGCTGAAAAATACCCTGAGCTTATCAGTGGGAAAAATTTACGCCTATTACAGACACAAGCGAAAGAATTAGAAGAGTGTATTGCAGATAGACGTGAATTTTTTAATCAATCTGTCACACTCTATAATACTGAAATACACATTTTTCCTAATGTATTGTTTAAGCTTATTTTTAATTTTAAAGATATCCCTCTTTTCTATCCTAGTAAGGAGGCCACTTTATGATAGAAATTCCCTTTTCTTTTTTTGGTATAACGGATTGGTTTCTAAGCTTTAATGAACCTATCTCGATTATTATGTTTGCCACATTTGGCGTACTGTTCTCTATGGCTATTATTTTGCCATTAATCAGTATCACTCCTTTAAAAAAATATATGTCACAAATTGCAGGAGGATTATTTAGTTCGATATTTGTCAGCTTAATGGTCTTAATTAGTTTTCATTTAATGCTGGGTGTTAATTCTTCATTAAAGCTACTCTTAATTTGGTGGGTTATTTTATTTTCGTGTATTACGTTTTGGTTTATTAACTATCGCTATATGAAAGACGTAACAGGGGATAAGTTTGCGAAGTTTCAAGAAAAAGCCCTTGAAGCAGAGGAAAAACGAAGACAAAATCGAAAATCTAAAAAATAAAAGAGAGCCAAGGCTCTCTTTTTAGCATTATCGATATTGTATTTATGCTCTGTAAACGGGGAATGCAATAACATCACTAAGGCGTTCTACCCCCAGAGCCAGCATAATAAGGCGATCAACCCCTAAAGCCACACCTGAACACTCCGGTAATCCGGCTTCAAGAGCAGCTAAAAAGCGCTCATCAATAGGTTGCTCTGGTAATCCCATTGCTACTCGCTGACGATTGTCACGTTCAAAACGATGTCGTTGTTCCTGTGCATCCGTCAGTTCACGAAATCCGTTCGCTAATTCAACACCTTTAAAATAGACTTCAAAACGCTCTGCGACACGATGATCTTCAGAGCTAATTTCAGCTAATGAGGCTTGTGACGCAGGGAAATGATAGATAAAGGTTGGCTTTTCTAAACCGATATGAGGTTCAACGCCAGAAACAAATAGCAACTGAAGTAGCGTATCTTTATCTTCTTCCGTATCTGCAATATTTGATAAATCCAGTTTTGCCGCCACTTCACGCAATTTTTCTTTATCAACAGATAAAGGGTCAATATCGAGATAACGCAAAAATGCTTGTTGATAAGAGAGTGACTCCGATGCTTCACAATCTAACACTTCTTGCAGTAAATCATCGACTTCATTCATCAACCGGTACATATCAAAACAAGGGCGATACCACTCTAGCATCGTAAATTCCGGATTGTGATATCTACCGGCTTCCTCATTACGGAAGCAACGCCCCATTTGATAAATCGGCCCACTGTTTGCGGCTAATAAACGCTTCATATGATATTCTGGGCTTGTCATCAAATAAAGTTTTAGCCCTTGAGAAGCACCTGGCCCCACAAATTGGGTTTCAAATGGGTAAAGATGAACATCGGTAACGGTAGCCTGACTCATCATCGGTGTTTCAACTTCTAACACGCCACGATCAGTGAAAAAACGCCTAATATTACTGATTATTTTCGCCTTTTTTAGTAAGTTGGCGATTGAGGCGCTTGGCTGCCAATCCGCGATTTCACTCATAAACGAAAAACTCCAACAGAAAACAGAGCGTGCAGTTTACTCGCATCCTCTTCAACAGACAAATTTCTGCTAATAAAGAGGGGTTCATTTTATATTTTTTCACCATTCTTTTCTTTTTTAAGTAAAAACACATAAGACAAATAAATATAATTCTACAAAACATCTACTTTTGGGCACTTTTTATCGTTTAAATAAACACCAACCTAGCGTCAAAAACACCGTGATTTTTCGCTATTTTTATAATAAGAGTTAATTAGAATAATTCTTTTTCTCAATTAGAAATAACAATAAACTAACACTATTCTTATATTTAAATAGCCAAGCTCATCTAAACTTCAAAGTTAACTTTCTATTTAAATCTACGTATTTTGATTAGAATTAAAAACCTTTAGAAATATTATTAATATTTTATTAACAATTAACAAGACAAACCGATTTGTTTTAGATAAATAGTAAAAAATTTATTTTAACTTTTAGAATGGAATTTTATTTATTTAAATTAGACTTAAGAAAGATAAAAAAATTTACCTTTTAAAATCAAGATGTAACAAAAAACCATTGTCATTTTCAATTAAAGTTATCTATACTTTCAAAACAGATTATTCATTACTATTTATAATTTCCAATTTAGAAAAATATATTCTATTTGATCTTCAAGTTTCTCTGGTGGCTTATTATCAAAACCCAGAATTCTTGGTGTGGATCACACTTTTTTTGCGAAATACGGGAAAACCATCATTCATATCAAATTTCGGTGCCCTACATTTCGTTATACTAAAATTACAGTCAATGATAATAAAGATGTTATCAAGCGCAGTCACAAGGCAGTGAAACAATTTAGTTACGGATAGCTTAAAAAAATAGCATTACAAATTAATAATGTCAGTGAATTGAATTCTAGACAATTATTCCAATTTTCACTTGAACAATGGAGAAGCGCAGTGCAAACCTTTAATGCCGATATAGCGATAATCGGAGCCGGGGGCGCAGGCTTACGAGCAGCAATAGCTGCAGCGGAAGCGAATCCTCAACTGAAAATTGCTCTGATCTCAAAAGTTTACCCAATGCGTAGCCACACCGTGGCAGCAGAAGGCGGATCAGCAGCAGTGACTCAGGCTCACGACTCCTATGATTTCCACTTCAATGATACCGTTTCAGGCGGTGACTGGTTGTGTGAACAGGATGTCGTAGATTACTTCGTTGAGCATTGTCCAACAGAGATGACTCAACTAGAACTCTGGGGCTGTCCTTGGAGCCGTAAAGAAGACGGGTCAGTCAACGTCCGACGTTTTGGTGGGATGAAGATCGAACGGACCTGGTTCGCAGCCGATAAAACCGGCTTCCATATGCTACATACCCTGTTCCAAACATCCTTAAAATATCCACAAATTCAACGTTTCGACGAACACTTTGTTCTCGATATCCTCGTTGATGAAGGTCACGCTCGTGGTCTTGTTGCTATTAATATGATGGAAGGTACGAAAGTTCAGATCCGTGCTAATGCTGTCATTATGGCAACGGGTGGTGCTGGACGTGTTTATCGTTTCAATACCAATGGCGGTATTGTTACTGGTGATGGTATGGGTATCGCTTTACGTCATGGCGTTCCACTGCGTGATATGGAATTTGTTCAATATCACCCAACTGGACTACCTGGTTCAGGTATCCTGATGACCGAAGGTTGTCGTGGTGAAGGTGGTATTCTGGTCAATAAAGATGGCTATCGTTATCTGCAAGATTACGGTCTAGGACCAGAAACACCATTAGGTAAACCAGAAAATAAATACATGGAATTAGGTCCTCGCGATAAAGTTTCTCAAGCTTTCTGGCATGAGTGGCGTGCAGGCCGTACCATCAAAACTCACCGTGGTGATGTTGTTCATCTTGATTTACGTCATCTGGGTGCGAAAAAACTTCATGAACGTCTGCCATTTATTTGTGAACTGGCAAAAGCGTATGTGGGTGTTGACCCAGTTAATGAACCAATCCCTGTTCGTCCTACTGCTCACTACACTATGGGTGGTATCGAAACTAACCAACAAACTGAGACTCGTATTAAAGGTCTGTTTGCGGTGGGTGAATGTTCATCGGTCGGCTTACACGGTGCTAACCGTTTAGGTTCTAACTCACTGGCTGAGCTGGTTGTATTCGGTCGTCTTGCAGGTGAAGAAGCCGTTCGTTGTGCACAAGAAGCAGCACCAGCTAACGCATCAGCATTAGATGCTCGTACTCGTGATATCGAAGATGGCCTGAAAAAGCTGATGAACCAAAAAGGTTCAGAAAGCTGGTCACAAATTCGTGATGAAATGGGTGAATCAATGGAAGAAGGTTGCGGTATCTATCGTACACCTGAGTTAATGCAAAAAACCATTGATAAACTGGCTGAATTGAAAGAACGTTTCAAACGCGTTGAAATTAAAGACACCAGTAGCGTCTTTAATACAGATTTACTGTACAAAATCGAGCTTGGTTTTGGTTTAGATGTCGCTGAATGTATGGCTCATTCCGCAATTAATCGTAAAGAGTCTCGTGGTGCACACCAACGTCTTGACGAAGGTTGTACTGAGCGTGATGACGTGAACTTCCTGAAACATACTCTGGCGTTCTATAACCCAGAAGGTGCCCCTCGCTTAGAATATAGCGATGTGAAGATCACGAAGTCTGCTCCTGCTAAACGTGTCTATGGTGGTGAAGCGACTGCACAAGACAAGCAGAATAAGGAGAAAGCGAATGGCTGATGACATGAAGCACATTAAAATGGAAGTCATGCGCTATAACCCAGAAACGGACAAAGCGCCTCATTTCGTCACTTATGATGTTCCTTATGATGAGCAAACGTCATTATTGGACGCATTGGGTTATATTAAAGACAATTTAGCGCCTGATCTCTCTTACCGTTGGTCTTGTCGTATGGCGATTTGCGGCTCTTGCGGCATGATGGTCAACAAAGTGCCTAAATTGGCCTGTAAAACGTTTATACGTGAATATCCAGACGGTTTAAGAGTTGAAGCGTTGGGTAACTTCCCTGTTGAGCGTGACCTTGTTGTCGATATGACTCACTTTATCGAAAGCTTAGAAGCGATTAAACCTTATATCATCGGTAATGATCGTAAGCCTTCAGAAGGGACGAATAAACAGACTCCTGCTCAAATGGCGAAATACCATCAATTCTCTGGTTGTATCAACTGTGGTCTTTGCTATGCAGCATGTCCTCAGTTTGGTCTAAACCCAGAATTTATTGGCCCAGCAGCAATTACATTAGCTCAACGTTACAACACAGATAGTCGTGACCATGGGGCAAAAGAGCGTATGCCTCAGTTAAATGGTGAGAACGGTGTCTGGTCTTGTACCTTTGTTGGCTACTGCTCTGAAGTCTGTCCAAAACATGTGGATCCTGCTGCCGCTATTCAGCAAGGTAAAGCAGCCAGTGCGCAAGACTTTGTCATTGCGATGCTGAAACCACGTTAAGGAGGAAACAAGACATGACAACAAAACGTAAGCCTTATGTTCGTGGCATGCAACCAAACTGGTGGACGAAACTTGGATTCTATCGTTTCTATATCACCCGTGAAGGGACTTGTCTTCCACAACTTTGGTTCAGTCTGGTTGTACTGTTTGGTGTATTCGCACTGAAAAATGGACCCGAAAGTTGGGCAGGTTTCGTTGGATTCCTAAGTAACCCAATTGTAATGCTGATTAACATTGTGACTCTTATTGCAACGTTATTTCACACCGCGACTTGGTTTAAACTTGCACCAAAAGCAGTGGTTATTGTTGTAAAAGATGAAAAAATGCCTCAAGAACCTATCGTACGTGGTTTTTGGGCTGTCACTATCGTTGTTACTGCCGTTATTCTGGCAGTGGCGTTAATTTAACCCAGGAGGAAATAATGAATCAGAATCAACTTCCTAAGCGCTCTGATGAACCTATTTTCTGGGGATTATTTGGTGCAGGTGGTATGTGGAGTGCGATTGTTTCTCCAGCAATCATCATCCTGCTCGGTATCCTAATCCCAATGGGTGTTGCGCCAGAAGCATTTACTTATGAACGTATTATGGCATTTAGCCAAAGCATCATTGGTCGTCTGTTCTTACTGCTAATGATCATTCTGCCAGTATGGTGTGCATTACACCGTATTCACCATACTCTGCACGATTTTAAAGTGCATGTACCTGCAAGCAAATGGGTATTCTATGGTGGTGCAGCAATTATCAGCGTTATCGCTATCATTGGTGTATTTACACTATAATTGATTAATACGTAACGATTAAAAGCCACTCTATGAGTGGCTTTTTTTATTAAAATTTTTTAATTACATTTAGCTGATTAAAATACGCTTTAATAAAACAGAATTCGGAATCACTTATCCCAAATATTCGGGTTTTAACTCGCTAATTTCAGCCCAATAATACCAAAAATAATCATTGCTAAACTCAGTAAGCGATAGATATTCGCGGACTCACCAAAAACCAAAATACCGAAGATTGCGGTACCCACTGCGCCAATACCCGTCCAAATTGCATAAGCCGTACCCGCAGGCAAACCTTTCATGGCATAAGACAACATTCCCATGCTCACAACCATGGCGCTAATGGTAATAATACTTGGTGTTAAACGCGTAAAACCGTGTGTGTATTTAAGGCCGACGGCCCAAACGATTTCTAATAAACCCGCGATAAGAAGAATAATCCAAGACATAACGTCCCCTACTCAATAAGTTGGGGTCGTCCCCTGAATACAAAGATAAAAAGCTGGGTCGTCCCAGCTTTAGAAAGATGAAGTCCAAGTATAAGAAAAAGAAATTAATCATGCAATAGTACAAAACTAACTCAGTTTTTCTTAGGTGCGCCTTCCTCACCATAAAGAAAAGCAGAAACATCATCTTCCACTTCTCCCATTGCCATTAAAGCATCCAGCGTCTCTTTTGCTTCTTCTTCATTGACGATACTCATAGCAAAACCAACATGCACTAACACCCATTTACCAATCATCGTATGAGGCTCACCTTCACAGACTAGCGCAATATTAACTTCTCGTTTAACGCCACAAACATCGACCATTGCATTTTCAGTGATTGTTTTTCCAACTTCAACAACCTGACCTGGAATACCAAGACACATAACAACCCCTATTCGATCTCTATTTGCTTTATTCGCATTGCATCGTCATTTTCAACGCGCAGATTCTGGCTACCACAAGATGGGCAACCTGCATTAAATGTTGAAACAGTAACAACTTGGTGACAATCCCAACACCATGCTTTCGCGGGGATAACCTCAATATGTAATTCACAGCCTTGAGCAAGGGTGTCTCTGCAAACAATATCAAAGCAAAATTCAAGTGCACTAACTTCAACACAAGATAATGCGCCAATTTCCATCCATACGCTTTTTACTTTTTTGGCATTATTTAATTTAGCTTGAGAATCTATTATCTCAAATGCGCTCTGGCAAAGCGTGATTTCATGCATGTCGATACCTTATTGAAGCAGGATAAATAATAGCAACTATAGTATCAGCACATAGTTGCTTTATTATTGATCTTAGAACAACAATTCAGCACCGGTCTCAAAAGCAGCTTTACGACGACGCTCTTTGACCATTTCTTCAAGCGCATCTCTATCAATACACACTAAAGCATGTGTTGGACAGACTTCAATACATGCAGGACCCGCTTCACGGTGGTGACATAAATCGCATTTGTTTGCTTCCGCTTTAAATGCCTCAATCGCATTAAGCGCAGTTGATTTGCGCATAATTGGACGAGAAACCACTTCCATCGTGCCATAAGGACAAGCCAATACACAGGTTTTACAGCCGATACATTTTTCCTGATCGACATAGTAATAATCTTTGTTATGAATGATAGCGCCATTCGGACACACATTGGCACAAGGGGCATCTTCACATTGATGACAAACAACTGCTGTACTGATTGAAAACCCCTTGATCACATGAATACGCGGTTGGAAATTCTGCTCACTAATTTGGTCAATGGCTAAATTATCTTGGTCTGCTTGCTGATGTGACACAACACAAGCCACTTCACAAGTATGGCAACCAATACATTTTTTAGGGTCTGCAATGATGAAACGGTTCATCATATTCTCCTGATCTTTGTTATCTTTGTTATATATAGCCGTTATATATGGCGATAAATGCAACGAGTTATTCTAATTAAGAGTAATAATTAGAGTATCAATAAAATGAATCTAGCACGGTTCATGCCAATATATTTTTGGTATAACTATTCCTTATTTTTCAATTAAATAATTTTCAAATAAAAATGATTATTGATTAATAAATAAGTCACTTCGTCAAATTATTCGACATTTTTGACGATAAAATAAAACGCTATATATTTTATTATATAATTATTTAATGCATTTATATTTTCAGTTTCATTACATATACAAAAATAGCGGGTTGGATCAAAAATGATTCAGTCATTGATATAAATTTATTATAAACCTACTACAATATAGCTAATTTTTTAGGGCAATCGGTGGTGTCATGAAATTAAGCAGTAACAATGCTGAAACTATGGAGAGCCTTCGTAATGAGCGCAACCAATATCGCATTTTGGTTGATATCACAAATTCTGTATTAGCTCATCTAGACATGGATGGTCTTATTTCTGAAGTCTCTAAAGAAATACATCGTTTTTTTGGACTGAACCATATTAGTCTTATGTTATGCCGTACCTCATCACAAAATAGTGGTGAAGGTATTCTTTATTCTAGTCGTTATCAGACTGGGAAATCTGTCATTCGCCAACAACGTAAATTTAGTAGCGCGAATAACAAAGCCGAAGAAATTATTAATCAGAATAAACCTGTCTTAATTGATATTAATAAAGAAGATCAGGAAGATGTTTTGATTAAGCGTCTAGTTAAGCAAAATATGCAGACGGCTTTGTTATTGCCACTGGCTTTTAATCACAAACCTCTTGGCTTATTAATTTTAGCGCATGAAATAGGAAGCGTTTTTACTAACGATACTTGCCAATTACTTCAACAAATTGCGGCTCGTATTGGTATTGCCATTGAAAATGCAGCCGCTTATGAAGAGATAACGCATTTAAAAGATAGTTTAAAGAATGAGAATATTTGGCTTAATGAACAGATAGATAATAGTGCAGGTTTTAGTGAGATTATTTATCAAAGCGATGCTATGCATAATGTGCTCGAACAGATTGAATTAGTGGCACAAAGTGATAGTACCGTTCTTATATTAGGTGAAACAGGAACTGGTAAAGAATTAATTGCACGCGCTATCCATCGTCTTAGCCAGCGAAAAAGTAAGACGATGATAAAGATGAACTGCGCAGCCGTACCTTCTGGCCTTTTAGAAAGCGATCTCTTTGGTCACGATAAAGGTGCATTCACCGGTGCAACAAATACACATATTGGCCGATTTGAAATGGCGGATAAAAGTACCCTATTTCTAGATGAAATTGGTGATATGCCTATTGAATTACAACCTAAACTGCTACGTGTTCTCCAAGAACGAGAAATAGAAAGATTAGGTGGTAATAAAGTGATCCCTGTGGATGTCAGACTGATTGCGGCAACGAATAAAGATCTTCATGATTTAACGGATGAAGGTGAGTTTAGAGAAGATCTTTATTATCGGCTTAATGTTTTTCCTATTATTATTCCGCCATTAAGAGAGCGACCTGAAGATATTCCGCTTTTAGCAAAACATTTTACGCAAAAAATTGCGCGAAGAATGGATAGAAAAATAGATTGTATTCCAGCTAACGCATTGGAACAATTAACACATTACCCATGGCCGGGTAATGTTCGTGAACTTGAAAATATTATTGAGCGCGCGGTTATTTTAACGCGTGGTTCAACATTAAACCTTCAATTAAAAGAGTTACATATTAATAAGCCCTCTCGTTTAAAACAGGTGCTATCTCAACCTTCATCTATTGAAAAGCGTATGCAAACTAATGCGCCAGAAAGTGATGATGAGGAGCGAGAAAGGATCATTCAAGCATTAAGAGAAACCAACGGTGTAGTTGCTGGTGCTAGAGGTGCCGCTTTAAAATTAGGATTAAAAAGAACAACGTTATTATCACGGATGCAACGTTTAGGTATTTCAATTCCAGAAATACTTTAATTCTGAAATAATTACTTATTTAATTAGAGTGTAATTAATTTATTACACTCTTTTATTTCATTTATTTGAAACTTATTAATCTCTATCTATAATTTAATTGATCGCATTTCATTAGATAATCCTCTAATTAATTATTAATAATATAAACCATCAATGGAGCATATTATATATGAATAGCCTGCTTATAGATAAAATTAGTGAAATAAGAAAAGAGTACAAAAATAATAAATATGTTTTTATTCCCCAAAATATAGTTATTGATTTAATAAAGCAATTAGGTGCTAAAGAAAAAGATATTAATACATTAATGGAATATGGCGACTATTTGGCACAAGATCCAACGCTTTCATTTCGCCATACTCGAACAGGACGCTACCTTTTTGATAATGATATCGAAACAATCTCCAGACTAGAGTATCAACCTTTTGTTCTCACCGAAGAAGATGGATTTATTCGAGAAGACAGTGGTGCACAAAGGCATTTCAGAGCGCTGGATGATCGCTGGCAGAGCAATACAGCCTATCAAGCCTTATTAAAATTAAAAATGCTATTAATTCAAGGGAATACATTTACTCCTCGTCACTTAACAGATCAAAATTCACCTAAGTCAATATCAACTGTTTTTCATTTAAGATTAATTGCCCAACCCGATTCTTTAAGTGAACTTTCCATTGAAGGTGTTCATAAAGATGGTGTTGATCACACGATGATCGTGATGATGAATAAGAATAACGTTAAGGATAATACAGGCGCCTTGCGGGTTCATTCACCGAAGGAAGCCATAGGAACACCTTGGCAAAAGATTACCCCTGAAAATGTGCTTTATGAGCACAATAATGCACAATATCTTGATATTTTATTAATTGCAGATAATGAATTAAATCATAGTGGCACACCTATTTTTACTCATGATAATAAAAATCAGGCTTACCAAGATTTTATCGTTTTACTCTCTCGCTATCCAACGGTTGATTCTCATCCATCACATAAATTTGATTCGATGAATTCACATCCTGACTTGCCTTTAACACTTTATTTAAATCAGCAAGCCTCTTAGTCATAGCGCGTTATCGCATAAATTAAAAAGCAACTTATCGACTTGATTTAGAAAAAGATTATATTGAAAGTAACATTTTACTTTTTTATTGTGAACCAACGCATGGTGAACATTCAAACAAAAGTTAAGTGATTTTTCTGCGATAAACAGAAAAGAACAAGCTCCGACAGTAATAAAAAACCATAAAAAAACCGAGTTTATTAACATAAGGTCAATAAACTCGGTCTTAAGGCAGAAAAACAATACTAATGAGGTCAGATTAGCCCTCGGCGGCTTCTCTTAAACGACGTTTAATATTGCTGTACTCCGTTTTCACATAGTGTTCTGCCTGAGCCTGTTCCTTGATTGGCTCAACACATACTGCACAATATTTATACTCAGGAGTTTTGGTAATTGGACTTAAGTTTTCTGCAACGAGTTCGTTACAAGCACCAATCCACCACTGGTAAGTCATATATACCGCACCTTTATTCGGTCTATCACTGACTGCAGCGCGCGTAATAACTTTACCTTGACGAGAGCGTATCCAAACTAACTCTTGATCTTTAATACCCAATTGTTTGGCATCTTCAGTATTTAACTGAACATAGCCAGGCTCATCTGCTAATGCAGCCAATGCCTTACAGTTACCTGTCATTGAACGGCAAGAGTAGTGCCCAACTTCACGAACTGTTGCCAGTACCATTGGGAATTCATCAGACAGTTTGTCAATTGGTGGCGCCCACTCACAAGTAAAGAATTGACCTTTACCATTAGGGGTATCAAATTTACCGCCTTCGTACAGATATTGTGTACCTGGGCTATCTTCTGTTGGGCAAGGCCATTGAATGTAAGCCAAGTCCGCCATTTTTTCGTAAGTCGCACCGTAATAAATTGGGCATAACTCACGCAACTCATCCCAAATTTCTTTGGTATTGTTGTAATGCATTGGATAACCCATTGCTGTTGCCATCAGACTGATAATTTGCCAGTCTGTTTTTACATCGCCAACAGGTTCAACAGCTTTATAGAAACGTTGGAAGCCACGGTCTGCTGCAGTATAAACACCTTCATGCTCACCCCATGATGTTGCAGGGAAAATAACGTCAGCAATAGACGCTGTTTTAGTCATAAAGATATCTTGTACTATCAATAGATCCAGTTTTTCAAACGTTCTACGGATTGTCGCTAAATCAGGCTCCGTTTGCAGTGGATCTTCACCCATAATATAGTGCGCTTTTAATAAGCCGTGATCGATATTATGAGGAACTTCACTTAACGCATAGCCTATTTCATCAGGCATAGATTCAATGCCCCAGAATTTAGCAAATTTCTCCCGCGCTTTTTCGTCAGTAACGTATTGATAACCTGGTAGTGTGTTAGGTAATGCCCCCATATCACACGCACCTTGTACGTTATTTTGACCACGAACAGGGCCAACTCCGACGTATTTTTTACCTAAATTACCCGTTAATAAGGCCAAACTAGTCAGTGAACGAACCGTTTCAACGCCTTGGTAGAATTGAGTTACCCCCATTCCCCAAAGAATTGTTGCTGTTTCTGCTTTCGCGTACATACGTGCAGCTTCACGAATAATTTGAGCACTTAAACCTGTTATTTCTTCAACTGATTCAGGTGTATAGCTTTCAACTAATTTACAATACTCTTCAAATTGCTCGGTGTGATTTTCGATAAAGGATTTATCATGCAATCCTTCTTCAATAATCACATGCGCAATCGCATTTAATAGCGCAATGTTAGAGCCATTTTTCAAGCCTAAGTGTAAATCAGCTAAACGTGCTGTTTCGATGTAACGAGGGTCACATACAATAATTTTGGCACCCTTTTCTTTCGCCTTAACAATACGGCGAGCAACAATAGGATGCGAGTCTGCGGCATTATAACCGAAGACAAATAGACATTTGGTATCCTCAATCTCAACGATTGAGTTGCTCATAGCACCATTACCGACCGAACGCTGCAGACCTGCAACCGAAGGGCCGTGTCAGACACGAGCACAGCAGTCTATATTATTATTTCCGATAACCGCACGAGCGAATTTCTGCATAACGAAGTTAGCTTCGTTACCAGGGCCTCGTGAAGAGCCGGTTGTCATAATAGATTTAGCACCGTATTTCTCTTTGATAGCAAGAAGCTTGCTACTGGCAAACTCAATCGCTTCTTCCCAAGAAACCGCTTCTAATTTTCCGCCTCTTTCACGACGGATCATTGGTGTTTTAAGACGTGGAGTCAGTATCTTAGTATCATGGATAAAATCCCATCCATAATACCCTTTCAGACACAGCTCACCTTGGTTTGTTAAACCATTGGCTCCTTCAGCGCCAATGATTTTACCGTTTTCCACCTTCAGGTAGATTTTGCATCCTGAGGCGCAATACGGACAGACCGTGATGACTTTTTTCATCAACATTGCTCCTGTGTTCATCAACTTTCAGGCTATTACCTGATTCTCTCCTCTATCTATGCAGAGAGTGTGCCAAAGAAGCACGCTTTTTTATATTTCTGCAATGCAATGAAAAATAAAGAAAAATAAAATCAAAAAATCAGTAAGAAAATAATAAAGATTAAAATAGCAAGCGATGTTCGACACTAATGACGATATTTATGTCGATTAGATATCTATAAAAACACGTTATACATAAGGCTTTATAGCAAAAGAACGTTCTTTATTTAGCGAAAATAACGATGATGCAAATACACGTTCTTATCTGCCTCTATCAGGATCTTGCCATATATAATGATGACAACCTTCTAATATCGCTATCAATACGTCTATTTATTAGAACTATTCAAAATTAATAATTTTGATATCAATGTAATTCAAAGAAAAAATTTTTAAACTTCAATAAAAAAAAGAACATAATACTGAACCTGAAAACAACTTTGTGGTCTTAAAGACCTCTACACCATATACATTGATAATAACTGAACATGCAAAAATTAAAGTTTTTAAGGTTTTCGAAAGAAAATATTGTCCTTTTTTTAGCTATCTATCTTGGTTTTTTTCTAAATATTTCCGTTTACATTGGCCGATACGGCACACAGAATACAAACAACCCCCTCATTGATGTATTATATATTCTAGGTGAAGTTGTCGTTAATATTGCCTTTACCTTCTTTTTACTGCGTTTACTTTCCTTTTTTGGTTCCCTCTTTTTTAAAATAGTCGCCTCTTTTATTCTTATCGTCAGCGTTTGTGCTAGCTACTATATTTCGTTTTACGATGTTGTCATTGGTTACGGTATTATTATTTCTACCCTAACCACAGATACCGATTTATCAAAAGAGCTGGTTAGTCCTAATGTCATTATTTGGATTATTGGCTTATCTATTTTGCCATTAACACTTATTTGGCTATGTAAAAAACCAGAAAAAAATCTCACTACAGAGCAAAAGAAAAAAATCTGGATAAAAAACACAGCCAAAATGCTTGTGATTGCCGTCGCTGTATTTGCTTATCTAAAGACCTTAGATTCAAAACAGAAAGCCTACGAAATCAAAAATAACTTAGATTTACCCAGCTACAGTGGTGGTTTAAGTTACGCATACTTGCCCACAAACTGGATCATTCCATTGTTCCAATATGCAATAACACAGTATGACGATACATTTAATAACCAAAATATTTTTGATCCCGCTGATCACTTCACTTACCAACCCTCAAAAGCGAATGAAGATGTGTATGTTGTCTTTATTATCGGTGAAACAGCAAGATGGGATCATATGGGGTTGTTAGGATATGAACGTCAAACGAATCCTCTATTAAGCCAAGAGAAAAATCTTGTTGCCTTTAAAGGTGTTTCTTGTGATACCGCAACAAAGCTCTCTTTAAAATGTATGTTTGTGCGAGAAAACGGAACAGAAAGTAACGATCAGCGAACATTAAAAGAGAACAATATTTTCTCAGTATTAAGTCAACTAGGTATGTCATCAGAGCTGTTCTCAATGCAAAGCGAGTTGTGGTTTTACAATAAACTTGATTTAAATAACTACGCAATGAAAGAGATGATGACAGCAAAAAATAGTAATTTTGGTAAAGAGCTTGATGACACCTTATTAATTGCTGAAACGGCAAATGCAGTTTCTCAGCATCCAAAGGGGAATCATTTAGTGATTTTACATACTAAAGGCTCTCACTTTATGTATTCGCAACGTTACCCTGAGTCATTCAAAAAATACCAGCCTGAATGTTTAAATGTGGATGATGAGTGTACTAAAGAGCAGTTAGTCAATGCTTATGATAACTCTATTCTTTATACTGACTATTTTATTGATGGCATCCTCGATACATTACGCGATAAAAAAGCCATTGTATTTTATACCTCCGATCACGGTGAATCTATTTCAGAAAAAGGTGGCTTACACGGCACACCAAAAGAAATCGCACCACCAGAACAATTTAAAATACCTTTCTTAGTTTGGATGTCAGATAGCTATTTAGCCGAACCTGAAAATAAGCAGTTATTTGATAACCTAAAACGTAATCAAGATGCGGAGCGCACATTCTATCATCACAATATTTTTGACTCGATGTTAGGTTGCTTGGGTTATTCATCCCCTGATGGTGGCATTAATAATCAAAATAATCTCTGTTTTGGTGAGACACCATCAACCGAAAAATAGATCTTTAATCAGTTATTAGACAAAACCCCACACTCAAATTAAGCGTGGGGTTTTTATTATTCTTAACTAAATAAGCTAATTATTGATTAAAACTAGCATCGGTATAAAGATGTGTCGCTTGAATATCTTTTACTGTTTTTGCGCCACCTAACATCATATTAATTTTTAATTCTTTATTTAAATGTTGGATAACTGAATTTACACCTTCAGCCCCGCCTAAATTTAATCCATAAAGAATCGGGCGACCAATAGCCACAACATCTGCACCACTAGCTAACGCTTTAAAGACATGTGAACCACGACGTACACCACTATCGAAAACAATAGGTACACGTTTGTTCACCACTTTAGCAATCGCCGGTAATACATCAATGGTTGCTGGTGCACTATCTAATTGACGGCCACCGTGATTAGAAACCCAAATCGCATCTGCACCAGCTTTAATGGCGGTATCTGCATCTTCAGGCGATTCAATACCTTTTACAATCACAGGTAAACCAGACATTTTTTTCACATACTGAATATCTGCTGGTGTGAAGGCTTGTTTAGCTTGTGCATAAATTTCACTAATCCCCGCACCTTTACCTGTTTTCGATTTATCATCACTGATTTTTGCAAATGCTTCCAAGTTGGCAAAGCCTAATGGAAATTGGAAATTATTTTTCACGTCATCTTCACGATAACCACCAACAGAAGAGTCGATAGTCATAATGATACCTTTAGCGCCATACTGTTTTGCTTGAGATAAAATATACTCGTTAAAGGCATCATTTTTACTCATATACAATTGAAAGAAGAAAGGATAACCCGGTTGAGCATCTGCCACTTCTTTAATGGTTTTATTACCATAAGTACTTAATGAAAATATAGAACCTGCTTTTGCCATACCTTTTGCTGTGGCAACTTCGCCTTGTTGATGTGCAAGCCCTTGAGCTGCCATCGGTGCCTGAATAATAGGCGTATCTAATTTAATACCTAAAAATTCTGTTTTTAAATTTAAGTCAGAAAATTCGATGCCTTGTAATGAACGAGGCATAATATATTTTTTATCAAATGCAGTTGTATTTGAACGTAAATTATTTTCGTCTTCAGCGCCACCACGAATATAACCAAAAGCGCCTTTTTCCATATTAGCTTGAACTTGTGCTTCCATGGTTTTTAAGTTGACTATTTTAATTGGACCTTCAGCAGTACTTGCTTTATATTCAGCCGCCTGTGCAACACCCACACTTAATGCCATCGCAATAGCGGTTGTTTTTAATATTTTACTTTTCATTTTCTATCCGTTTATTAATTAAGGGCTTATATCTATAATTTAATAAAACTAAATTTTAATTAAATTATATTTTTCAAAAAATAATATAAGCCCTATTTTTAGATAAAACTTAAATTAACCGCTTACTTTTTTGTTAAAGTATTATAGCTTGTCATAAGATTACGATAGTCTGGGATATGGTTAGCAAACAGCGTGCCTAATCCTTCGATATCATTACGCCAATCACGGTGTAACTCACAAGCTAAACCAAACCAGTTAATTAATTGTGCCCCTGCTTTTGACATTCTGTCCCACGCAGAGTCACGAGAAATCGCATTGAAAGTTCCTGAAGCATCCGTGACAACAAAGACTTCAAAACCTTCTTCAAGTGCAGATAATGCAGGGAATGCAACACAAACTTCAGTCACAACACCCGCAATAATCAGTTGTTTTTTACCTGTTGCTTTAACGGCTTTAACGAAATCTTCGTTATCCCATGCGTTGATTTGACCAGGGCGAGCGATATAGGGAGCATCTGGGAACATTTCGACGAGCTGAGGCATTAGAGGACCATTAGGACCATCTTCAAAAGAAGTCGTTAAAATGGTAGGTAAATTAAAATATTTAGCGGCATTAGCTAATGCTAATACATTATTATTGAATTTATCAGGCTCGATATCTCTGACTAAAGAGAGTAATCCAGCTTGATGATCTACCAGCAGAACAGCGGCATTATTTTTATCAATACGATGATATTTAAAGCTCATAATAATCTCCGATAGTATAATAGAGGTAAGACTCAATTAAATCATAGCACCAAATTTACATGGCAAGACTCAGATTAATTTAAATTTACACTTGAGTTTATTTATTAATAATAACCAATCAATTATCTATCTTTAAATTTAATTAAATATCACGATATTTAATTAACTGTTTATTACTTTATATAAATTCATTTCGTTAAAAACAATTATAGGTGTAACCATTCTTAAATGAATCTAAAGATTATTGCTTTAACCATTCAAAAAATTTGTTGATGTTTTAACTCAGGAATAAAAGATAAAAAAACCCCCGCAGGCGGGGGGGAGAAAGCGCAACTAAAAGATCTCTAACTTACTATCAGGAGATGGGTATTCATTAATGACGATTACGCACAATTTGATAGCGACGAGTTAAGTACTCAACTGGCACGCTCCAAATATGAACTAATCGACAGAATGGGAACAATAAAAAAATCGTCATACCTAAAAAAATGTGCAATTTAAATACGAATGCGACACCTTCAAGATGAGCTGAAGCACCACCGTGGAAAGTCACTATGGATTGTGCCCAAGCCACCAGCTTCATCATTTCGCTACCATCCATATGTTGAGCTGAGAAGGGAATAGTTAGCAAACCTAACGCGACTTGAATAACCAATAGCGTTAAAATCATAATGTCACCAAATGAAGATGTGGCTCTTACCCGTGGGTTGGTTAAACGGCGTTTTAATAACATGATCCCCCCCACCAGCATTAACACACCACAAGTACCACCACCGACCATCGCCATAATTTGTTTATATTCAATTGGTAAGAAAGATTCATACATCCAATGTGGCGTTAACATTCCCAGAAAGTGACCAGCAAAAATACCAAGGATCCCAACATGAAATAAGTTAGAAGCAAGGCGCATATTTTTCTTGTCTAACATCTGGCTAGAGCCAGCACGCCATGTATATTGACCATAGTCGTAACGTAACCAGCTACCGATAATAAAAACGGCACCAGCAATATAGGGATAGATATCAAAAAATAACATATTGATGTAATTCATTTTTGTGCTCCCGTATCCAACGAATTCCCCACGTTGAGATATTGAACTGTAGTCTCTTGTGCAAAACGACGCTGATGTTGGCTGATTTTTCCGCTACCACATTGCGTGCCTTCTCCAAGAAACGTCACTTGTTCTTCTTCCCACACAGCATCTAATGCAGCAGGTGTATCATCTAAAGGCTCTTTTGCTACTTGAGCCGTCAACTGTGATGCTTCCAATTCACTTTGTGAAAGGCAAAGTAACACATCAAAGAGAGCGTGATAGTCACTACCACGTTGTTTTAAACGTTCACCTAACAGAGCCAAAATAGGCGCTATATTGTTTAGCCCTTCAATACTCTCGGTTGTAGGTAAAAACGTTAAGTACTCAAGATACGTTGGCAAATAGTCAGGAAGTTCACGACAACTTAATGTGATCCCCGCGTGTTGATATTGATTGAGTAAATCAACCATTGCCTGACCACGATCGCGAGACTCACCATGAACGTGTTCAAATAACAGCAGTGATCGCGCCCTGCCTCTATCAAAAAGCTCACTGTAATGGGCTTGCGCATCTAACAATGATTGTTGCGTTAAGGTATGAATAAATGCCATTAATTTCGCGACTTGAGTCACAGGAAGCTCATCGGCTTCCTGTAATGCATCGATAAGTTCATTTCGGTTATCCCACAATTCTTGTGTGGGATAATCTAAAAGATGAGAAATCACTTTCAGAGAGATCATTATATTTTCTCCTCTGAACGACGTTCATCTTGTGGGGTTCTTGGTGTGATATCAATCGCATCAATACGATGACTATTAAACAAATTAAATTTGCTATCACTGCCATGGCAACCGTCACCAAAGCTAAAACCACAACCATTACGTTCTGGGAAAGCTTCTCTTGCAAGTTCACGATGACTTGATGGAATAACAAAGCGATCTTCATAATTAGCAATAGCTAGATAACGATACATCTCTTGTGCCTGCGCTTCAGTCAAACCTACTTGCTCTAATGCACTTAGGTCTGTTTTGCCTTCTACGGCTTCAGCACGTTTGTAATGGCGCATCGCTAGCATACGTTTTAATGCTAATAAAACAGGTGCCGTATCACCCGCTGTCAGTAAGTTTGCTAAATACTGAACTGGAATACGTAAACTTTCTACATCAGGCAACACACCAGTATGCGGTAAGACACCCGCGTCAGCAGCTGATTGAATAGGTGACAAAGGCGGTACATACCAAACCATGGGTAAGGTGCGATATTCAGGATGCAGTGGTAATGCCAGCTTCCAATCCACAGCCATTTTATAAACAGGTGAGCGCTGTGCTGCATCAATCACACTTAATGGTATACCTTGCTCTTCTGCTGCTTTGATCACGTCAGGATCAAATGGATCTAAGAAGATATCTAACTGGCTTTGGTATAAATCTTTTTCATTATCCGCACTGGCAGCTTGTGAGATTTTATCTGCGTCATACAGCATCACCCCAAGATAACGAATACGTCCGACACAGGTTTCTGAGCACAATGTTGGTTGACCAGCTTCAATACGTGGATAACAGAAAATACATTTTTCTGACTTACCGCTTTTCCAGTTGAAGTAGATTTTTTTGTATGGGCATCCAGTTAAACACATGCGCCATCCACGGCATTTATCTTGGTCAATAAGCACAATGCCATCTTCAGCACGTTTATAAATCGCACCACTTGGGCATGTCGCAACACAAGCAGGATTTAAGCAGTGTTCACATAAACGTGGTAAATACATCATGAATGTATTTTCAAACTGCCCATACATCTCTTTTTGCATATTGGCGAAGTTTTTATCCGCAGCACGTTTGCTAAATTCGCCCCCTAAATCATCTTCCCAGTTAGGGCCTTTTTCGATCTTGGTCATGCGCTGGCCAGTGATCAGCGAACGAGGACGTGCTGTCGGTAATGAACCTTCTGGTGCATTTTTTAAATGCTCATAATCATAATCAAATGGCTCATAGTAATCGTCTAATGCTGGGACATCTGGGTTGGCAAAAATTTTAGATAATAGACCAACACGGTTACCCATTCTTGGTACTAATTTACCTTTGATATTTTTGATCCAGCCACCTTTCCACTTCTCTTGGTCCTCCCAATTTTGTGGATACCCTGTCCCCGGTTTAGTCTCAACGTTATTGAACCAAGCGTATTCAACACCTTCACGACTGGTCCAAACATTTTTACAGGTTACTGAACAGGTATGGCAACCGATACATTTGTCGAGGTTCAGTACCATACCGACTTGTGAACGAATTTTCATTATGCCTTCTCCTGTCCATTCAGGGTCTGTTGATAAGCATCACCTTCACCATCAAGCCAATCAATCTGTTTCATTTTACGCACCACAACAAACTCATCACGGTTAGAGCCCACAGTGCCGTAATAGTTAAAGCTATAAGCTAACTGAGCATATCCACCAATCATATGAGTTGGTTTAGGACAAACACGCGTCACAGAGTTATGAATACCACCACGCATGCCTGTTATTTCAGAGCCCGGTAGATTTATTTGACGTTCCTGAGCGTGATACATATAAATCATGCCATCAGGAATACGTTGGCTAACAATCGCTCTTGCAGTTAATGCTCCATTACTGTTGTATGCTTCAACCCAATCGTTATCACTAATTCCCATCTCTTTAGCATCATCTTCACTCAGCCAAACCACAGGGCCACCACGACCGAGCGTTAACATCAGTAAGTTATCGCTATACGTTGAGTGAATACCCCATTTTTGGTGAGGCGTCAGGAAATTCAGCGCTTTTTCAGGGAAACCATTTGGTTTTTTGCCTTTAACTGCATCAATCGCCTTAGTATCAATTGGTGGACGATAGACCACTAAACTTTCACCATAAGCACGCATCCACTCGTGATCTTGATACAACTGCTGACGACCGCTTAAAGTACGCCAAGGGATCATCTCGTGAACATTGGTATAACAAGCGTTATAAGAGACGTGCTCATCTTCAAGACCAGACCATGTAGGGCTTGAGATGATCTTACGAGGTTGAGCAACAATATCGCGGAAACGAATTTTTTCGTCTTCTTTTACTTTAGCTAAATGAGTGTGATCGCGTCCTGTCACTTTACTTAGCGCATCCCACGCTTTTACAGCCACTTGACCATTAGTTTCAGGTGCTAAAGAGAGGATAACTTCGGCGGCATCAATCGCCGTTTCAATCGCTGGACGCCCTTTTGCCACACCTTCATGACGAACACGATTGAGTTTCTTCAGAAAATCGACTTCTGTCTGAGTATTCCAACTGATCCCTTTACCGCCATTACCTAGTTTATCCATTAACGGCCCAAGTGAGGTAAAGCGAGCATAGGTATTTGGATAATCACGCTCAACAGGGATCAGGTGTGGGGCTGTTTTACCCGGAATTAGGTCACATTCACCTTTTTTCCAATCTTTTACATCAAAAGGCTGTGCCATTTCAGCGGCAGAGTCATGCTGAATAGGTAATGTCACTAAATCCGTTTCGACACCTAAATGACCTACACACAATTTAGAGAAGGTTTTAGCGATACCTTTATAGATTTCCCAATCTGTTTTCGACTCCCAAGCAGGATCAACCGCAGCGGTTAATGGATGAATAAATGGATGCATATCCGACGTATTCATATCATCTTTTTCATACCATGTAGCGGTGGGTAAAACGATATCGGAAAACAGGCAAGTGCTCGACATACGGAAGTCTAACGTCACGACTAAATCAACTTTACCTTCACCGCCTTTATCTTGCCATTCCACTTCTTGTGGTTTAACTTGGCCTTGTTCGCCTAAATCTTTACCTTGTAATCCGTTTTCAGTTCCCAGCAAATATTTCAGTAAATACTCATGCCCTTTACCCGCCGAACCTAACAAGTTAGAACGCCAGATAAATAAATTACGCGGGAAATTTTGTGGATTATCAGGTTGCTCTGAAGCAAAGCGGATCTCACCTGATTTCAATGCATTAACGGTGTAATCAATAGCACTAACACCCGCTTGTTGCGCTTTTTTCGCAATAGACAGAGGGTTTAAATTTAATTGAGGCGCGGAAGGCAACCATCCCATACGTTCTGAACGTACGTTCATATCAACCAAACTACCGCTAAAACGAGATTTATCCGCCAATGGCGATAACAACTCTGTTGGTGATACGGTTTCATAACGCCACTGACTCGAGTGGTTATAGAAAAATGACGTACTGTTCATATGGCGAGGCGGGCGCTGCCAGTCAAGGCCAAAGGCTAATGGTAACCAACCCGTTTGTGGACGCAGTTTTTCTTGTCCAACATAGTGAGCCCAACCCCCACCACTTTGACCGACACAACCACAGAAAATCAGCATATTAATAATGCCGCGATAAGTCATATCCATGTGATACCAGTGGTTAATACCGGCTCCCACAATCACCATAGAACGACCATGTGTTTTTTCTGCGTTATCTGCAAACTCACGTGCAATACGAGTGATATCTTGACGGCTTACACCCGTCACTTTTTCAGCCCATGCCGGTGAATACGCCTTAATTTCATCGTAGCTTGACGCACAGTTTTCATCATTTAAACCGCGATCAACACCGTAGTTGGCTAACAATAAATCATAGACAGTTGTGATGTATTTCTCTTCACCGTTCGCAAGTGTAATACGCTTAGCCGGCAGTTTATGAATAATCACATCATCAAGGGTAACACCTTCAAAGTATTCACTCTTGAGCCCGCCAAAGTAAGGGAATGCCACATCAACAATATCATCGTGATTATCTAAAAGGCCTAATTGTAAAGTGATATCTTCGCCACTTTTGCCATCTTTAGGCTCTAGGTTCCATTTAGCAACACCTTCCCAACGAAAGCCCATTGACCCTTGAGGAGCAACCAATTGCTGTGTTTTCTCATCAATGGCAATGGTTTTCCACTCTGGATTTTTCTCCTGATCCAGATTGTTCACTAAATCAGAAGCACGCAACATACGACCTGCAACTAGCTTGCCTGAATCGTGCTTATCTAACATCACCAACATCGGCATATCAGTGTAAGTGCGTACATAGTTACTAAAATATTCAGTTTGGCGTTTAACGTGGAACTCGTTAAGAATAACGTGTCCC
Organism: Proteus faecis; assembly: GCF_030286765.1. NCBI lineage: Bacteria > Pseudomonadati > Pseudomonadota > Gammaproteobacteria > Enterobacterales > Morganellaceae > Proteus > Proteus faecis. The sequence continues at coordinate 145,222 of NZ_JASVWV010000011.1, forward strand.
ATCGCCATTGCCATTGCACTATCAGTACCTTGCTTTGGATTTAACCATTGGTCACAAAGTTTCGCGATTTCAGCATAATCAGGTGTTACCGCAACAGTTTTAGTCCCTTTGTAGCGAACTTCGGTAAAGAAGTGGGCATCTGGTGTACGTGTTTGTGGTACGTTAGAGCCCCATGCAATCAGGTAAGAAGAGTTATACCAATCTGCTGATTCAGGAACATCGGTTTGCTCACCCCAAGTCATGGGTGATGCGGGTGGTAAGTCACAATACCAGTCATAGAAACTTAAGCATGCGCCACCTATCAGAGACAAATAACGCGCTCCTGCAGCATATGAGACCATCGACATAGCTGGAATTGGCGAGAAACCGATAATACGATCGGGCCCAAACTCTTTCGCTGTAAACACGTTAGAAGCGGCAATGATTTCATTCACTTCTGACCATGAAGAACGCACAAAACCACCACGTCCACGCGCTTGTTTATAGCTTTTGGTTTTTTCTGGCGAGCGAACAATAGAAGCCCATGCATCAACAGGATCACTATGCTGTACTTTTGCTTCACGCCATAATTTAATGAGACGTTTACGTACCATTGGGTATTTAACGCGATTCGCGCTATATAAATACCATGAATAGCTTGCACCACGAGGACAACCACGAGGCTCATGATCCGGTAAATCAGGACGTGTGCGCGGGTAGTCCGTTTGTTGGGTTTCCCATGTGACTAACCCATTTTTGACGTAAATTTTCCAGCTACAAGAACCGGTACAGTTTACACCATGAGTAGAACGAACGATTTTGTCGTGTTGCCAGCGACTACGGTAACCATCTTCCCAATCGCGGTTAACATTTAGCGCTTGGCCATGATCCTGTGAAAAGGTATCACCAAGCTGCTTAAAATAGCGGAATCTATCGAGAAACTTACTCATCAGATACTCTCCCAATGCGCGCGAGCGCTCTCACATTGCGTATAATTCGTCATTATTGTTTATTGTGTTTACGCCCATAGACCAACCAAGTGATCAAGACGCAGGCAATATAAAATAGAACAAAGATTTTCATTGCACCGGCAGGTGAACCAGTCATAGCCAGTGATGTACCAAAGGCTTTCGGAATAAAAAAGCCACCAATTGCACCAATCGCGGAGATAAAACCAAGTGCAGCCGCACTTTCTGTTACCGCTTCTTTTTGAGCATCTTCGTCTGTAGCACCTTGTGCTTTCATGCGATCAATCGTGATTTTTCTAAACACCACTGCAATCATTTGGAATGTGGAGCCGCTACCTAACCCCGCAGTTAAAAACAGCACCATAAAAACACCGAAGAAGGCGATAAATGAACCACCCGCGCCATTGACAGGCAGTGTTAAGAAAAGTAAAGCGGAGAAAATTGCCATAATGATAAAATTAATCAGCGTGACTCTAATGCCGCCAAATTTATCAGACAAAGCCCCACCCACAGGGCGAGCTAATGCACCTAATAAAGGCCCAAAGAAGGCATAATGCAAAATAACGATATCGGGGAATTGGGTTTTAGAAAGCATGGCAAAACCCGCAGAGAAGCCTATAAATGAACCAAAAGAACATAGGTATAAAATACTTAACAACCAGAGGTGCCCCCGTTTTAAAACAGGTAATTGCTGGCTTAAAGAAGCTTTGTTAGCCGCAAGGTCATTCATACCAAACCAAGCCGCAAACGTCAGAATAAGTAAGAAAGGAACCCAAATCCATGCGGCATTTTCTAGCCATAAACGTGAACCATCAGGCTGAACAACACCAGGGCCACTAAACATAGCAAACACACCCACACCAATAACTAATGGTGCAACTAATTGCATGACGCTGACACCCAAATTGCCTAATCCGCCATTTAATCCTAATGCACCGCCTTGGCGTGCTTTAGGGAAGAAAAAGCTAATGTTTGCCATACTGGATGCAAAGTTTGCACCTGCAAAACCACATAGCAGTGAAATCACAATAAAAGTTGAGTAAGACGTTGTGGTGTCTTGCACTGCAAAACCAAGCCAAATACAAGGAATGATTAGAAATACAGTACTCATAGCAGTCCAACGACGACCACCAAAAATAGGAATAACGAAAGAGTAAGGAACGCGTAAAATAGCACCCGATACTGAAGGCAGGGCAGTCAGCATAAACAGCTGATCTGTGGTAAAGTTAAAACCAACTTTGTTCAAATTTACTGCAACGGCACTAAAAAGCATCCATACGCAGAATGATAAAAGTAAACAAGGAACAGAAATCCATAAATTGCGTGAAGCGATCTTTTGACCAGTCTTTTCCCAAAAAGCTTTATCTTCAGGGTGCCAATCTTCGATCACCCCTTTTCTCATTTTTTCTGGGTGTTGAGTGAGTGCCATAACAACCTCGATTAACGGTTAGATTGGCATCTTTGTACGATTAGAATTGTTAATTAGTCATGATCTGCATCAAGCAAACATTTGTTTGTTTTTTGAACTAAAATCATTGTTTACACCTAAGTATTAATAACATAACCCTTAATTTTTTATTTTAAATTAATTAGTTAAATTAAAAACACTATAATTTAGAAGTGAAATTATCCCCATTGGATATTTAGGAGTAATACTTTAGTAGTATATGACATTTGGTGTCTTTTTAAGGCAATATAGCGCCAGAATAAACTTGGAAAAATAACGATGAGTACACATAAAATCCAATGGCACTACCGTTTTTCAATTATTAATCAGATAGCGATATTAATGTTACTTTTCACGCTATTGGGTGTGGTAGGAATGGCGATTTCTAACCATATTATTTTGAGTGTGCAAGGTAATGCTCATGCCATTAATAAATCAGGATCGTTGCGAATGCAAAGCTATCGCTTGCTATCTGCTTTACCTCTAGATGAACAACATCGTTATTATCTTCACGAATTAGAAACCGACTTAGACAGTGGTGAATTACGTCAAGTCTTAAGCAATAAATCGCTACAATCACAATATGCTCAATTAAATACATACTGGAAAGATACCTTAAAACCAACCTTACTTTATGCTCAGCAACGCGATGAAGCTAAACAAGAAGTTGCCTTGTTTGTTTCACAGCTAGATAAACTAGTATTAAGTATCGACCAACTTACAGAACAAAAAATCAGGCTGGTGGCTTATACCCAGCTTATTTTCACGGCACTCACACTGTTATTACTGTTTGGCTCTGTTTGGCATTTCCGTCGCCGTTTATTACATCCTTGGCAACAACTTATGGCGATGGCTAATTCCATTGGTCATGGTGATTTTTCAGCACGTTTCCACCAGCGTACACACCATGATGAAATTGCCACATTGGGTATTGCACTCAACACCATGTCAGAAGAGCTGTCTACGCTGTATAGCGAATTAGAAAAAAGAGTGGTTGAAAAAACTCACGACTTACAACAGAAAAATAAAGTGCTCTCTTATCTCTATCATTCAAGCCAACAATTACACTCTCCGGCACCACTTTGTGCCCGATTAAGACAGATATTATTTGAGCTTCAACAAATCATTCCCGATACTTATTTTCAGATACGTTTATATGAAGATAATCATCACACACTATTTAATGAAATCAGTTTAGAACTTAAACCACGCGCCGAACATTGTCCTGATCCACAATGTGAACGTTGTGATGATACCTCTTCTGATACCATTCCATTACATAGTGAATTATTGCATTGGGAACTTGCTGATCAAATTCATCGTTATGGATTATTTGTCATGCAACTACCAGAACACACCACGCTAACAGATGAACAGAATAATTTAATGTTATTGCTGACAAAACAGATCTCGGCAATGCTGGCAATGGAACAACAAAACGAGCAACAACAGCAGCTTTTATTAATGGATGAACGTTCGGCTATTGCTCGTGAATTACATGACTCTATTGCTCAATCGCTTTCTTGTTTAAAAATGCAAGTTAGCTATTTGCAGATGCAGTCAGAAACCTTACCCGATAATTGTCAAAAACTCCTTAAAGAGATGCGAGAAGAGCTTAATGTGGCTTATCGTCAATTAAGAGAACTGTTAACCACGTTTCGTTTAAAACTCACCGAGCCAGGATTACTTGCTGCATTAGAAAGTACATTGACTGAATTTAATCAGCGCCTTGGTTTCCCTATTAATTTTGACTATCAATTACCCGCAAAATGTGTGAATTCACATCAAAGTATTCACGTTGTACAAATCGTCCGGGAAGCATTAAATAATATTTTACAACATGCCAATGCCAATTGGGCTGAAGTCTCTTTATCTCTAAATAATGGCATGGTTGAACTAAAAATTAATGATAACGGTGAAGGAATTAGCCCAGAACCTGAAAAATTAAATCATTATGGTCTTATTATTATGCGTGAACGCGCAAATAGCTTAAATGGTTCTTATACTATAAAAGTACGTGAACAGGGCGGTACTCAAGTATTTGTTAAATTTCCATTAATAACTACTCATAAAGACCCTGTCTAAATTGGAGCAAGTCGTAATGAATAATATGGGATCCCCCACAGAAAAAGCGACAATTTTACTCATTGATGATCATCCGATGCTACGCAATGGTGTAAAACAACTTTTAAGCCTCGATACAACACTCACAGTCGTTGGGGAAGCTGGAGATGGTATTCAAGGTGTGAAACTCGCTGAAGAGTTAGATCCTGATTTAATCTTACTCGATCTGAATATGCCAGGAATGAATGGTTTTGAAACACTTGATCAACTTCGATTAAAGTCGTTATCAGGCCGGATCGTTGTTTTTAGCGTATCAAATTATAGCGATGATTTAATCACAGCGTTAAAACGTGGTGCAGATGGCTATCTTTTAAAAGATATGGAGCCTGAAGAATTACTTGCAGCGCTAAAACAAGCAGCCGCCGGAAAAATGGTTGTCAGCCCTACGTTAACCCCTATTTTAGCCGAATCATTACGTGAAGATCGTTCTGAGGGTGAGCGTGATATTGAGCAACTCACCCCGCGTGAACGCGATATTTTAAAACTGATAGCACAAGGATTATCAAATAAAATGATCGCACGTAAGCTTGATATCACAGAAAGTACGGTCAAAGTGCATGTAAAACATCTACTGAAAAAGATGAAGCTAAAATCTCGTGTTGAAGTTGCTGTTTGGGTTCATCAACAACGCGTCGATTAATTAAAGTTAGGTACAATGGGCTGGTGAGTACTCATCAGCTCAACTAACTCTTTTGCCCCTTTTTGTAACGACTCCCCTTTTAGCCACATGGCATGAATAGGCAATCGCAACTCATTTTTCGTATTCTTGAACTGCAGCTGTTTTAATTTACCTTTTTGCAATTGAGCATAAATCAGCGAATAGGGTAAATTCCCCCATCCCATTCCCGCTTCAACCATACCCAAAGCCATTTGAAAACTATCGGTTTGCCAATAATTCGTTGCCACTAATGAGCGCTCATCTCTTAACTCTTTGGTATGACTTGCGATCATAATTTGGCGCACATTGACCAGATCTTCAATAAACACACTTGCAGGGTGTGCTAATGCAATATGACTTGCAGATATTGTTGCCACCAATGACTCAGAACCAAGATATTGAAATTGCTCATCACCATTCACATACAAGCCCCCATAAACTAAGCTTAATTGAATTTTATGCGAATGTAGCATCTCAATAATATCGTCTTGTGCCGCAGTTATCACATTCACATTAAGTAATGGATAACGTTGGGTTAATTCAGATAATGCAGGTAATAAATAATCAGGATTAATATCAGCCGCAACACCAATATTTAAAACACTTTCAAGATCCATGGAAAGCTCTTGTGCGTGCACTTGTAATAATTTTAATTGCTCTGCGATCATTCTGGCATGAGGCTCAAGTGCTTTTGCTTTTTCAGTTGGTTGAGGCTCTCGAGATGATCGCTCAAAAAGTGCATAACCTAATTCAGCTTCCATATTAGCAATCGCCATACTAACTGCTGATGGAACGCGTTTTAATGAACGTGCAGCCGCTGAGAAAGATCCCTTATCCATCACGGCTAAAAATATCGCAATATGTTCACTTGAGAACTGCATGTTCACTCCTGATGTTTCAGTTAAATTGATACTAGCTGACTTTTCCTATCACTCTTACTGATTTATCTTACGACGCTTAATGGCACGGATCCACAGAAAAAGAGAGCACAATGCAAGGTATTAAACGAAAAATTATCTACGTAACAGCATATGAGGTTTTTGGGTGGGTTATTTCATCAGTCGGGCTTGCACTTTTGGCTGATAGTTCAACCGCAGTAACCGGCCCATTAGCGCTTGTGATCACCACAATCGCGGTGAGTTGGAATTTTATTTATAACTGTCTATTTGAATTTTGGGAGAGTCGACAAGTTTCGAGGATCCGAACTTTTAGACGCCGTTTAGTACATGCCATTGGATTTCAGCTAACACTAGTGCTCTATTTAATTCCATTAATTGCGTGGTGGCTTAATGTTTCGTTATGGCAAGCGCTAGTTATGGACTTTGCGCTGATCATCATCATCCCTTGTTATACCTTCATTTATAACTGGATATTTGACAAAGTCTTTGGCTTACCAAAATCTGCATTACCTGAGAATGCACCTGTAGCCTAGATGACAAGTAAATTGAAGGGTGTGATCCGTAATTTGGATCACACTTTAATAGGATAGATATCTTCCAACGCAAATTGTTCAATGCCACCTTCTAATTCGCAACGACCTAAACCAATATTTTTATCATCAGCGGTCGTTCTTCTTAGTAACTTACCTGTCACTTGAGAAAGCGTTGGATCAATTTCAATCACACGATAATACTCTTTCATATAGCTCTCTTCACCTAGCGCCATATAAACTAAAAACTCATCACCTATTTTAATATTCATCTCGTTTTTACTTACTCTTAGTAGTTAATCTAATGATGATAGAATAAGTTTAGTCTAACTAAAGGCAATAAGAGAAAGATTGACTCACTCGATATTACATTAAGTTAATTTATTAACTTCCAGCTCATCATAATGATGCTGATCAGAATAAAAGACAGTGTTAAATATTGGAAAAAACGCTCTGATAAATAGACAAGTAAATAGCGTGCTAATGGAATGGAGAGTAATGAGCCTAAACAAAGAATAAGTGCCGTGTGGACATCAGTATAACCACCAGCACTATAAGCAATCGCTGATCCACCTGAAAGGATCGTGGTAATAAAAATAGAAGTACCGATTGCCTCTTTAATGCCCATTTGTGCAAAACGCATTAACACAGGCAACACCACTAATCCCCCTCCGACACCAGTTGCACCAAGAACAAACCCAGCACTGACTCCTGGCACAAATAAGGAAGAAAAAGTCACTGAAGAAGGTGGCGGTAAAACAATTAAAGGATTTGAACTTGCTGATCTTCTTAACATTCGCTGTAAAAATAAAATCAATGAAAACACAATGGTAACGATCATTAAAATATTAATACCCGATTCAACACGATCGTAATATTGAGGTTGTGATCCCAGCCATGTCACACCGTAACTTGCTAAGAATGTTGCTGGAAACATTATCCCTAAGCTCAATAGTGCAGGTTTTAATGGAATATTACCTAACCGAAAATGGATATAAGAAGATGAGAGCTTCATTAGCATCGAGAGTAAATTTGCTGTTGCAACCGCTGCTAATGCATTCATACCAAAAAGATAAATAAGAACAGGTAATAGAATAACACCACCACCTACACCGGTCGTTGTAATAACTAACCCTATTGCAGCACCAATAATCAGTTGAGTTACAAGCAACATCCAATTTCCTTTTTGGTTAAAATTTAACAAACTTCGATTATAGGCAAAATAACTTATAACCAAAAGGAATTAGATATAACAAATAGGAATATAAATAAAGTTATTATAAAAAAGCCCCTTAATATGAAATGACCTCATAGTGACTGCTCCCCGCCCTGTCGGGCGAGCTTCCCACTTCTTAGACCGCAACCGTCTGTCTAAGGGGCTGATATTATAAACAGATAATATTTTATTAATCAGTAGCTTATTTTTTAATGTTTTTAGTTTATTTCTGCTAACACCATTTCTGCTGAAAAGTAATCACCTGTTTTGGCTTTTTGAACAAGTACACCATCACGAGAAGCGACCACCTGAACCTCCATTTTCATTGCTTCCATAATGGCAATAACATCACCTTCTTTGACTTTGTCACCATCAGATAAGATCCAGCTATGTAATACACCAGAGATTGGTGCGGTAACTGCTTTTTCATTCTCTTTTTTCTCATGACTGGCATTAATTGCTGTTGGTACTACCGCAGAGAGTGATAATAATTGAGCAGGCAAAGCGAGTTCATGTCGACGACCATCAATTTCAATAAAAGTACGAACGAGCTCTTCATTTTTTGCCGGAGTGCTTCGAGGAAAATAGCTATTTTTCGCCTGAAAATCAGTTTCAATCCAACGGGTATGCACTTTAAAATATTCTGTAAAATCGGTATGCGCCATCATTTCACAATGGAAAGGCAATACGCTTGCCACACCTTCGATTTTAAATTCAGATAACGCTCGTCGAGCCCGTGCAATGGCTTGTTCACGTGTTGCACCTGTCACTATCAGTTTTGCCATCATCGAATCGAATTGACGTGAAACCTGATTATTTTCCGCAACACCACTATCTACACGAACACCAGGACCAGAAGGCTGAGAGAAGTGTGTAATTAAACCCGGCGTAGGTAAAAAGCCTTTCGCCGGATCTTCCGCATTGATCCTAAATTCAAAAGAGTGACCTCGTGGAACAGGGGTTTTATCAATACTGAGTGGCAACCCGTCAGCAATACGTAACTGCTCTATCACTAAATCGATACCCGCTGTTTCTTCTGTAACCGGATGCTCTACTTGTAAACGTGTATTCACTTCTAGAAATGAGATAATACCATTTGCACTTAATAAAAACTCAACTGTACCGGCTCCGACATAACCCGCTTTAGCACAAATATCTTTAGCTGATTGATGAATACGTTCACGTTGTTCATCTGTTAAATAAGGTGCTGGGGCTTCTTCAATAAGCTTTTGATTACGGCGTTGTAACGAACAATCTCGCGTTCCGACAACAACAACATTACCTAATTTATCGGCGATAATTTGCGCTTCAATATGACGAGGTTTATCTAAGAATTGCTCAACATAACATTCACCGCGACCAAATGCAGTTACAGCTTCTCGTACAGCAGAATGATAGAGCTCTTCAATCTCTTCCATTTTATGAGCGATCTTTAAACCCCGTCCACCACCACCAAAAGCGGCTTTAATAGCAACAGGTAGGCCATATTGCTTGGCAAAATCTAGAACCTCTTTAGCATCATTAACGGGATCTGCGGTGCCATTTACAAGAGGAGCACCGACAGATTGTGCAATTTTGCGAGCTTTCACTTTGTCGCCAAGCACTTCAATCGTTTCTGGGCTAGGACCTATCCAAATAAATCCAGCATCCTGTACTGCTTTTGCAAAATCAGCTCGTTCAGAAAGAAAACCATAACCGGGATGGATCATCGTTGCTTTAGCTTTATGAGCAATATCAATAATTTTATTAATATCTAGATAGCTTTCTTTCGGCAAATTACCCTTGAGTCCATAAGCTTCATCAGCAAGACGAACATGCAGTGCATCAATATCATCATTAGCATAAATGGCAATTGAAGTGGCACCATAATCCTGGCAAGCACGAATAATACGAACAGCAATTTCGCCTCTATTGGCAATCAATACTCTATGCTTCACTCGTTGTTTTTGGTTAATTGTTGTCATGAGTGGCATTCTCCTATCAATATTCTTGAAATTCGGTAATTGGGTTAAAACGAATTTTAGCGTTAACAGGGATCTGCCCTGCGAGTGGTAAGTGATATTCAGCAACAGCGCCAATAACAGGGTATCCTCCTGTTAAAGGATGGTCGTTAAGAAACAAAACAGGTTGCCCATTAATCGGCACTTGTATTGCACCAATGCAAGTACCTTCACTCGATAGTTCTTGTTGTTGTTCTCGTGCCAAAGGTATTTCACCCAATAAACGTAAACCAATACGATTAGACTGTGGCGTCACTTGCCATAATTGAGACGTTAATGTCTTTATCGCTTCAGTTGTAAACCAGTCAGTACGAGGGCCTAAAACGATATCAAGTGTGACGATATCACCTTGTTTTGGCAGTGCAGATATTGGCTGTTCATCGGCAACAATACCGTTTGAGATACTCTCATTATTCAGATGAAGAACATCCCCTTCTTGTAAAGCATTAGGGCCGATTTGTGCCAAAGTATCAAACGCATAACTACCTAACACTTTTGGTAATTTAAACCCGCCTCTCACGGCAAGATAGCTACGCACACCTGCTTTTGGTATACCTAAAATAATTTCATCACCACAACGAACATCTATAGGTTGATAACCAGATAAAGATTCATTCTCTCCCGACTCATGTTTTAGCGTAATAGCGCAATCAGCCCCTGTTAAAGCAATCACACAATCTTGTCGTGCTTTAAGAGTCAGTCCACCTTGTGTTATCTCAAGTGCAACAAAAGTTGTGGGATTACCCACTAAACGATTAGCTGCATGTAAAGCCGGTTTATCAAGTGCACCTGAAGCTGAAACGCCCATTGATGCCGCACCAATACGCCCTTCATCTTGAAATAAAGTTTGTAGCCCCGCTGAAATAACATATAACCCTTTATCATTTAACGAGAGCGAAGAAGTGATGGCTGATTTTTTCTCAGGTAGTGAAACAGTTATTGATGTCTTTTGTACATCGACAAAATGCACTTCATTACCGGGTAATAGAAAGGCGGGCTGTTCACGAGAGAGATCCCACATTTTTATCTCTGTGGTACCAATAAGTTGCCAACCACCAGGGCTTTGTTGTGGATAAACCCCACTAAATTCACCGGCTAATCCGACAGAGCCTGCAGGGATCCGTGTACGAGGAGTTTTACGACGAGGTACATAGAGCTGGCTTTCATCGGCGATCAAATAAGCAAAGCCTGGGGCAAAACCAGTAAATGCAACTTGATAGGTTTGTTCTGTGTGTCTGCGGATCACTTCACTGGTTGTGATCCCTAATAATTCAGCGACCTCATTGAGATCTTCACCTTGATAATGAACAGGGATCGTTAATGATTGTGTTTGACGTGCTGATACCGCTTTGACTTCTAATTGTCGAAGCTGAAACACAAGCTCTTCAGCCGTGATCAGCCACGGTGTATAGTGAATTAAAAGTGTTTTTGCAGCGGGCACAATATCTTGAATAGCAGCAATATCCGCTTGTTTAACAGATTCATACAATGCGAGTGTCTCTTTTAAAGAGGAAAGCTCGACAAGTAAATGAGATAAGTTAACAGGTAAAAAGCGCAAATTATCATCCTCCCTTATACATGATAAGCTGCATCAGGTACATCAGTGATAAACATATGTCCCGGAGCATGGCTGAGTGCGAAAGGAACACCTGAACGCATCACTGCCGCTTGTGGAGTCACACCACAAGCCCAAAATACAGGGATCTCACCATCTTCAATCCTCACTGGAGAGCCAAAGTCTGGCGACATAATATCTTTAATACCTAGAGCATCAGGTGAGCCAATATGTACAGGAGCACCATGTACCGAAGGGAAACGTCCGCTAATCATCACAGCATCCGCGACTTTATCAGCTGGAATAGGACGCATTGAAACCACTAACTCACCTTCTAATCGTCCAGCAGGACGACACAAGCGATTCGTTTTATACATCGGAACATTGCAGTTATCTGTGATATGGCGGATCTCAATGCCCGCTTCTAACATCGGTGTTTCAAATGTAAAACTACAACCAATAAGGAAAGTGACTAAATCAGGATGTTGCTCCCAGACTTTAGTCGCATCCGTGATTTCATCCACCAATTTTCCATTTTTCCAAACTCGATACAAAGGAATATCAGTACGTAAATCAGCGTGTTCCGCCAAAACTGTACGATAGCTTCCAGCCTCACAAACATCTAATATTGGACAACTTTTTGGATTACGTTGAGCATAAAGCAGAAAATCAAATGCCCAATCACGAGGCAAACTAATCATATTAGCTTGGGTCATTCCCTTCGCCATACCTGCTGTTGGTTTTACTAAACCATTACGAATAGCTAATCGAGCTTCTTGTGCTTTAGCAATGGCATCCGCAGTAGCTTGCATTAAATTACTCATTTTTGTACCTCATTTTTAAGTGACAGAGGTGCAAAAGGTTTAATGCTAACACCATGATTAATCAAAATTTCTTTTACACTTTGAGCAAGCGTTACAGCATCAGGACTATCACCATGAACACAAATAGAATCAGCTTCTATCGCAGTAAAAATACCTTCTATAGACTCAACGCCACCTTCTTGCACAAGCTGTAACATGCGCTGTGCTACATGTTTAGGATCATGTAAAACTGCGCCCTCTTTTTTACGAGAAACCAGCGAACCATCCGCGTGATAAGCTCTATCTGCAAAGGCTTCGGCAATAACACGAAGCCCTTTTTCCTTTGCAAGTGTAATTAAGGGGGAGCCCGCTAAAGCAACTAATACCAATTGAGGATCTACAGCAAGTATCGCCTCAATAACCGCAAGTGCTTGACGTTTATCATGAGCAATTGTGTTATACAACGCGCCATGAGGCTTAACATAAGTCACGCTCAACCCCACTGCTTTAGCCAATCCTTGCAAAGCTCCTATTTGATAAATCACATCTGCGGTTAATTCGTCACTGGCGATATCCATATTCCGACGACCAAAACCCACTAAATCAGGATAAGAGACATGTGCCCCTATTGCGACATTGTGTTGTTTTGCTGCTTTTAATGTTTTTAAAATTCCATCTGGTGAACCGGCATGAAATCCGCAAGCAATATTGGCACTACTGACAATTTCCAGCACTGCATCATCATTGCCCATTGTCCATTGACCAAAGCTTTCGCCTAAGTCACTATTTAAATCGATAACTTTTATCATCGTCATTATTCTCTTAAGCAATGTTGAGGTAATTGAAAATAGCCCCCACGGACATAATGCCCATATACCAAGTCAGCGCACAGACAAAAATACCTGACCACAGTAACCATGATGGATATTTATAACCATTCATAAGATCTTGGCGACGCCATGCAACAAAAATAAATAGTGTCATACCAATAGGTAAAATTAGGCCATTAAAACCACCGGCAAAGACTAATAATGCAGCCGGTGCAGTTCCCATAACCATATAAATGGCGAGTGAAATAGCGATGAATATAATGGTTGCGATATTACGTTGGCGCTCAGTAATACCTTTTTTAAATACAGTAATAAATGACATTGAGGTATAAGCAGCACCAATCACACTTGTTAATGCAGCTGCCCATAAAATAAGACCGAAGATGCGTAATCCAGTTAACCCCGCCGCATGTTGAAATGCTTGAGAAGCTGGATTGGCCGCATGGCTAGAAATATCTAATGTTACGCCACTGGCAACCACACCTAAAATCGCAAGGAACAAGATATAGCGCATTAATCCAACAACTAAAATTCCTTTGGTTGCAGCACTTGATACGGCGTCAATATTCTCAATACCCGTTGTTCCTTTATCAAGAAGACGGTGAGCCCCCGCATAACAGATATAGCCCCCCACCGTACCACCAACAATTGTAGTGATCGTAGCGAAGTTAATCGCATCAGGTAAAACAGTTTGTCTTAATGCTTCACCAATTGGAGGATTAGAAGCAAACATTACAAAAACTGTCAGTAAGATCATGACAATACCAAGCACGATAATCATACGATCAATAAAATTACTGGCTTTACGTGATGAGAAAATATAAATCGCAAGTAAAGCACTTAACATTCCACCCCATTTAGGGTCGAGACCAACCATTGCATTAAGCCCTAAGCCAGCACCTGCAATATTACCCACGTTAAACACTAAGCCACCAAAAATAACTAACACAGCAAGTAAATAGCCACTACCTGGTATTGCTTTGTTAGCAATATCTGAAGCACGCATATTGGTAACGGTGATCACTCGCCAAATACTTTGCTGAACAACATAGTCAATAATGATTGATGCCAAAATACCAAATGCAAATGCAGCTCCCATAGTGGCAGTAAAGGTTGCAGTTTGAGTAATAAAACCGGGTCCAATTGCTGATGTCGCCATTAAAAAAATGGCAGCTATTAATGAAGAACGCCGACTTTTTATAAAAGAAGTTGATGTTGTATTTGCAGAATCTTGTGTAGCCATAAGCTACCCCCTTTATCATCATTATTTTAATTATTATTACTAAGGCAATTAACATGCCATTGTTGAGCATGACTACGTAATTGTTAACCATCTGATATTAGATTGTTGAACAATTAATAATAATAGATGAATAAATAAGCAAATGGATTTAAATATGGGATGATAAAAGTGCAAAGAAGATCTCACTTTTAACATTTTATTGACAATAATAACTCGTTAGTTAGTCATGAATATGCACTTAAATAAGGCATAGAAAGATCAGTTGCACAAAAATAGTGCACTAAATTAAAGGAAAAATAAGTTTAATCACTAAATTATTGTGAGAAAAAATTAAGTTTTTTTGATAAAAATAAATAGACAGTCATACTCATACAGTGAGAAGTACGACAGAGTGACATAATAGAGGTTATATATTACAAAACACACTGATAGAATAGACGCTTCTATTAAGATAAAGCAGAAGATAATGCAGAAAAAAACATCTCCACAAATTCTTTCTCAAAAAGTCGCAAATATTATTCGGCAAAAAATCACTATTGGAGAATTACCTCCTGGTGAAAGATTATCAGAAACTGCATTAAGTGAAACGCTAGAGATATCACGTAATACTTTAAGAGAGGTTTTTCGTGTTCTTACCCAAGAAGGGCTTTTAACTTATAAGCCTAATCGCGGTGTTTTTGTTTCTGTACCAGATATGGCAAGTATCATGGATATTTATCGTGTAAGGCGATTAATTGAATGTGATGCTCTACGACATTCTTATCCTATGCATCCCGCTATTGTTAGAATGCAAGATAGTGTTAATCAAGCAAAAGTTTTTCAAAAACAACAAGATTGGAGCGGTGTAGGAACCTGTAATATGCATTTTCATACCGCAATTGTTGAACTTTCAGATAGTCCTAGATTATTTAAACAGTACCAACTGATTCTAGCAGAATTACGTTTAGCCTTCGGTTTATTAAACGATCCTCAATTGCTACATGCACCATATATTGAGAAAAATGAGCACATTTTAACGCTTTTAATAGATGGAAAAGCTCAAGAAGCAGCAATAGCAATGGAAAGCTATTTAGAAATTTCAGAAAGAACCGTACTCGCTGCGTTTTCTCGTCATAACTTTTGCTAAAAGATCATAAAAATGCCCTCAATAAGGGCATTTTATATTCAGAAAATTGCTCATTTTTTAAAAACCCCAAACGCAAAAAAGCCAACCCAGTGGGTTGGCTTTCTCGTCTTATTTAATGCCTGGCAGTTCCCTACTCTCACATGGGGAGACCCCACACTACCATCGGCGCTACAACGTTTCACTTC
>NZ_JASVWV010000012.1:0-115401 GCF_030286765.1 Proteus faecis
CAGCAAAACACACATTTACGGATGCAAAGTAAAACGGGGCTTTTGTGGTCGAGATCGTACTTTGTCTGTAGCACCGGAGGGGCAACGATTGAAACGCTCAGAGCCTACGTTCAGAGTCAGTCAACGTTTGATTGATCTTTAAAGCCCTGCGGGCTTTTCGCCTTATATCCCCGCCCGCATTGGGCGAGGGTTTACGGCGTTTTTCGCTAAGTGATGAGTTTATGAGTACAAATAGTGATAATAAAAATCACACTCATTCATAATATTTCATCATATAATGTAGTGTACCTATTAATACGTATTAAAAACACACATCACTATTTTGAATTCGGAGACGTTATGATTAATAAATTTAATCAACTTGTTGACTGTTCTGACTTAGGTAAATTGGTATTACGTGTTTCTCTTGGTGTTTTAATGTTATTACATGGACTTCATAAAATGGAACCAGGAGGATTAGCGGGTATTCAGGGCATGTTAGCTAACTTTAATCTACCAGCCTTTATTGCTTACGGTACCATTATTGGGGAAGTGGTTGCTCCTATCCTACTGATTATTGGTTTATTTACTCGTGTCTCAGCATTTGTTTTAGCCGGTACAATGTTGGTTGCTGTTTTGATGGTTCACTCTGGTGATCTATTTGCATTAAACCCTAAAACTGGGGGATGGGCACCAGAAAGTGCGGGCTTTTATCTATTTGCCGCGATTGCTGTTATGTTTTTAGGTAGTGGGCGTTTTGCTGTCAAAAAAGATTAATAAATTTAATAATCAATAAGTTTGAATGTTATCGTTATAACTTGATTAAAATAGATGAATAAACGCCCAGTTTGTTAATTTGAACTGGGCGTTCTCTTTGTAACGATTAAGACTTATTTTTTATTGGCGGGAGTTAATTTAAAGATCTTTTCATTCTCACCTAACCATTGCTGAGCGACTTGGTTTATATCATTAATATTTAATGTTTTTATAATGGCGGGATAAGTGAGTAAACGCTGATACTGTTGGTCATCGGTTGCAACTTGTGCAAGAGCATCTGTCCAATAGCTTGCACTGTCAGTTATCTGTGAATATTCAGTTAGCCAGATATTTTTAGCTTCTTGTAACTCTTGATCCGTAATGCCTGACTGTTTAACGTCATTCACGACTTTACGAGCAAGCGTAATTAATTCATCTGCGCGCTCAGGCGATGCCGTAAAGTTTAAACGACCAGTATAGTAGCTTGTAGGCATTTTCGTTAATACTTCAGAGAAACTAAGTGAATAAATACCACCAGCTCTTTCACGTAGGTTGAGTCTTAGTCGTTGGCTGATCACGGTATCGAGTAAATTTAGCGCTAATACTTGTTGCTGTGACCATTGAGCAGGTGCTGCATATTGAATGCTAACCATGCTTTTATCACTACTTGCAATAGGATATGTTTTGTTAAACGAAATAAGCTTCGGATTAATAGCGGGATCTGCCCAAAATAGGCGTTGCTCTGAACGCGTTGGTAAACTCGCTATCCAGCGTTCAACAAGAGGTTTAACTTGATTTAGATTGACAGGTCCACTGATAACTAACGTCATATCAGCAGGTTGCCCTAAAATCATTTGGTTTGTTTGTTGCAATTGTTGGGCAGTAAATTGTTTCCAAGCACCTTGAGGTGAAACCACTAAACGATCGCCATTTTGGTAGCTTTCTTTATTGATATTATCTAAGAAAGTACGTTCAACAGGTGTTTTTGAGATACCTAATGCCATGGCTTGCTTTTGTTGTTCTAACTTTTCGCCATTAAACTGTGGAGACGTTATTTTTAGATGCATTAATGTGAGTAAGGTTTCTAATTCATCAATTGGTGCTTCGCCACGAAAACCATGGAATAATAATTCGCTATAAGGGCGTAAACTTATTTTGTGTTGCTTGCTAAATAACGCCAATTCACGTGCATTATAATGACCATATCCACTGAATTCAGGTAATTTTAATGCCCATAGCACCATGCCTAAGCTTTGATTTGTCTCAAGTGAAGAGCCTCCTGGAATACGCAGTGAAACTTGAATATTATCTTTGAGATAATTGTCATTTTTCACAATCACTTTTACGTTATTGCTTAATGTCCACTCTTGTGTTTTTTCAATCGGCAGTGATTGCGTTGAAACAACGGAACCTGTGAGTTCAGGTTTAATATCTAACACAACATCTTGAGTTTTTAGCGTAAATGGCCCCGGGTTTGATTGCCTAATTTCGTGCCAACGTTGTGCGACTTTAGTTGCATTAAACAGATTAGCGTCATTATCAGGACCAATCACAGCAACTCGTGGCGATGATTGTTTGAGATATTGGGCAAAATAAGCGGATAATGTTTCAGGGGTCACTTTATTGATTAATTGATAGCTTAAATTTAGCGCCTGTTTTTTAGTTTGAATTGGCATATCCAATTCAATGGCTGTCGTAATTTGGTTGGCTAAATAATCGTGTTCGTAACGTTCTTCACTCGCAGCTTGTTGACTTAGACGTTTTAACAACGCGTTACGAGCATTATCTAACTCTTCTTGAGTAACGGGTACAGAGGCTAGACGCTGAACTTCTGTAAATAAGATATCTAATGCGCCTTGGTAATCATTGCCTTTAGGATGTGCAATCATCAATTGTTGTGAACGACGAGCATCTAACATTGCACCTTGAGCATTGGCGCTAATAGATACAATTAAGCCATTATCAACGATAGTGGAGAAACGTTGATTTAAAATTGACAGCCATAATGAATCCATTAAATCTTCATATTGACCTTGGCGACTATTTAAAGGGGCAGGCAAAGTCCGTTGTAAGGTGAACTGTAAAATACGCGAACCTTGCTCTTTGTCGAAAATCGTTTTAACAAGTAGATCATTGTGATCGATAAAATTGTGCCAAGATGGATCGTCAATCCCTTTATTCTCGCTGTTTTTAGCATTAAACAGTTGCTTAATATCGGCAATAGCATCGCCTTGATTAAAGTTACCAACCAGTACTAATGCCATTCTTTCTGGTTGATACCAAGTATCGTAATAGCGCTTTGCATCTTTCACATCGCCATATTTAACGATATCTAAATCGCCAATAGGATCACGATTTAGATAACGACTACCGTGATAACGTAACTCTTCTAACTGACGGTTAATGCGAAAACCGATACCTTGGCGCAAACGCCATTCTTCAACAATAACGGAACGCTCTTTATCAAATTCAATAGGGTCAAATGTCATTTCAAATGCCCAATCTGATAAGATTTGTAGCCCTGTTTTAATTTGGATCGGGTTTGCATTTGGTAATGACAGTTTATAAGTCGTCGCATTTAAACTTGTTGCAGCATTGACATGACTACCTAACTTCATGCCCAGACTTTCAAGTTGTTTAAACCCTGTTGTTCCTGGAAAATGAGTCGTACCTTTAAACGCCATATGCTCAGTAAAGTGTGAAAAACCGAGCTGTTTTTCATCTTCTTGTACTGATCCACTTTTAACTAAAAGGCGCATTTCAACACCCGTTTGTGGGCGTTGTAGTAAGTAGACATCTAAACCATTATCTAACGTAAAATGGCGAACATCAGGGCGTAGTGATAGCACACTATTATCACCTTGAGATGAGGTGCCTGTGGTACATCCTAAAAGTGAAAGACTGACTGCGACAATCAATAACTTACGATACATATTCGCTATCTCCTGCAGATTGAGAAAGGGACTCGGTCGGGGCTTTTAATGAAAGCACATTATCTGCAATCACATGTGTAAAGCGCTGGTGGCTGACTAAGGCAATACCCGCAGTTGGTAGATGTTGTTTTAGCAACATCAACATGTTTAATGCATTTTGTTCATCAAGTGCAGAGGTGGTTTCATCTAATAAAATAAGTTCCGGTTTATTGAGTAATAAACGAGCAAAAATAAGGCGTTGTTGCTCACCACCTGATAGACGTGTTGTCCAATCCGTTTCCAGTGAAAGTTGATTTTTTATTTTGTCCAAGCCCACTAAGTGGAGTGCTTCTTCATACTCTTTAGCGGAGAATTGATTTGGCTGACAAGGATAAGCAAGCAAACTATCTAAACGTGCAAAAGGCAGATACATCCGTTGTGGGATCCAACACACATTTGGCGAACGTTGAATTTCTCCTTTGAAATAAGGCCAATGTCCACTTAACGCTCTAAGCAATGTTGATTTACCTAAACCAGAACAACCTTCGATAACGATTAATTCACCCGCTTTTACAGAGAGGTCAACTTCTTGGATTAATAGGTTGTCATCTTGCATAAATAGAGAGAGATGAGCTTTTAATTTAGTCTGTTTATCATTTAAATCAGCGACTTCAGACTCATGGTCGTGTTCTAAGAGCACCACAAAATTATAAAGACGTGTCACCGTTGCTTGCCATGCAGCAATCTCTTTATATGAGAAAATAAACCAGCTTAATGCACCTGCAACACTAGAGAATGCTTGTCTTAATTGCATTAATCCCCCAAGCATTAACTCGCCTGCAAGGAATTTAGGTAAGGCAAAAATAATGGGAGCCATTGCAGTAGCTTGTTGGTAGCCCACAGTAAAGAATGCAAGATTTCTTTCGTAGCGGATAAGGTTATTCCAGTTATGAATAACCCCTAAAAAACGGCTCATTAATTCGTTGCGATCACTGATTTCACCGCGTTGGCCGGCAATCGCATCACCATGTTGTTTACGGGTGATGAGTGCTGTACGGTAATCAGCTTCTTTGCGCTGTTTATCCATATTAATTTTACGCAATGGCGAACCAATAAACTGCGTAATGGTGATCCCGATAATGGTATAGATAATACAAGCCCAGAACATATAGCCAGGAATAGTCCATTCGCTACCACCTAATGTGAAAGAGATAGCGCCAGACAGTGACCAAAGAATGGTGGCAAAGGAGATAAGAGTGAGTAACGAGTGTAAAAATGTCACAGTTAAACGCATTGTTGATTCGATCAGTAAACGAATATCTTCTGCAATACGCTGATCTGGGTTATCAGGCTCTTGAGAAGTGAGCCTTAACATATAGTGTTTACTGTTTTTTGATAACCAGCGATCCAGTACTTGTTCAGTCATACCTTCTCGCCAGCGAATAACCATTTTTTGGCGTAAGAAATCACCCATTACCACCACAGTAATTAATCCGGCAATAATAATGACAAATTGTTGAAGAAGTTTGTACAGCGCTTGTCCATCAAGTTGTTGTAATGCATTATAAAAACTGCCATTCCATTCATTCATTTTGACGTTAAACCAAACCGATGACAGGGTTAAGGTCAAAGAGATAATCAATAGAAACCAGCAGTAAAGGGCGGCACGCCGCCCCCAAAAAGGTGAAACTAAATAGAAAAATTGTTTTATTGTTTTCATTGCTTATTGGTCATATTTTTATTGTATATCGACTTGTATGCTCACATTAACTTCGTCAATTTATTAATAGTCGTAGCTGACTTGTAACCAGAACTGACGACCTGGTTCATACGATTTGTATTCTTTATCTTTGTAAGTGAAGTGATCAGCAACATTTCGAGTATTAAGAACGTTATTCACTTCAACAGAGACACCTACACCATAAGCAAACTCAGGTTGCCAGCTTAGTTTGGTATTCCAAGTAAAGCGGCTACTGTAGTTTTGTTTTTTATAGGCATAAATGTAACCATCTTCAGGGGTTTGAATCGGGTTACCGTTATTGGTTTTTTCTGCTTGAGAGCGCCAGCTATTCCATTGCAATTGGTTAAACCAAGTCACATTCCATTCATCCCAAACACTGGTGAGGTCGGCGGTGATTTTTAATGGGGAGTTAAAGTTGCCAGAAGGTAAGTCTTTGGCATCAATGATTTTACCATCATATGACACTTTATTATGGTTAACATTTTGGACATTGGGTCTAAGATCGGCATAACCTGAATCTTTAGGGGTATTAGTTTTGCTTTGTTGCCAACTTATTGAAGCATTGAAAACATGATCAGCTTGTGCCAATTCCCACGGCTGGCTATTTTTAACTGATAGCGTCACTGTGTCGTGTGAACTGCGCCCGTTATTATTAAACTGACGTATATTCAATAATTCTTTTGTTTTAGCATCTGGGTATTTTGTATCACTGCGAACTTCATCGCGACCGTTACGATGAGTGTATTGCAAACGCCATGTTGTTGAGGCAATTTCTTGTTGTAAACCTAAGGTGAATTCATCGTTATAAGGCGTTTTTAAAGCGTCTATACCATCAAAGTCAGTGCGGTTAGTCCATTTATTATCTGAACAATCCATATAACAATGTTGTAAACCCGCATTTTGCGCACCATAGAGAGAATAAGTGAGCATAGATCGGCCATAATAACGGTTTACACCACCAATAAGTAATGTATTACCAGTACCCCAAATATCATAAGTTCCGCTTAAACGTGGAGAGATATTATTTTTTTGAACAAAATCATCACGATCTAAACGAATACCTGGGCGTAATGTCAGACGTTTATATTGAATATTATCATCAAGATAAATAGCGTAACTGGTATAGGTAGCATCATGCGTGCCTGCTAAGTAACGAGTTGTCTGTGCTAATCCTCCCATCCATTCGCCATCATAAGTCGAGCCTCTATAGCTATAGTTATAATAAGGTGAAGTTCGGATATAAGAACCTTTGGTTCTATTTATCTCAAATCCTGTTGTTAGTTGATGAGAAACCGCTCCCCATTCGACAGGATTAAAACGCATAATACTTTTGGCACTGTAAGTTTTTTGCTGACTTTTTAAATCACCTTGCCCCCCACTGTATATACGTTGAGGGTGTTTCCAATCACTCCAATCTTCAACGGCAATGAAATAATTTTGATCATTGGTACGTTTATCTTCTAAATCTTGATAACCTGCGGTTAACTCTAATGAGCCAAGATTTAATTGGTGCTTATAGAGCGCAGTAAAACTTAAGCCATTATGTTCATTATCATAACCTGAGTTATAGACTGAACTTGAGAATAAATAACTTTTGTATCTAGCAATATTTGTTGATAAATCAAATGTTTGTTTTTCTGAAATATTCCAAGAGTATTTCAGAAAATAATTATCTGAGGTACGAGTTTGATCTTTATAATGAGGTGATTGTTCTAAATGTTCTAACTCGCCATTAGCATTATGAATAATGCCTCCTGAGGTACTTATCATCATCGGAATAGTTGATTCTCTGCGTGATGTTGAGAAAATAATCCCGGTATTGTCTGTTAAGCTCGTTTCAAACCAACCACCAAAGTTTTGTTTATCGTATTTTTTCTGGAAACGTGCAGGGTTACTGAAATCGTTATTTGCAGTATCAAAGTTTAGTTTTGGATCGGTGAAAATATTGTTCCAACTTGAACGAGTGGTACGGTAATAGGCATTAGCGTGGGTTTCGCCAGACCAACGACGACTCTGTACATCAACGCTACCGCCTGTAAATCCACCAAATTCCACCGGAATGTTGTTATCGTAAACAGTGACACTATCAATTAAGCGACTATCAAGGTACATCCCTTGTTCATCACTAGTAATACGAGTATTGGTTTCACCATTACCTGAATTGGCGGGGTCAAAGTCGTTGTTAAAACTGACACCATCAAGTTTGTAAGAGTTTTGATAACTACTAGAGCCGTGAATAGAAATACGTGAAGGTTTAATTTCACCCTGATTCATTGATGTGCTGTCATTATTGGAAAATTGAACAGCAGGGTTACTTTTGAGTAAGTCAGTGATGTTACCATCACCCGTATTACGCTGTTTTATCTCTTCTGAAGTAATGTATTGTGGGGCTGAAACCACATCAGTAGCTGGATGATAAGTACTACCAACACCTGTTACTTTAACTTCAGGAATAACGATCGCATTAGCCGTTGCAAGGGGACGAATAACAAATCCACTGTCTTGTGGAATAATTTCTAACCCACTACCGATTAAGACCTTTTGTAATGCTGTTTGGGTTTCAAATTGGCCTGAAAGTGCGGGGGCTCGTAGGTTTTTAACCGAATTTGCGTCAAATAAAATTTGAACTTGCCCTTGTTTTGCAATAGCACTTAATGAATCAGCTAAAGATTGTTCTGGTAAAGCGACTGAAACTGTAGATGCGTAAGCGCAAGGTGTAGCAATCGTGGTACTTATTAGTAATGCTAGCAAAGGCCTCTTAAGAGCCCTTTTTTTATTATGTATTCTCATTTCACCAATCCCATTCACTAACTTAATAATTGTTGTTACTAAGGAAGAGGGTGAAATGAGAATTATCCTCACCTGTAAAAAAGAATATTTTTCATATTTTAATTTACTTGTTGATAATTAAAGCATTATTTTTGTCAGTAAAAACAACATTAACCGGTAATATAAGTGGAATTGCGGTAATAAAGTTTTTGGCATCGTTTATGTTAGCGATCCCAGAGACTTTCATTTTGGCAATTTCCGGGGAGGAAATTTGAACATTGATATCAAGATAAGGTTTGAGTTTGGTTATCACTTCATTCAATGGGCGTTCAAAGAAATGCAGTTGACCAAAACGCCAACTTCCCACGGAATCAATTTTGACCGAAGAGATAACCAAACTGTCACTGGCTAATGTGCTGGTGGCTTGATAGCCTGCGTATAAATAGGCTGGAGAAGATTTTGGTGTTGCTTTTACTTCGACAATCCCTTCATGGACAGCAACGTTAACTTGATTGTTATCATAGCGACTAACTTCAAATTCAGTGCCAACAACTTTAATTAATCGGGTATCAGCATGAACATAAAAAGGGCGATACGGGTTTGATTTTACTTTGAAATAGGCTTGCCCTTTATCTAGCCATAATCGTCTTTCTTCTTGCACGTAAGCCACTCTGACCTGTGTATTTCTATCTAAATAAACTTTAGAGCCATCAGCTAAGGTCATTTCTTTCGGTGAATGGCTGGTTGCAAGCGTCATATTATCCATCAGTAATGCAGGTAAATGACTATAAGGAAGATATAAAACGGTGAGTAAACAAAGTGCAGCCGTGGTGTGGATCATCGGACGCCAAGGAGCGCGTTTTTTCTTTTCAACCGTGGTTATTGTTGGTCGTGGTAATGCATCGCATTGACGCCAGATACCTGCAATATCCTGATATGCCTGCCGGTTTACATCATTTTCTATCCACACTTTAAACGCTTGGCGCTGTTTTGGGGTTATCCTTTGACTGTGTTGTCGGGTAAACCAAAGAGCTGCTTGCTCATCAGGTGATCCATTGAGTAATTCATCATCAGACGTTAAAAAAAGTGAGTCTAGATCCTCATCTACGTGAGGTTTAGTTTCCGGTATATTCTTTTCCGGCTTACTCATCATTCGTGCATTTCTCCTGTCCTGCATCGACATATCTTTTGCAATATAATAGGGCTGCCGCAATATGTTTTTCCACCATACTGATTGAGATATCCATTTGCTCTGCAATTTCGCTTTGTGATAATCCATCAAAACGATAAAGAACAAATGCTTCTCGACGGCGTGGAGGTAATGTTTCAATTGCTTCGCTAAGTAGATCTAAACGCTGTTGGTGCTCAAGGACATATCCCGGATCAATCTCTGTCGTATAACTTTGAGTGGCATCATCGAGTTTACAGTCATCCTGATAGAGATCTTTTTGTTTTTGATTTTTTCTCCAATGGTCAATTAAAACGTGGTTCGCTATTTTAAACAGAAAAGCACGCTCTTCTTGCACGGGTGTTTGTTCTTTTCTGTTTAGCCATAGTGTAAATACATCTTGAGACAAATCATCTGCATCATGGTAATTACCCGTACGTTTGTGGAAAAAACGCACAAGTTGTCCATAGGTTGATTGATAGGCACAACTAATTTTTTGTGCCAATGATTTATTGCTAGCCATAATCTCTGGTGTTTAAAAAAGAGTGAAATAATAAGCTCTTACTGCTTCTTAAGCGAACAAGTTATGATAATTATCAAGCTAATTTTTTATTGTATTATTAATAATAAGCAATATCATTTGTGTTTGTATTATGCCTATAATTCATCAGAAAGAAAATCAGAGGCAAGAATTATGAGTAGTATATCGGCGACTTTCCCACGCCGTTGGTCGTTTTCTATTGGTGGATTAACTGCCAGTGTTTTATTTCATGCAACGCTAGTTGTTGTCGCTATTGGCTGGATAACAGCTAAAGATGAACGTTATGGTGTTTTACCACCGGCAATAACAATGGATCTCGGGGTTTACCAATTAGCTCAGACAGAAACAAAAGATGTTCCGGTTGGTCCTGAAAAAGTTATGTCTGTTCCCGAGCCGGCAGAAATAGAACCAGAACCAATTAAAGAAGTATTGGACTTGCCAAAAATGCCAGTGGTTGAACAAGGTACTTATGAACGCCTCCCCGAAAAGCCAAAAGTAAAGCCCGTGGTTAAGCCCAAACCAGTTGCTGTAAAAGTACCTGATGATCTTCCTGTCTCAGAAGCGCCATCAGATATAACAAGTGCACCTGCTTCTGGTTCTAATACAAGCAGTAGTGCTCAATTTAATAGTTTATCTTCCTCTTCTGTGAGTGGACAAATAGGGTGGGAAAGTTTGGTTCATAGCCATATTAATACCTATAAACGCTATCCACGAACAGCATTGCGTTTTAAAGCAACGGGCGTGACACAAGTATCTATTATGTTAAATGCAAAAGGTGAGTTATTGGATGCGAAAGTGGAAACATCTTCAGGTAATCGTATTCTTGATAAAGAGGCGTTAAATACAATTAAACGCGCTTCGCCATTTCCAGCACCTGAAAGCTATCGTTTAGTCAATGGAAATATTTCGTTTACCGTACCTTTAGGTTTTGATTACAGGCAAGAGAGTTAATTATTACAGTTCTACAATTAGTTATTAAATTTCAAACTAATAAAATAGAAAAAAGCAGAGAATAATCTCTGCTTTTTTTCTATTGAATACAGTAAATCGATGCGATTATTTACTCATTCGTTTGTACTTTATGCGGCGCGGCTGAATAGCATCGTTACCTAATGTACGCTTTTTGTATTCTTCATATTCGGTAAAGTTACCTTCGAAGAATTCCACTTTACCTTCATCTTGATAATCGATGATATGTGTAGCAATACGGTCAAGGAACCAACGGTCATGGGAAATAACCATAGCACAGCCAGGGAACTCTAACAGGGCATTTTCTAATGCACGTAAAGTTTCAACATCGAGGTCGTTGGTTGGTTCATCGAGTAGTAACATGTTACCGCCAACTTGTAGCAGTTTAGCAAGGTGCAAACGACCACGTTCACCACCAGAAAGTTCGCCAACACGTTTACCTTGGTCAACGCCTTTAAAGTTAAAGCGACCAACGTAGGCACGGCTTGGAATTTCAAAGTTGCCAATACGCATAATATCTTGGCCACCTGAAACTTCTTCCCAAACTGTTTTACTGTCGTCCATACTATCGCGGAACTGATCAACAGATGCGAGTTTAACTGTGTCACCAAGTGTTAAGGTGCCTGAATCGGGTTGTTCTTGGCCAGAGATCATCCGAAATAGTGTTGATTTACCTGCACCGTTAGGGCCGATAATACCGACAATTGCGCCTTTAGGAATAGAGAAGCTTAAATCATCAATCAGAACGCGATCACCATAAGATTTTGTTAGATTATTAATTTCTAACACTTTATCCCCTAAACGTGGTCCAGGTGGAATAAAGAGTTCACTGGTCTCATTACGTTTTTGGTAATCAACGCTATTAAGTTCTTCAAAGCGAGCAAGACGAGCCTTACCTTTTGCTTGACGGCCTTTAGGATTTTGACGGATCCACTCAAGTTCTTTCTGAATAGATTTATGGCGAGCCGCTTCAGTTGCTGCTTCTTGCTCAAGACGTGCGTCTTTTTGCTCTAACCATGAAGAGTAGTTACCTTCCCAAGGAATACCTTCACCACGGTCAAGCTCTAAGATCCATCCCGCTACGTTATCAAGGAAGTAACGGTCATGCGTGATCGCGACAACAGTGCCTTCATAATCGTGTAAGAAGCGCTCTAACCAAGCCACAGATTCTGCGTCTAAGTGGTTAGTTGGTTCATCTAATAGCAGCATATCTGGTTTTTCTAAAAGAAGACGACAGATAGCAACACGGCGACGTTCCCCCCCTGAAAGTTTCTCAATTTTAGCGTCCCAGTCAGGTAAACGTAGCGCTTCTGCCGCTCGTTCTAATTGGTTTTCAAGGTTATGACCATCATGAGATTGAATAATCGCTTCTAACTGACCTTGTTCTTTTGCTAATTTATCGAAATCAGCATCAGGATCGGCATAAGCCGCATAAACTTCATCAAGGCGGTTTAATGCGTCTTTCAGTTCGCTAACCGCTTCTTCAACGGCTTCACGTACG
The DNA here is from genome assembly GCF_030286765.1 of Proteus faecis. Lineage (NCBI taxonomy): Bacteria > Pseudomonadati > Pseudomonadota > Gammaproteobacteria > Enterobacterales > Morganellaceae > Proteus > Proteus faecis. The sequence goes on from NZ_JASVWV010000012.1 coordinate 12,337, forward strand.
GTATGTTCCGGGTTTAATTTAGGTTCTTGTGGTAAGTAACCAATTTTAATACCTGGTTGTGGACGTGCTTCACCTTCGATATCAGTATCAATACCTGCCATGATGCGTAGTAATGTTGACTTACCCGCACCATTAAGACCAAGCACACCAATTTTCGCGCCCGGGAAGAAGCTGAGTGAAATGTTTTTAAGGATATGTCGCTTAGGTGGGACAATTTTCCCGACACGCAACATACTATAAACGTATTGAGCCACTATAATTACCCTTTGATTATAAAAGAGATTTTATCTAAGGTGCCACTTTTTGCGCTAAAAACAAATTTTTTGTGATTAAGTCGCGTGTTTATGACACCAAAATGAACAATAGCAAAGTCAATGTCAGTATTTGCCAAAGACCCGAAAATGATGAAAGTCGCCAGTATACCCGATTTATAAAAGAAAACCTTAGTCAAAAGAGAGGTTTTTCTCTACCTTTCGTACTTCCTCTGAAAGTGAAGAAAATTTCTGTTAAAGAGGGGAACTTACATTGTTAATGATTATCATATTAGCTAATGTATTCACTCTTTGGCGGTTTTATTTGAGGTGGGAGAAATAACGTGGTGAAGCAAAAGTGGTCGTTAACATTCGCAATAGGGGCATTGTGTTTTTCTGCATGGGCACACGCTGACTCATTAAGTGAACAACGTGCTCGTTATCAAGAAATTAAAGCAGCGTGGGATCTAAAAAAAACAGATGAAGTTGAAAAATTACTGCCTACATTGCAAGATTACCCACTTTATCCCTATTTAGAATATCGTCAAATTACAGATAATCTTGATATTGTGGCACCGGCGGTTGTTTCTGAATTTGTTGAAAAATATCCAACACTCCCTCCAGCAAGAGCGCTTCCATCGCTGTTTGTGAATGAACTAGCGAAGCGCCAAGAGTGGCAAAATTTACTGACTTTTAGTCCAAATCCACCTAATCCTAAAGCCGCAAGATGTAATTACTATTATGCAAAGTGGGCAACAGGTGATATTCAAACAGCATGGATTGGGGCTAAAGAAGCATGGCTAAATGGTACTTCAATGCCATCAAGTTGCGATCCTCTTTTTGATGAATGGCAAAAGGCGAATCAATTAACACCAGAATTAGTGTTAGAGCGAATTGACTTAGCGATTAAAAATGGTAATACGGGGCTGGCGGCTTACTTGGCTCGACGTCTTCCTCAAAATTATCAAACTATTAGTGATGCCTTGGTTGAATTACAAGACTATCCAAATTTAGTGGGACGCTATGCAACCGCGCTTTCACCGACGGATTTTACTCGTACCATCATACAATCCGCATTTTCACGTTGGGCTAGAAAAGACGCAGATGCAGCTCGAGCACAGATTGATAATATTGCGCATGCACAAAAAATGACGGCAAGTGAACGTCAGTTAATGCGTGATACAGTGGCGTGGCAATATATGCCTTATGCGACACCAGAGCAGGTAAAATGGCGTGATAGTGTTATTCAAGATACCGCATCAGATACATTACGTGAGCGTCGTGTACGTCTAGCATTAAGCCAAAATCAACCGACTGAATTGACTTTGTGGTTAGAAAGACTTTCACCTGAAAGTAAAAATAAAGAAGAGTGGCGTTATTGGCGAGCAATGGTGTTGCAATCACAAGGTAAAAACAGTGAAGCTCAAGCTATTTTAGAAGCGCTAACGCAACATCGTGGTTTTTATCCAATGGTTGCTGCCGCTAAATTAGGTAAACCTTATGTGATGGTAATAGATAAAGCACCAAGTGTTTCATCAACTATTCCTAATCAGCCAGAAATACAGCGTGTTCGTGAATTAATGTATTGGCAGATGGACAACTTAGCGCGATCAGAGTGGGCAAATTATGTAGCTTCACAGCCAGTACAAATACAGTCTGAATTAGCACGTTATGCGTATGAGCAAAAATGGGCTGATTTAGCGGTGCAGGCCACTATCACAGGGAAAATGTGGGATCATCTAGAAGAACGTTTTCCTCTTGCTTGGAAAAATGAGTTTGAGCAATACACAAAAGATAAATCGATAGATCGCAATTATGCGATGGCGATTGCTCGTCAAGAAAGTGCGTGGAACCCTCAAGCTCGCTCTTCAGCTGGTGCAACAGGTTTAATGCAGGTAATGCCAAAAACAGCCGAATTTACGGTAAAACAAGCAGGTATTACGGGATATGTAAGTAGTGCACAGTTAACTAATCCGGTGAAAAATATTGAGATTGGTACGGCTTACCTTGATTCTGTTTATCAGCGTTTTAACCAAAACCGTATTTTAGCAAGTGCTGCGTATAATGCAGGGCCTGCACGTGTTGATCGTTGGTTATCTGATGCAAATGGTCAATTAGATGCGATAGCGTTTGTTGAAAGTATTCCTTTTGCTGAAACGCGAGGTTATGTCAAAAATGTGCTCTCTTTTGCTGTTTTCTATAGCTATTTTGCCGGTGAACAGCAGCCGGTCTTGACTGAAAACGAGTGGAATAGTCGGTATTAAAAGAGAATAACGCGGATTTATCGTTGGTGCCTCTTTGTACATTAGCAAAGTATGTTATACTATGTACTAGTTAATGAGTGTGGCAAAAGAGGTTCCCACGATGCAAGATCCTGCATTATCACCTGAAGAAAATGAGCACTGGCTAAGATTTGTTGAGTTATTACAACATGCCTTTGAGCAAGATGTGCAATTTCCTATTTTACAACTTTTAATGACACCTGATGAACGTAGTGCTTTGGCAACACGAGTTCGCATTGTGCAAGAGTTAATGCGAGGGGATTTAAGTCAGCGTGAGTTAAAAGAAGAGTTAGGTGTTGGTATTGCCACCATCACTAGAGGCTCTAATAGTTTAAAAACAGCACCACATGATGTGAAATTATGGCTTGAAAAAGAGCTAATGACAAAAAAATAGTCGTGCTGTTATGATCTAAACTAGAATAATAAAAAGCCATTTAATTATTTGATTAAATGGCTTTTTTGTTATTTATTTATCTAAAAACACATCAGATTAATTATTAATCTTCTTTTTGATTGAGTTCTTTATAAATATCATGAGTGACAGGGACTAATGCCAGCACTAATGCTTGTTGATATACAGAGGTGCGACTGAGTAAGCCATCGGTAAAATAACCAATTGCACCGCCACGCTGTTTAATATTGTCAATTTTTGTTAAGAAAGCCATTTCATCGCCAAGCTCACGACCTTCACGGATCCCTTTTAAGATCTGCTCGGGTAACATAAGACTTGCTGAGCGTGATTCTCCTCGAATTTGGCCATGTTCGACAACAATCCAAGCAAAGGTCATATCATCTTCAATACCGGCTTCAACGCCAACCCAAAAATCAGCTTCAGGGCGAACTTGACGAGCTGCCATCACACGTTGGCGTGCGCCAGTTCTCGTTTCTGTATTTCCGATAGGTTGCTGTGGAACACGACTATCGACATTAATATCTTCAATATCAAAGGTATCTTTACCGAACACTTGCTCAAAAGCGAGTTTTATCGCGTTGATTTTTGCTGGATTCGTAGTGGCTGCAATGACATGATACATAATGAATTAATCATCCTTTGAAAAATTAGAGCAGTATAACGGAAAAAATGTATGTTACAGGTCTATCTTGTTCGCCACGGTGAAACTGAATGGAACGTGGCGAGACGTATTCAAGGGCAATCTGATAGCCCGCTAACAGCGAATGGTGTGCGTCAAGCACAGCAAGTTGCTGAAAAAGTAAAATCAGCAGGCATTACCCACATTATCTCAAGCGATCTTGGCCGTACTCGTCAAACGGCAGAAATCATTGCACAAGCTTGTGGCTGTGAAGTGATAACTGACCCACGTTTACGTGAACTCAATATGGGCGTTCTTGAACAGCGAGAGATCGCAACATTAAAGACACAAGAAGAGGTTTGGCGCAAGAGTTTGATTGATGGTACACCCGATGGGCGAATTCCCCAAGGAGAATCAATGGCAGAATTAGCCAGTCGTATGCAGGCTGCACTAAATCAATGTCTTGATTTACCCGAAAATAGCCGTCCACTCTTAGTGAGTCATGGTATTGCTTTAGGGTGCTTATTGAGCACAGTATTGGGATTACCTGCATATGCAGAACGCCGTTTAAGACTGCGTAATTGTTCAATTTCACGTGTTGATTATCAAAATAGCCCTTGGCTTGCTAATGGTTGGGTGATTGAAACGGCGGGTGATGTGAGTCATCTTACTGATATTGCACTAGATGAAGTACAGCGTTAAAAAATAAAAGCTCTCTTTTTCATATCACAAAGAGAGCTTTTTTCTTATGCGGTTACATCTTCGCGTTTAATTGGAATGTAATATTCAAAACGTTCGATATGATCTTGTGGTTCAGTCACCATCTCATTGCTGTAACGCACATTTTTAAGATAGTATTTTTCAACATCATAGCCTTTACGGCGCGTTAATCCCATATTAGGTAAGCAGACACCATAAATTAGGAATAAAAATTCCTGCATTGCACCGCGTTTTGCCTCCCCCTCGAAATCAAAGCGAATATAATCACCACCAGCAAGAGTGACTTCATTGGCTGCATCATCATCGATGAATGTTGCATAGTCTGGCTCAACGGCGGTTGTGTAAAGCACGCGTTGTTCGTCTTCATGCTCATCGCTATGTTGTGTGTGGTGAAGTCCATAAACTTGATGAGGAACAGAGCTTATCTTGCTCATGTAGTAGTGCCAGAAGGTTTGACGCATGTTAGAGCAGGCTTCAGCCCATTGCTCGAGGGTATGGCTACAAGTTTGCTCAATACCAATTAATTTTTTCTCAGATAGCGTTACAAATTCCCATTTAGGTAAATTTTGGGGATCTAAGGTAATTGGTGGACAAATTCCTACCGCACACCATTCATCTGTACGACGATAAAGTGCGGGGGTTCTATCAAATTGCTTTTTAAAAGCGCGGGTAAAGGTCTGTTGAGAATCAAAACGATATTGCAAAGCAATGTCTAAAATAGGGCGACTCGTTAAACGTAATGCAACGGCTGCACGGGATAGACGCCTTGAACGAATATAAGAACCAATCGCTTGTCCTGTAACTTCTTTAAACATGCGTTGTAAATGCCACTTGGAGTAACCCGCTTTGGTTGCGACATTATCGAGGGATAATGGCTTGTCTAGATTACTATCAAGCCAAGCGAGTAAATCACGTATGATGTTGGTTTGATCCATACATCTCCCTTAGTCATATTCGTTTATTTATTGCAGTAGATGGTAAAGAGCCTGAACATCTATAACAAGTTATATTGTTAGATAATCGTAAAATATAGTCTTTTTCATCGGCTAATGTACACAAATTCTTCTATCAGTTAGTAATAGATTGTTTTATTCTAGGCTGAACTATTTCTCATCTTTTCAATGGAACAAGGTAAATATGTTAAATTTCAAAAAGATGCTAGCAGTGTCTATCTTACTCCCTTTTTCTTTGATGGCAAAAGCAGAAGAAATTGGCTACGTGGATACGGTATTCAAGTTTTTTGGCGCTAACCATAAAATTGTGATTGAAGCATTTGATGATCCTGAAGTTAAAAATGTCACTTGTTATTTAAGCCGAGCAAAAACTGGGGGCATTTCAGGTAGTTTAGGTCTTGCTGAAGATACTGCTGATGCGGCGATATCTTGCCAGCAAGTCGGGCCTATTGAACTAAGTGAAAAGGTTATTAAAGGGAAAAATAATGGCGATGTTGTTTTTCAGAAAAGAACATCACTCGTATTTAAAAAGCTTCAAGTTGTGCGTTTTTACGATAAACAGCGCCACGCTTTGGTTTACTTGACTTACTCCGATAAAGTTATTGATGGTTCACCAAAAAATGCGATTAGTGCCGTACCTATTATGCCGTGGAAAGAGTGATTTTTATTTGCTAGAGAAATTAATGATTAATAAAATTAATACGAATAAGGTTAAAAAATTTTTTTAAAAACAAGTCATATTTTTTTCAAAATAGTTGCTGAGATCAATTTTCACCTTTTGTGATTTTATTAATCCATCTTTAGATAAAAGAAAACCCCTGAATATTATTCAGGGGTTTTTTGTTAGTTAAGTGCTTGATATGATATCAAATTACTCGTCTAAATCACCACAAAAGCGATAGCCTTCACCATGAATTGTTGCAATGATTTCTGGTGTATCAGGTGTTGATTCGAAATGCTTACGAATACGACGGATAGTTACGTCAACAGTACGATCATGAGGTTTCAGTTCACGACCTGTCATTTTCTTCAGTAATTCTGCGCGAGTTTGGATTTTTCCTGGGTTCTCGCAGAAATGTAGCATCGCACGAAATTCGCTGCGTGGTAATTTATATTGTTCACCAGCAGGGCTGATTAGTGAGCGACTGTTAATATCAAGCTCCCAACCATTGAATTTATAGCTTTCAACTAAACGGCGTTCTTCTGTGCCATTAACTAAATTCATGGTACGTGACAGTAAGTTACGTGCACGAATCGTTAATTCACGAGGATTAAATGGTTTAGTAATGTAATCATCGGCACCAATTTCTAGGCCTAAGATTTTATCAACTTCATTATCACGACCTGTTAGGAACATTAATGCAACACTTGCCTGTTCACGTAATTCACGAGCAAGTAACAGCCCGTTTTTACCAGGAAGGTTAATATCCATAATGACCAGATTAATATCATGATCAGATAGAACATTGTGCATTTCATTGCCATCAGTGGCTTCGTGTACGATATACCCTTCAGCTTCGAATATGCTTTTCAGGGTATTACGAGTAACAACTTCGTCTTCAACAATCAGAATGTGCGGGGTTTGCATATTTGCTACCTAAAATTACCAAAAATAGAAAAAGGAAATCTGTGTTTAACTTCTGTGTGCGCTTGTGTGGTTATTCATTTTTGTTATTAGCACGTAAAAACTAGACCCAGATTGAAAATTCGATAAATAACCATCACGTTATTACAAAACTTGCAAAATTAATCGATAATGGACGTTAAAATCAGAATGCAAAACGCCCATAGTCTATTAACAGCAATATAACACCAGTTGTATTAAATACCATCTAAAAAGCTAACTTTTGTTGACACATATCAAAATCAAGATAACAGCTTAACCTTGATTTCAATAGTTAACTATATAATTTGATTTATGTAATGTAAAAGAAAAATATATGTTAAATATAGTGGGGTTTATTTTTTTTTGCCAGTTTTGTTACACAAATTAAAGTAGCATAAAATACCTTATTCCTTATAAAAGTACAAATGCCCAAATAACTCAAAGATAGTAGCCTTATTTTCTTTATTTATCCCTTTGTGATAGTAATTTCTATACTACAATAGGGGTAAAATTCGAATAAATTTCATTTAAGTCGAATTCGTTTTTTTAGTAAAAAAAGAGAAAAAGTTTGACATCTCTCTCGCTTTGCTTTAACCAGTATATAGTCAAACTAATTTTGAGACAGACAGGATAGTTATGCGCATTTACAGCCAAGCTAACATGACAATTATTACCACCACCACCGAGATCTTATATCGCGGGGCGGGCTGGCGCATATAAAAAACGAAAATCGAAAAAGCCCGCATTGAGAAATGCGGGTTTTTTTTTGGGGTGAAAAATCAGGAGAGCTGTATGCGAGTGTTAAAATTTGGAGGAACTTCAGTTGCCAACGCAGAGCGTGTGCTGAATGTTGCTGATATCGCTGAGAAAAAAAGAGAGCAGGGACAAGTCGCTCTTGTACTATCAGCACCGGCCAAGATAACTAACTACTTGGTTGCAATGATTGAAAAAACGGCAGAAGGTGAAGATCCTCTCACTCAAGTACGAGAAGCCGAGCAAATTTTTGCCAACTTATTACAAGGTTTAAGAGAAAAACAACCTGGTTTTGATTATGAGCGCTTAAAAGATAAAGTTGAGCGTGAATTTGCAGAGATCAAACATATTCTTCATGGGATATCTTTATTAGGTCAATGTCCTGATAGCATCAATGCGGCGATGATTTGTCGCGGTGAAAAGCTTTCTATCGCCATTATGGGATCCGTTTTACAGGCACGTGGTTATAATGTCACCGTGATCGATCCTGTCAAAAATTTACTCGCACAAGGTCATTATTTAGAATCGACCGTTGATATTCCAGAGTCTACTCGTCGCATCTTAGAACTCAATATCGCAAAAGACGATATAATTTTAATGGCAGGTTTTACTGCAGGTAATGAAAAGAATGAACTTGTGGTATTAGGTCGTAATGGTTCAGACTACTCTGCTGCTGTATTAGCGGCCTGTTTACGTGCGGAGTGCTGTGAAATTTGGACAGATGTTGACGGTGTTTATACTTGTGATCCTCGTTTAGTTCCTGATGCGCGTCTATTAAAAGGCATGTCTTACCAAGAAGCGATGGAACTCTCTTACTTCGGTGCAAAAGTACTTCATCCACGTACTATTGCGCCAATCGCCCAATTTCAAATTCCTTGCTTAATAAAAAACACTGGCAATCCAGACGCGCCGGGTACATTAATTGGTGATGGTCAAAAAGACGATAGTACACCAGTTAAAGGGATCACCAACCTTAATAATATGGCGATGATCAATGTGTCTGGCCCAGGTATGAAAGGCATGGTTGGAATGGCTGCTCGTGTGTTCTCGGTTATGTCGAGAGCAGGTATTTCTGTTGTTCTGATTACACAATCTTCTTCTGAATACAGCATTAGCTTTTGTGTCCCCCAAAAAGAACTGATTAGAGCGCAAAAAGCATTATCAGATGAATTCTATTTAGAATTAAAAGATGGTGTGCTTGACCCATTAGATATCATGGAAAACGTTGCTATCATCTCTGTTGTAGGTGATGGTATGCGTACTTTAAAAGGAATTTCAGCGCGATTTTTCTCTGCATTAACTCGTGGCAATATTAATATTGTTGCTATTGCTCAAGGTTCTTCAGAACGCTCAATTTCAGCTGTTATTGCCAATGATTCAGCAACCAATGCTGTACGTTTATGTCATCAAATGCTTTTCAACACTAATCAAATAGTGGAAGTCTTTATTGTCGGTGTTGGTGGTGTAGGCAACGCATTAATCGAGCAGATCCATCGTCAACAAGCATGGTTGAAAAATAAGCATATTGATCTTCGTGTATGTGGTATTGCTAACTCAAGAGCCATGTTGACAGATATGCAAGGTATTGATTTAGATAATTGGCAACATGCCTTAAAAGAAGCCAAAGAGCCTTTTAGCTTTAGTCAGCTTATTCGTTTAGAAAAAGAGTATCACTTCTTAAATCCAGTGATTGTGGATTGCACATCAAACGAAGAAATTGCGCAACAATACGCAAATTTCTTACAAAATGGCTTTAACGTGGTTACACCAAATAAAAAAGCGAATACGCTGTCGATGGATTATTACTATCAAATTCGACAAGCCGCAGAAGCTTCGCGCCGTAAGTTCTTGTATGACACTAACGTAGGTGCGGGTTTACCGGTTATTGAAAACTTACAAAACTTACTAAATGCAGGCGACGAGTTAGTTCAATTTAATGGTATTCTTTCAGGGTCATTATCTTACATTTTTGGTCAATTAGATGAAGGTAAAAGCTTATCTGAAGCGACTCTTTCAGCTAAAGATAAAGGTTTTACTGAACCAGATCCTCGTGATGATCTTTCTGGTATGGATGTTGCGCGTAAACTGCTTATTTTAGCGCGAGAAGCGGGTTATAAATTAGAACTAAGTGATATTGATGTGGAGCCTGTACTACCCGTTTCATTTGATAGCACAGGTGATGTAGCAAGCTTCTTAAACCGTTTACCTCAAGTTGATGTGGAATTTGATGCAAAAGTCGAAGAGGCTCAAAAGGTAGGTAAGGTATTACGTTATGTCGGCATCATCAATGAAGGCAAATGCCAAGTTAAGATAATGGCTGTTGATGCAAATGATCCTCTATTTAAAGTAAAAAATGGTGAGAATGCTTTAGCCTTTTACACTCGCTACTATCAACCTATTCCATTGGTATTACGTGGATATGGTGCTGGTAATGATGTTACTGCTGCTGGGGTATTTGCAGATGTGTTACGTACCTTATCATGGAAATTGGGAGTTTAAGCGTGGTTAAAGTTTATGCACCGGCATCAATAGGCAATGTGAGTGTCGGATTTGATGTTCTTGGCGCGGCAGTTTCACCTATAGATGGGCAATTACTGGGTGATTGTGTCACCGTTGACGCGGCTTCGACATTTACACTTGAAAGTAAAGGGCACTTTGTTAGCAAATTACCTTCAGATCCTAAACAAAATATTGTGTATCAATGTTGGCAGCTATTTTGTGAAAAATTAGGAAAAGAACTTCCAGTCGCAATGACGCTTGAAAAAAATATGCCGATCGGTTCTGGTCTAGGATCAAGTGCTTGTTCTGTTGTTGCTGCATTGGTTGCACTTAATGAATTTGCTCAAAAGCCGTTTGATGAAAGACAATTGCTACTGATGATGGGGGAGCTTGAAGGCCGCATTTCAGGTAGTGTGCACTATGATAATGTTGCACCTTGTTATTTAGGTGGGTTACAACTGATTTTGGAACAAAATGGCACTATTTGTCAGTCTGTACCCACTTTTGATGATTGGTATTGGATTATGGCATATCCAGGAATTAAAGTTTCTACGGCAGAAGCTAGAGCGATTTTACCAAAACAATACACTAAAGCAGACATCATTAACCACGGTCGTTATTTATCTGGTTTTATCCATGCTTGTCATACTCAGCAATCAGGGCTAGCGGCTAGTTTGATGCAAGATGTGATCGCAGAGCCTTATCGAACCCAACTTCTTCCGGGGTTTGAAAAAGCCCGAGAGGCTTCGCAGAAGAAAGGTGCGTTAGCTTGTGGCATTTCAGGCTCAGGGCCTACCATTTTTACGATTAGTGATTCATTAGAAATCGCACAAGAGATGGCCGAATGGCTGAAACAAAACTACGTACAAAACAGTGAAGGCTTTGTACATATCTGCCGTATAGATACGCGTGGCGCAAGACAGATAGGGTAAGTCATGAAATTATATAATTTGAAAGATAATCAAGAACAAGTCAGCTTTGCTCAAGCAGTAAAACAAGGTTTGGGTAAACAACAAGGGCTCTTTTTTCCACAAGACTTACCTTCGTTTTCTAAAGCTGAAATTGATGAATTATTAGCACTTGATTTTGCAACACGTAGTAGCCGTATTTTGACAGCCTTTATTGGTGATGAAATTCCTGCTGATGTATTAGCAAAACGTATTAGTACTGCATTTGCATTTCCTGCACCTGTCACCCAAGTCGAAGATGATGTGAGTTGTTTAGAGCTTTTCCATGGCCCGACACTGGCATTTAAAGATTTTGGTGGCCGCTTTATGGCGCAAATGTTATCAGAAGTTGCTGGCAACCAACCTGTTACTATTTTAACAGCAACATCAGGTGACACAGGTGCGGCTGTCGCTCATGCTTTCTATAAGTTAGAAAATGTACAAGTTGTTATTCTTTATCCTGAAGGCAAAATTAGTCCGTTACAGGAAAAACTGTTCTGTACATTAGGTGAAAATATTCACACTGTTGCTATTAAAGATGATTTTGATGCTTGCCAATCATTAGTGAAACAAGCTTTTGATGATGAGTTCTTAAAGAAAACAATGTATTTGAACTCCGCGAACTCTATTAATATCAGCCGATTGCTTGCTCAAATTTGTTATTACTTTGAAGCAGTTGCACAAATCCCTGCTGAAAAGCATGATCAGCTAGTGATTTCAGTACCAAGTGGTAACTTTGGTGATCTAACCGCAGGCTTATTGGCTAAATCGATGGGATTACCTATTAAGCGTTTTATTGCGGCAACTAATGCGAATGACACAGTTCCTCGTTATTTAGATAACGGTAAATGGGAACCTCACCGTACTGTTGCAACACTTTCCAATGCAATGGATGTTAGCCAACCAAATAACTGGCCACGTATTGAAGAATTGTATCGTCGTAAAGGTTGGGATCTTTCCGATCTTGCTCATGGCTCAGTGAGTGATGAAATAACAGAAGAAACCGTGCGTGAGCTCGCGAAGAAAGGCTATATTTCAGAGCCTCATGCTGCAATTGCATATCGTTTATTGCGTGATGAACTTCAAGAGGGTGAATATGGTTTATTCTTAGGAACCGCTCATCCGGCGAAGTTTAAAGAAAGTGTTGAGCGTATTTTAGGTGGTGAATTACCATTACCTAAAGAGCTTGCTGAGCGTGCAGATAAAGAATTACTCTCACATTTCTTACCTGCTGATTTTTCTCAGCTACGTGCATTTTTGCTTGAAAGGGCACCTAAATAACAATTAACTTAAATAATTAGATATATATTTAATTAAAAAGCCCAACAAAATGTTGGGCTTTTTTTATCTAAAAATAGGAAAATCAGTATTTAAAAAATATAAAAACAAATTTATATATTTTATTTCCCGTAATAGAATCAATTAGCGTTCAGGAAATTAAATATGAATGGATTAAAAGAAATAATCTTCAAAGATATTATTAATAGTATTGTGTTAAAAATAGAGGAGCATATAAAAGAAAATAGTTCAGAGCTGTTTTTTAAACTAAGTTCTGTAAAAAGAGTATTAACTGAGAATTATATTTCTATTTTTATTTCTAAAAATGAATATGCTGCAAATGAATTCTTAGAAAAGATAGATAATAATTTTTCACTCTATCATAAAAATGATTTCACAAAAGGCATTGATTTTATTAGAAAAGAAATTAATTCAAGTATAGAAAGTTTATTTTCAAATAGTGCTAAAATAGCAAGCAGAGAAGCCAATAAAATACAAAAAGAACGATTAAAATTATTAATCCAGAATAATATATCAGGTGATTATTATCTAGAATTTGAAGATAATAAGATGTTTATACAAATAGATAGTGAAAACAATAAATTCAAAATTATTAATTTTGATGGATATGCGATTTTTTTTTATAACAAGAGAGATCTAATAAATAAAGTTTATGATGTTATAGGTGATAAAAGTAATAGTAATTTATTACATTATCGTTTTTATAATAGAAAAGAGTATGTTAGTTATTTTAATAATAATAAAACTTGGAAAGTAAATAGTAAAAATATTTTTAGAGAAATAATTAATGATATTAAGGAAAGGAAACAAATAAATGTTAATGAAAATATTTCTATTGAATTAAATGAAAGTTATTCATATAAAAATATTTTTATTATTAGGGATAAAATAGAAAATACAGAAAAGGTATTACATATTTATGTCGATGATATAGAAGAAGCATTTACAGTTGCAAAATCTAAATACGATCAGATAATGGAGAGTGGTGAACATTTGCTCTATAAAATCGGTACTGGCTGGTTTATCACTAAAATAAAAAATAATATTGTGAAAAAGTTTTCTCAATATACCGATCTATTAAAACCTTTAGAAAGAGTGCTGAGTCGAGTCAATCTTATTGCTTCAACAGAAACTAATTATGATTTTAGTCATATTCATGTGTTAACAGGTTTATGTTATGGATTGAGCTTAAATTATTTAGTTGAAGTTAGAAACAGCGGCTTAGAAGGAGGAAATAAGTACTTATTCTGGCTAAAAGAAAGCATATCTTCTTATCAGAGTAAAAAAGAATTTATAGCCGATAAACTGGATTCTATTTTATTTAATAGTATACAAGAATATGAAATATTAAATCTAATTAAAGAAATTAAAAGTATTATATTTTCTCAACACTTTCAAATGGATAGATTAGGTGAAAAATCACAATATTTTGTTTTTGATACATTTAAGCCACTTGAATATAGTCAGATATTAGAACATCGAGGATTAAAAAAATCACATGTTAAAAAAATAGTATTTAATATAGATAACATTCATAAACACTTAGAACATGTTATGAATAGCTACAATGATTATTATGCTATTATTGCCTTCAAAGATCATGCTATTGCGATTACCTATAAAAGATATTCTGAGAATAATTATAAATTTTCTTTATTTGATTCTAATAGTGAGTTGTTAGAATACTCTAATGTTAGATCTATGAACGAAGTATTAGAGAAGAAAATGGATTTTTATGGATCAGATGATGTTGATGATCAAAGATATATCATTTTTGATGAATATACCAAAAGTGAGATTTCAAATTACCGAAGTGTTTGGGATTGTAATAATATAGAAATAAATAAAGGAATTGCTGAAAATATAAAAAAAATAGGTTTTTCATTACCATTTAAAGATAATATCACAGGGCGAATTGTTCATTATAGTAAACAAGGAGATCTTATTCTAGAACTTAAAAAAGAAAATATTTTAATTGAAGTTATTGTAAAAGATACATATGTTGATGAAGGTGTTTATTTAGTTAAGAATTATATTGATGATATTCTTGAAAATAGTCAGGCGAGTAAGATTATTTTAAATAAGAATGATGATAATAGTGTTGATATTGTTGTGGATGAATTAAACAACTTTCAAGAGATCAAGAAACAAAATGGGTATATTGAATTTAATGATATTTATTACCGGGATTTAATTGAAATAAACAGCCATATTGTTAAAGGAAAAAAAGCTAAAGAATTGAAAGAAATTGTTTCTTTAATTGATAGATTAAAAGGAAATATTTATTTTGATAAGCTAATAGCTAGTTTCTCTCTAATTAATAAAATCAATATTTTTAACAGTGATAATAAAAGCATATCGCTTATTGAAATTTTAAATAAAGTAAAAAATAAGTTAGAAAATAAACTATTTTATGACAGGTTAAATTATGGGAAAGAAAAACTCATGCAATTAGCTGAGAAAAATAGTTTGGTTGCAGCAAAATTTTATCAATTGATGGTAAACGAAATTAGTGATGGTACTTATGGTGTAAGTAATTTTATTTATAATCAAATTATTGAAAGTCCTTATTTGTCAATAGATAAAAAAAGATGTGTTGGCGTTGAGGGGTATGATTACACTATCGAGTTTCATAATAGCTATCAATATGTTAATGAGATAGTAGAGAGTATTAATATACCTGAGTTAAAGAATACCATTTTAATTGAGGATGAAAGTAAATTACATTTAAAAGAGAATTATAAGAAATTATCAGAGTATAGAAGTGATAAGTATGTTAATAAGTTACTGAGTTTGATTGAAACAGAAATAGATATAAATAAAGGCGATAAAGTTGGATATTATAGTGAACTCTATTTTGATCTCTTTAGAAATAATCAATTTACTAATAGAATGATCATGCATGAAATTTGTCAGTTAGAAAATTATTTCAATAATGGCTATAGGGAACATAATTATAGTTATCACCCTAGTAATTTTTATATTGATAAAGATAATCCTGTTGATATATTTGAATATTCATTTTCTAAAAATAAAAATGAGATAGATAGTAGCTATTTGCTCTTTGATGATAATAAAAATAATTTTAAATTTTTATTTTTGGATAATAAATTCTTTAGTAATAAAAATATTGATAATGTTATTGTTGATAGTATCAATTCCTTCTATCAAGATGATATTATTATCTATTTTTATAATGGCGTAAAAAGTGAAGATTTAGCTATTTACTTAAATGATAACCCAGAAATAAGCGCTTTTCTTGATTATTGTTTAAAAAATAGAATAAGAGTCATTGCGACAGGAAGTGAAGATAATACGCTTTTCCATCATACGTTTATTAAACAAAAAAATGATGTTGATACATTACAAAATATTATTAATGAAAATAAATTCTTTAATGAAAGAACCATTATTTTTGCAAAAAAAGAAAAGTTATTAAGTTATCAATCTGGTGATTTTTTTGTTGAAGGTATTGCTCAGCGATTAAATATGCCGATCTATCAGATCATTGATAATAAAGTCTCTCTTTTACAAGACTATATCATTGTGAAACCCATTATTGAGAGACAGTATATTGATAAACCACTACTTATGGGAGCAATGGCATTTAATATAATGCCTTTATCATCAAATTATGATGATGATTTTGTTATTTCAAATGAAGAGAAAATAGAGATAGAAAATAATCAAATAGCAAAAAAAATCTATCAAGTCATTTCATCTCTGTATCCTAATTATCGAGAAAATGAAGAGTTTAAATTAGGATATGACAAAGAAATAAAAAAGGTGATCGTGGATTATTCAGATAAGATAATATTATCTGATATTTTGAATTATATTACATTAAATCGCTATGATCTTAATATGTATCAAATTGGTTCTATTATTAATAAAGTAGATGCTGTTAATGTAGAATATCATAGAAAAGAACTAAAACGTATCAGTAATGAAATTATCAAAGGGGATATTTCAATAAAAAAAGCAATTCATCAATATATAGATGAATTATCAGTCAGTTTTAAGACAATAGATAAAAAGAAGTTAGAAAATAAAATCACACAAGTAATATATGATCCATTGATGAGCAATAAATTTAATCAATATTTATTAGGTGAAATATCATTTGAACAATGGCATTCATTAGATTTACTAACAAAAGAGCATAGCACCTTAATAGAAAAGGCAAATCAAGCCATTAAGATTATTCATTCAATTTATGACAATCCTGTATTGATAAAAAACCTAAGTTCTTTTTCAGAGAATTTACTCACTTCATTTTTTGATGAAAATAGAAATGGAATTTTATATCGTTCATTACTAGATAATATTTCTATTTTTAAAAACTATAAGAAAATAATAAATTCATTTCAAAATATCATTACGATGGTTCATCATAAGATGATACCTGATTCTTTACCACCCGCTAAGGCCTTAGAACAAGCAAATGATTTAAATCCGTTAGAACTTTTAAAGGTAAATAATCAACAATTACTTAACAAAGAAACTATAACAATAAGTGATTTTTCTATTGATAAACAACTATTGATTAATCTGGGGGCGAAAATTAATGGAAGAAGTCTCGATTCTGTTGATCTTAATACAGTAAATAAATGGGAATCAAAGCTTAGCTTTGATCCTTATCTCCTTAATGATTATTTTTTCTCTTTTTCTGGGGATGAAAAAGATAAATCTCTCATTTCTTTATTTCGTTACTTATTAAATAATAAAAAAGATAAAGTTAAATATTTACTCTCTGGTGATACGAATAGAATTGACTATTTAGCTGCTTCAGAAAGATTAATTAAAATTAATGAATTAGGTCATAAAGAGTATCAAGCACAAGATTGGGATGTTTTAAGAAAAGTATCATTAAACATTCCTCGTCACATGAAAATAATTAGCAAAATTGGTTATGCAAATATTACATTTGGTATGTGGCAATCAATCAATACTACATTTATGCTTGCGGAACAACTTAATAATCCGCTATTAACGATGAAAGAAAGAAAAGAGATTATTAATAATCTTGCCATCATGTGGTCTGAAATGGCTTATAATGGCCTTTCCGAAATGATTGAAATTACGTTAGCTAAAGGTTTATTAAAATATCGGCATAATCCATTGGAATATGTCAATAAAATAAGCACAAGAATTGGAGTAGGACTTAATATTCTTTCTATTGGATTTGATATTTATAACGCTTACGATAATTTTAGCCGTATCTCTGATGAGGATAATAAAAAAAGGCAAATTGATTATATTGTTAATGGTTCTCTTGCTGTTGTTTCGGGATTGGTTACGCTTGGGGTTTCTATTGCAATGCTTGCCGGCTCAACGCTTGCAGGCCCTATTGGTATTGTGGCTGGTGCCGTTATTGCACTTGCAACTTCGATTTATAATGCAACAAGACTTATTGAAGAAGCAAAAGTAAAAGTGCATTTTACACTGAGAGAAGAGCTAGATAATGGTTTTTATGCTTTTTTGATGGGGGATTTGCTACCAAACAAAAAGAATGAAATTGTCTATCTGGAAACAGAAACACAATTAGAAGAGATGATTGATAAAAAAGCGATTAGTTATCTTGAGGAAATAAAGAAACAGAATTATCAGAGTCGTTATTTTTATACAAATGAAAAACAGGTTTATCAAGAATATTATTATTATAAAGTTTTGCCAAACTTAATAGGAAAAACAATAGATTCAATTTTAAATCCCTTGGGAGATTATGTTGCTCAACGGATGTCTCAAAATCTCAGTCAAGAAGAAGCAGAGAAAATTGCCGCGCTCTCTTATCATTTACGTGCAGAAAAGACAGAATATAAATACTATTTGCCTAAAGAAGCCATTGCTACGAATGAAACACTTATTTTTGATATTGATTTTTATGTGAAAGAATTAAAGCGTTATACCTTAGATATTATTCCTGATGGTCATTCACCTATTTTTGATGACGTTATTGATAGTAATTTTATTAGAAAAATGAAAACAACGAGGGAAAACAGTATATTATTATTGGGTGAAAATAAATTAATAAGTGATTTAATAAAATCAAATAAAAATAAAAAATATTACTCATCAGGTTGGAATGAAAATGAAGTTTTTCATTTCAATACACATAATGGTAATGACATTATTGCAGCCCCTTCAAATACTAAGAATACCTTTGATATCTATAATGGAACGAAGAGACTAAGTGGGGGAAATAAAGAAGATATATTTAATTTATTTGCCTCAGAGTCTCCGCTTTATGCAAGTCGTTTTTATGGTAGAGGAGGAAGTGATACACTTCGTATTGTAAAAACAACAAATAAATATCAAGGATATGAAGTTAATTTATTAGATAATTACGTCAAATTTAAACCTTCAGAAGAGCAAACAAATAGTCAAAGTTTCCATTCAAAACTTTTTCTTTATCAAGAGAATGGGCGTCTTTATTCAAAAAAAATAGTTGATTCCATGCCTAATATTATCTTGCAAAATCATAGCATTATCGCTTATTTAGACAGTATTGAAAATGTTATTGGTAGTGAATTTGGCAACGATACTCTTTATGGTAATCATAAAGCTAATTACTTAGATGGCATGGGGGGAGCTGATTTATTATATGGATTAGGGGGAAATGATACCTTAGTTCTACAAGAGGGATATGCTGAAGGTGGTGATGGAAATGATAATTATCTTATATTACGAGCCTCTTTAGAAAAAAATTACAATATTCAGTTTGAAACTATCATTAATGAAAAAAGTGAAGTGGAAACTAGTCTTATAAGATTAAATTATTATTTTGATGAAATACATTCTATTCGTCGCCAAGGGAAAGATATTGTTTTATATATTAAAGTGAATGATGGAAATCAGTATAACGAATCTATTTATCATTTAATAACACTAAGAAATGTGTATGAAAATAAAGAAAATAATTCGTTGGTTCATCGATATACTTTGACAACAATGGATGGTTTTATATTAACGGCAAGTAAAGCTAATAAAGATAATGTATTATATGATTTTAGTTATATAGGTAAATATAATAATACTGAAGATGATATCCAATCATTATATGTTGATGATAATAATCGCTCCTTATCTCTTTCATACTTGAATAAAACTAAAAATATCAATTTATTACCACAATTAAGATATAGTGGGTTTTCTTCGGGAGAGAACTTACGGTTTGGTCTTCAAGGCGATTTTCAAGATAATCATTATTTTGGTATTACAAAAAATTCGATTATTACACTCAGTTCAGGTAGTGATAGTTATCAAATTAAAACATTTTTAGCTTCCAACAGAAATGATAAAATTAATATTTTATTTCCTGACAATAGAGAAAAATTATCTTACCACGATATCAGTAGTTTCTTTTTATCTGATATTAGCGGTTTTGATTTAATGTTTAGCAATAATGTTATATCACATCGTTATCATCCGGATTTTTACTTAAAATTGGCTTTTGAACCCTCCTATATTAATACTATTTTGGAAGCTGGAATGAAGCTTCGCTTTATTGATAAAGATAATCGGATTTTTACTCTTCCAACAAAAGAGAGCGGACAACGTTTGCTGGTTCCTATTACAGACTTAAATTTAGCAATAACAGCTGAAGATAATGTACTTATGATCCCTGAATCTCTTACTTTAAATAAAGAGACGTTATCTGAATATTCTCTTTCTCATTCTTACTCACCACTTTATTCACTTGTTTCGCAAGGACAACTCAATCAAGCGATTGACTTATTATCAATTATTGAGCCAATGGAAGGGAATGATATCGTTGTTAATCGTAATAAAAATAGTTCGGTGATTAATGGTGGATTAGGGGATGATCATATTGTCGTTAATCATGGGCATCATATTTTAATTGCAGGAGAAGGGAATGATAATCTTAATGCTGGAAGTGGAAATGACTTATTAATATCTGAATTTGGTGATGATCATTTAACTGGTGGTGCCGGCAATAATGTTTATATTGTGAAAAAGCGTCAGAGTAAAGTGACTATCTATGATGAAGGGAACAGTAGCCACCTTTTTATTTCAGGGTTATCAAAACACGAAAAACTTATTGCTTCTCAAGTAGGCGATGATATGCAGTATAAAACGCAGGATAATCAGTTTATTTTAACTGTAAAGGCGCAACAAGATAAAACAGTTTCTATTACGGAGAAAAAAAGTATGTTTTCCGCACAATCTCTTGCTGCAATTATTCAAGAAATGGCGCTGTTTAATGAACAACAATTAAAGATAATGCAAGATAGTGAACTTGTTCTGCCATTAGCATGGTCACCATTATCAGCGGTAGTAAAGCATTGGGAACTCTAACGATTAAAAATAGCCCTTTATTAAGGGCTATTTCATCATTGAACGTTTAATTTAAAACAAAATCTATTTAGCCATGGATTCAGCACGTTTAAATACTAGGGTATTACCCTCTGATTCTGTAGAATTAAATTGATAACCTTCAAGATCAAACTCTTTCAGTTGCGCTTTATTAGTTAGTTTTTCTTGAATAATAAAGCGACTCATTAATCCACGGGCTTTTTTAGCGTAGAAGCTGATAACTTTATATTTGCCATTTTTTTCATCAAGAAAAACAGGCTTAATAATTTCAGCATTCAGTTTTTTCGGGTTAACTGATTTAAAATATTCATCAGACGCTAAATTGATTAAAATATTATCACCTTGTTCTTCAAGTGCTTTGTTTAACGCTTCTGTAATGGTATTTCCCCAAAATTGGTATAAATCGCTGCCTTTTTTATTTTTTAGCTTTATACCCATTTCAAGACGATAAGGTTGCATTAAATCAAGAGGACGCAATACGCCATATAAGCCAGAAAGCATACGTAAATGTTGTTGTGCAAATTGAAAATCATCTTCAGAAAAAAGTTCAGCTTGCATTCCAGTATAAACATCACCTTTAAATGCCAAAATAGCTTGTCGTGCATTTTCTGGTGTGAAATTAGGTTGCCATTCACCAAAACGGGCGGCATTTAATCCTGCGAGTTTATCACTTATTTTCATTAAGCTTGCGATATCACTTGATGATAATTTTCGACATTCTTCGATAAGTTGTTGGGAATATTTTAGCAATTCAGGTTGTGTGAAGTGCGTTGTAGCTAAAGGCGATTCGAAATCCAGTGTTTTTGCTGGTGAAATAGTGATTAGCATAATTCCCTCGATACGTTATTTTAATATTGACCAAATATAGCAAATTCTTTTGATTAAAGATTAAATTATAGTAATAGGAAAAAACAATGGTTTCTCTTATTTGTCATGAAATCTGATAATTTAAACGATTCAGCCCGTGCTTCTCTTCTGTTTTTTTCTGCTTTTATTTTGCGAAAACGTTTGGCATTCAAATAATTGCTTTGTATGAATCTAAGCGTCTTGTAGTGTGAGCAGTCCATGTTATTATCAATAGATATCCGCAGGTGACTGCAAACAGATTTACCTAGTAGATGAGATAAACAAAATGACTAACAAATTGACTTCTTTGCGTAAGCTGACAACTGTTGTTGCTGACACTGGTGACATTGCAGCAATGAAACTGTATCAGCCACAAGACGCAACTACCAACCCATCTTTAATTTTAAATGCAGCTCAAATTCCTGAATATCGTAAATTAATTGATGAAGCGATTGAATGGGCGCGTTCACAAAGTGATTCTCGTGAACAACAAATCGTTGATGCTTGCGACAAACTGGCAGTAAATATCGGTTTAGAAATTTTAAAACTGATCCCAGGTCGTATTTCAACAGAAGTTGATGCACGTCTTTCTTACGATACTCAAGCGTGTATCGAAAAAGCACGTCATTTAATCAAACTTTACAATGATGCGGGTATCAGTAATGACCGTATTCTTATCAAATTAGCATCTACTTGGCAGGGTATCCGTGCCGCAGAGCAATTAGAAAAAGAAGGTATCAACTGTAACCTGACTTTACTGTTCTCTTTCGCTCAAGCACGTGCATGTGCTGAAGCAGGTGTTTACCTGATTTCTCCATTTGTTGGTCGTATCATGGATTGGTATAAAGCCAATACCGATAAAAAAGAATTTGCTCCAGCTGAAGATCCAGGTGTAATTTCTGTTACTGAAATCTATAACTATTACAAACAACACGGTTATAACACGGTTGTTATGGGCGCAAGCTTCCGTAATATAGGTGAAATTTTAGAATTAGCCGGTTGTGACCGTTTAACTATTGCTCCAGCACTGTTAAAAGAATTATCAGAAGCTGAAGGTGAAGTTGAACATAAATTATCCTACAAAGGTGAAGTGAAAGCGCGTCCAGAAGCTATCACTGAAGCTCAATTCTATTGGGAGCACAACGCTGATCCAATGGCAGTAGATAAATTATCTGACGGTATTCGTAAATTTGCTGTCGATCAGGAAAAATTAGAGAAAATGATTGCTGATTTATTATAATCTGCGATTAAACTCTCATACATGAGGGAAGTGCTTATCCTCCGTTTGGGTGAGACTTTCAGGTTACAGACAAACCCTATGTACTTCACATAGGGTTTTTTTTTAAGCGAAATACAATTCTCTTATAAATTCAATTTTTTATTTATTCCTATCGGCAATGCCTGTTTTATAATGATTGCTCATGCGAATATTGTTGCTTTTAAAAATCACTTAAATAGTAAAAATTTATTTATATTAATTATCTATACGCATTTTTTATTGAATATATATAGCATCCTACCTAAAAAAACGAATTTATAAAAGTTAAAATCAACTTATTATGACAAAATATAATTATAGCTCCTAATTATTATAAAATAACTTATATTTTACTTATAGGTAAAGGAATATTATTATGAATAAGCATGAAACAACGATTTTAAATATTAATATTGATAATCTTTCTAAAAGAATAGAAAAATATATTAAAACTAATATACCAGATAAGTTAATAAATTATCATGACATTAGAAATTTACTATTAAGAAAATATTTGATTCTTACTACTTATAAGAATGAATATATTGCAAAAGAATATTTATTTAAAATAGAAGAATCTTTTTCTATTTATGATAGAAATAAAGAAACAAGAAAAATGATATCTATTAAGAATAAAATAGATAAAAATATAGAATCTTTTATTAAAGATATAGAAACACAGCAAATAGTTAATAAGGTGACGACGAACAAAAAAACATTAGAAACATTTTTTACAAGCAACAAATATAGTATTTATGATCTTAATTTTTCAGGGGCGAGATTTTATATTTATATTGATAATGAAAAAAATAAATATGAAATTATCAGTTTTAATAGAAAGAAGCGTTCATTTAATAATAGAAAACTTTTGTTAAATTATTTATTTGACAATATAACTCATTTAGATGGAAGTATACAAGTTAATATAAATGTATATAAGAGAAAAGAATTTACTCAATTGGCCAGAAATATAGAAAAATGGGATATAGATGAAAAGTTTTTAAGTAAACAAATTATTAATAATATAAAGTTAAATGAGATTGTGAAGATTAATGAAAACCTCTCTATAAAATTAGTTGAATCATACAATTATAAACAGATTTTTATAGTAAAAAATGATAAGGCTAATACTGAAACACTCGTTCATATCTACACAGATAATATTGAGAAAGCGACTTCTATCATTTCTGAAAATAATTATAAAATTAAAAATAAATCTGAAGTATTACTGTATCAGAAAAATAATAAATGGATCGTTGAGAAAAAAAATAAAAGTGGTGTCATATTTGCACAAGGAAAAGATTTTATTTCACCATTAAAAAATATGCTAGAACGAATAAATGTAGCGGCGAGTAGTTATACTGGTCAATTGCTAGAAGATGTGATGGGTGGGTTTTGTTATGGATTGAGCTTAAGGTATTTAATAGAAGTTAGAAATGCTGGTGTAGAGAGTGCTGAAAATTACCTAAAGTGGTTAAAAAAATCTGCCGAATTATATAAAAATAAGCCTAGTTCAGATAAAGTAGGTGGCTTCTATGAAGTATTACAAAGAAATATATATGAATATAATTTAATGCAATTAACAGAAGAAACGAAGAATATTATTATTGCACATAATTATCAGCAAGAAAGAATTAAAGGACAAAAATATTTATATAATGATTTAAATGGTGAAGTTCCTTACTCTAGTGTACTGAGCGATGTCGGATTATCACCAATTAATAAAGAAAGAACTCTTTTAAGCGAAGAAGTGTTTTTCAAAAAAATAGATGGGTTACTTACTGGAAATGATAATAGATATATATTTATCGAATATAAACAACATCAAACAGCAATTACTTATAAAAAATACTCGGATGGAAATTACAAAGTTACTTTTTTTGAACCTCGATTCGGTATTTTTGAGTTTGATAATATCGAAGATTTGAAAAAGATAATTAAAGAAAAGCAAAAGATCTATGGGCTTTATGAACAAGGGAACATATCATGTTATGGTTTTGATGAATTTGTAGAAGTGAGTAGTAAAAAATATAATCCATTGTTTAGTAATGAAAAATCATCTAAAAGTAGAGAGGTGTTTAGAAATAAAGGTATTGCAGAAAAGCTAAAAACAATCGATTTTTCATTGGAATTTTCTAAAGATATCATAGGGAGAGTAATGCATTATGATGAAAATGGGATATTAATAGTACAAATAAAGCACAATAATAAATTAATAGAAATAAGTGTTGTAGAACCGATTGTTGAAGATGGACTCTTTTTAATAAAAGAAAATATAAATAAAATAATTGAGCATCAAAATGCCAGCAAGATTATTTTAAAGAAAACAAATAATAATATAGCTATTACACCGATAGAGTTTAACCCTGTATGGGCAGATAAAAGGTTGGTTGGTTATATTGAGTTTAATCGCAATGATTATATTCGTATCATTGGTAATTCTTCATCAAATTTTAAAGATATAATTAAACTTGATTTTGAAAAAATAAAAAATTTAATAAATAAATTAGATTCTAATATCTATTTTGAAAAATTAAAGTCTAGCTTAGAATTGCTTAATGCAATATCGATATTCACAAATCAATATAAAGATAATCTGGTAAATAATAAATTAATAGAAATAAAGAGCGATGTAGAGAACCGCCTTTTTTCTGGCGGGCTGCAAAGTGAAAAAAATAAAATAATTGCTATAGCTGAAAAAAATAGCATTATTGCTACTAAGCTCTATCAAGTCATGGTAAATGGTGTTAATAATGGCAATATTAACGACAGTAAATTTGTTTACGATAGAATAATAACGCATAAGTACTTAATTGAGAAAATAAGCAGGCCACAAGGTGTAGCAAATTACGATTATACAATAGTGTTTGATAATCATAATCATAACTTAAAAGAAATAATAAATGATATAGATATTAATCAACTAAAAAATAGGATTTATTTTGATGGTGATAATCAATTAAACTTAAGAATAAATTATAATGAATTGATTTTATTTAATAATAACAAAGGTGTTAAAGCATTATTGTCAATTATAGATAAAGAGATTGATAAACATAGAGACGGACATTCAAAATCTAATCAAGAGATATTTTCTGAGAAATTTATTAATAATGATTATGTAAATAGAATATTACAATTGGAATTCGATGCACTGAGTAATTTCGTTTCGACTACAGAAAGTCAAGTGCTTACCAATAATGATGAATATCCTTATTTTGATAATACTATTTCAGAAAGTACAATTAAAAGAATAGTTATAGAAAATATAAAAAAAACAGGTGTGGGCTTTATTTTATTTGAAAATAATAAAAAAAATATAGAGTTTATTTTAGATAATCCAACAATAATAATGAACAATGTTAAGAAAATAATTATAGACTTAATACCGCAAATCTATCAAGTGGATTTAAATAATTATCTTCAAGGAATAAAAAACAATACTCGAATTTCAAATTTATTAAAAGATAATGATAATTTGAGGAAGTTAGTAGAAACCTGTGCTAAAAATAATATTTCTATTATTGCTACGGGTGAAAGTAGTATTAATGGAGTTCATAATGAATTTATTAGCAAAAACCTTTCTATTAAAAACTTCCATCATATAATTACAGAAAATACAATTATGGGCGAGGGGGTTCTAGTTATTGCAGATAAAGATAAACTTTATAATTTTAAAGATGGAATTATACATGTCGAGGGGCTGGCAAATAAATTAAACACACCTATTTATAATGTTGTTAATAAAGAGATTAGAAGATCACAAACTGATACTGTTTATACCAATACATCAACAAATCACAGAAATGATAGAAATGAAAATATAGATACTATAATTTCTGAATTGGACGTTGATGAACCAATAATTTGTGAAATAAAAAACAATAATAAAATTAAAGAATATTTTAGTAATGTTGTTTATTCCAATAAAATCTATAAAAAATTATCAATTTTATATCCGGAATTTAGACGCGATAAAAACTTTTTATTAGGCTACAAAGATGATATAAAAACGGTCATTTATAACTATTCTCAAGAAATGACAACTAAAGAAATTTTAGAATATATTGAATTAAATAAATATAGTCTTACAAAGAAACAACTAGGTGCAATAGTTAGAGAAATTGATCTAAGAACTTACCAATCAGGATTAAAAACCAAGCAGAATAAAAATTTTACTCGACTGTTTGATAAAATTAATCAAAATAATGGTATAGATAAAAAAGCAATACACTCTTTTTTTCCTCAGCAACAAATTTTACTTAATTTAAAAGATGGAAGCGCAGGGCGTTGTGAAGCATTAACAATATTAATGTTAGTTGCAAAACATTTAGAGCATACAGGCGATATCGGAAGAGTTGAAAGCCTTATTAATAATTTAGTGCTGGCACAATCAGTTATAAATCATGATGTTTATGATGAATATAAATTTAAGCGTTCTAGTCAGGAACTTATTGCGAGTCTTAATGAATTAAGTGAAAATCATCATAGAATTTCAACTACGGTAGGCTTGAATGATAATAATAAACGCTCATTAGATTATGTTATTAATAAACTGACGAATAAAAAACTCAATTCAGATGGTTGCTATTTGCAATTATATACATCAAATCATGTTATTACTGCTTGGGCTAATTTAGATAAAAAAAATAATAACTTCGGTTTTTATGATCCTAATTTTGGATTGGTCGAATTTTCATCTAAAAAGAAATTCATATCTTATCTTAATGATTTTTTTAAATCGAAAGAGATAAATGCAGGTAAGATATACAGTTTAGAAAAAAATATTAAAAATAAATTTTTGTTTGATAAAGTCCTTGATGTTAATGTTAAAAGCCTTTCGAAAATAAAAATAAATAATAAATCACTAGATAATATAGTTGGTAGTAATATTATTAATTATCGAGGTGTTAATACTAATTTACATGAAAATATAGATTTTAGTTATCATGTTAAATATAAAGAATCGATAATTAACAGTAAAAAAGTAGAGGGTAGTTTATTAACAATTAATACCGCAGAGATAAACGGTTATTATTGTTTTGCTGATACAAAAATTGCTACAAGTCGAAAAGTTGTTTTACTTCTAACGGATGATAATGATTTAAATAGCCATTATTTAAATTTTTCTCAAGAATATCATAGAGCTGGTTACGATCTCTTTATTGTTGATGGTTCTACAGACGTTGATGCAGGTAAAAAAGCGTTTGAGTATTTGAAAGCAAGATATAACGCAGATACGGATTCAATTCTACTGCATGGGCATAACCGAAGTGGTGAACAAGTAATTGATTTATACCAATCATTAAATAAAAAAGGTTATTTTCCAGAAGGGATTGTCTTAAGCTCATCTAATAACGATCTAATATCAGTTGTTAATAAAATTGGTGAATTAAATTTTAAAGCGAATATTTATATTGCTTATGATCATCAAATTACAGATGAAAATAATCTCTTCATCAATAGAAATTTAAAATCGTTTGGTCATGAGGTTAAAGAATTTAGTTTTAGTCAACGAGAAGCATATAATTGTTTTTCCGATGCTAGATATCGCCAACAAGATCCAACCAGAAAGTTTTCTAGTTATCAATCAAGAAATCTGATTTTATTACCGATTGAAAAAGAGCCTGCTCCAGTTATTGGCATGCCGGATAATGATCAAAAAACATTCAGGAAAATTGCAAATAGTGAAAATGTGATTGTTGGTGTTAGACCAATAGATGTTCAATCAACGTCATTAATAAAATCTAAACAATACAGCAGTAAAGGGCTTTTAATTAAAGGAAAAAGTGCTGATTGGGGACCTATGGCAGGATTTATTCCTGTTGACCAATCTTTTGCTAAGTTATCCGCCAGAAATGATGTAACCAAATATAATCTAGCGATTCAGGGAGCTCTTGATAAAGGATATGCTATCAAGATACCACTCATACTTTCATCTGAGCGTATTAGAGAATTACATCACAATAATATTTTACAACTTCCTGAATTATTAACCGACACTATTCAGGTTACATGTAGTGTAGATAATCGTGACTATGATTTCTATCTATCTAAATCTAATCAGGATGGAGAAATTTTTTATACAGTTAATTATCATGATAATGAGAAATTAGTGCCTGTCCATGTATTAGGTGACCCAATATCCAAAAAACCAATGATTGCAGATTATGATTTGTTTACAGTGATGTATTCTTATAATGATCTCAGCGAAACGACAATGGTCAAAAAACCTGTATCTTGGGAAGAATGGAAAAGTAGTGTTGATTACGAAAAATTATCACCTACCTACCAAGAATATTATAATAATAAAGATCTCTATGACCGCTATGAGGGTGAACAGTTAGGTCTTATCAGTGCTCATGTTAAGAAAGTAAAAGATAAAATTAATACCTCTTTACAAAGAGGAAAAGAGATGATCCATCATGGCGCAGATGTTACTAATCATTTTTCAGTAATAACTGATAATTTTCCAGCAACCTTTTTCGTTCCAGATGAATTATTAAATAAAGTATTAAATAGTGATAATAATACTTTAAAAGATTTTTTCATTATTAATGAAAACAATACTATTATTATTCGTAATGTAAAAGAATTTTCAGATTTTCAGCAGTTAGTAATAAATAATGGATTTATATCACCTCTAAATGAGAAATGGAATGAGGGTACAGGACAAGATCATTTTTCTAAAAGAAGAAAAAATTCTGAAAACTTTATAAATAATAGTGAAACACTAGATAAAATATTTTCAGTGAGCTATAAAAATAATTATCAATCATCATTGGATGATATTAATAATAAATATTTTAATCGTGTATTTGAGTTAATAAAAAATAATAATTTTGAAAATATTATTTATACAGGCTCAGAGCAAGTAGACAAAGAAATAGCATTATTAAAATCGGCTTACCAACATGCGGAGGCTATTAAAAATTATATGGATGGTGATGGTGTTTATAATAAACTGTCTATAAGCTTAAAAAAGAAAATCCATCATTATAAAAAAGATTTAGACTGGTTTAAAAGAGGAGGATATAAATTATTTGATTATATTATTTCTGATCAAAAAAACTATCTAAATCGTACAGATGCAACCCGACTAAATAATGTATTTAATATAATATTAGAATTACCTGAAATCAAAGGATCAATTTATAAATCTATTTATGTAGAAAATTTATCCAGTTATACAAAAAATATTGAAGCGGGATCAGTTATCACAACTAGCGGTGTTCTGAGGGCTAATAGAAATCCCCAAAAAATAAAGAAAAATGAAAGTAACGTCTTTATATCTATCGTAGGAACGCATAATGCTAGAACGCTGACCGGTATTAGTGATAGATTTACCGACCAAGTTATGGTTGCTCCAGGCAAACATTATCGTGTGATTTCACAAAAAAAAGAAAATAATAAACTCTATATCGTATTAGAAGCGACGGATATTTTAGTCAAAAGTGAACCCATATTTGATCTTTATAATGCAAATTTAAAAGGATTTGCTGTTGATACTCATAGAAGTACCGCTACTGAAACTTTGGAAACTGTAATTTCTGATAAACAGCTACTTGATACAGTCAATAAAATTAACAACGAATTTATAGACACTACCGTTGAGAGTAACTTTATTGATAAAATTATCAATAAGAAATTAACACCAGAATATGCTGAATATCGCTATGCTCAAGAGTTATCATCAATATTTGGAGCAGAAAAAGATTATATCAGTATGCTTAATGAAATTATTAATGATCCACTTTCAAACAAAAAATATAACCAATATGTAAATAATAAAATCAGTCGTGAAGAGTGGTTGGAAAGCTTTAGTCATCATTATTATTCAAATAATTCGTTAAATGAAAAAACTATCAATATAAAAATACTCGTTGAAGCTATTAATGATATGCCTAGCTGTATAAATCTATTATCTGATGCTTCAAAATCACTATTGATGGAATTTTTTTCTTGTGATTTTAACTCATTAAATGGAAAATTATTGCGAATAGTCTCTAACCAAGAGAGTTATGACGATTTTACTCATGCTATTGAAAGAATGAAATTTTATTTAACTCAAGAAACTAATTTTAAAGGGGACTCGATTCATGATGTTTTTTATAAAGTATTACGAACTGAAAATGATAAGCAAAACTATAAAGATGTTATTTTAGCGTTAAAGAAAAAACTACTTCAATCACCACAAAATAAAAATAAATATCAAACATCTATTTTACGACTACCTTTTGAATATAATAATGAAATAACTTCTTTGTTAACACTTTTATATAGTGGATTAAATAAAGAAATGAGCCATGATACGTTAATGGAGCATATTCATTTATTAGAGTTTTTATATAAAAAATCTTCTTCAAATCAATTGAATCAAGAACAAGCAGAATACTTATCTGTTTTTAACTCATTGCTTAATGATATTTATAATAAAAAAGAAATGAGTGGCTATATGACCAGAATAATCGATGGGGGGCTTAATAATAAGATCACTCAATTACCTGTTGGTCATTATCTTTTAGAAATTGATGGCTTAAAAATTAATTTAAATATAGTTTCTACGGAAGATGGCGGATTTATTTTTCATGTTTTTATTGCTGAGCTTGGTGATATCAGTATAACAGGTAATAATAAAGAACAAATAACTTCAGATTTGTTCAGTTTTCTACATCAAGTAGATAATGTGAAAAATAATATTACATTAGATAATTCAAGCGAAAAGCTTTTTTCAGGTACAATTTATCGTGTTGATGGTGATGGTATTATTCCCACTGAATTATTTAACAGAATGAATGTATTGAAAAATAACATTGTTACAAATATCAATAAACAAAATTTTATTGAAATAAATGGTGTTAATATCAATAAAGATCTTTTGTCTCACCTAGGGTGTCAAATAGAAGGGAAATCTATTATAAGTGTCGATCTACATAAAACATCTGATTGGCAAAATAAATTAAGATTTGATGCTGATAAATTAAATGATTTCTTTTTGTCTGCTTCTGGTAGCGATGATGATAAACAAATAGTCTCTTTATTTCGAAAACTTTTAAAAAATAAAGAAAAGAATATTAAAAATATTCTTTCTGTAGATACTTCTCGTATCGATTATATGGCAGCAAAAGAAAGGTTAATTAAAATTATTGAACTGAATGATCGTGAGTTTGATTTTAATTATTGGCATGAACTACGAAATCCTTCTTTGAAAATTCCTCGTCATATGAGAATTATATCCAAAGTTGGTTATGCAAATATTGGTTTTGGTATATGGCAAACAATGCTTTCAACCATGAAAATGGTTGAATCTATTGAAAGTGGAAAATTAACGCCACTCGAACACAAAGAGATGGTAAAGAATTTAGCCATAATGTGGTCCGAAATGGCATACAATGGGCTTTCTGAAATTATTGAAATTGTTGTTGCAAAAGGAATGTTGAGATATAGGGCAAATCCAGCCGAATATGTAGGGAAAATAAGTACTCGCATAGGAATTGCGTTAAATATTCTTTCTGTGGGTTTTGATATTTATAATGCGTATGACAATTTTAGTCAGATCGCTTGTGAAACTGATACGAGAAAAAAAATTGACTATATTGTTAATGGCACGTTTGCCGTCGTTTCGGCATTAGTCACTATTGGTGTTTCAATCGCGATTTTAGCAGGTAGTACAGCCGCGGGGCCGATCGGTATTGTGATTGGTGCCACAATTGCCACTTTTTTAGCTATCTATAATGCAGTAAGGGTAATTGAAGAAGCTAAAAAAAGAGTCAACTTTACTATCGGTGAAGAGATCGAGAATGGATTATCGGTTGTTTTCTTAGGTGATTTAACGCCATCTAAAAAAAATGAAATGACATTACTTGATACCAAAGATTATTTTCGTAATAGAACCGATGAGGTAAGTAAAAATTTTCATGAAAAATTAATTAAATCTAATCCAAGAAGTTATTATTTTTATACTAATGAAGAGTATCATTATCAGGAAAAATATTACTATAGTGTAAAAACTATCTTTTCTCAAGATCCCACTGGGATTATAAACAATGGTCCTATTTCAATTATTTCTAATCATTTAAGTAAACTCTATAAGAAAGAAGAGGCTGAAAATATAGCTTCTGAACATGATATACTGGTATCAGTTAAAACAAATTATAAATATTATGAACCAGAATATCCCATTCCAACAAATGAGAAAATTATCTTTGATTTGGATTTTTATGTTGATGAATTATATAAATATAATGTCGATTTAGAAACTAATGAATATTTAACATTAATAAGAAATACGAAAGATAATATTAATCTTGATAAACTAAATCCTGATTTAGGATTACTTAATGTTAATGAAGTACAGTCGACATATGATTATTTTGGTGATAGTGATGATGTTTTCTATTTTAATACAAATAACGGAAATGATATTATTTCAGCACCAAAAAATGCAATCAATACATTTGATATTTTTAATGGAGTAAAAAGATTAAGTGGTGGTAATAAGAATGATAACTTTAATCTCTTTGTTACCCATGCACCTGAGCATGCCAGTCGTTTTTATGGCCGGGAGGGGATCGATACTTTGCATATCGTTAATAAATCACCACTATACACAGGTTATAATATAAATTTACGTGATAATTATGTAAAGTTTTGTGGCTCTGAAAATCAGCCTACTAATAGTATTGGATTTAAACCTTCAAAACTTTATTATTTTGATGAAAAAAAAAGGGTGGCATCTCCCGTTATAATTAGTGATTCTATGCCTAATATTTCTCTTCAGACAGATAGAGTTATTGCTTATTTAGATAGTTTTGAAAATATTATTGGTAGTGACAATGGTGACGATATATTGGTAGGAAATGACGAAGATAATTATATTGATGGTGTTTCAGGTCATGATCGCATATTAGGATTAAAAGGCAACGATATTATTAAATTATCAGAGGGAGTTGCTAATGGAGGCGAAGGTAACGATATTTATATTATTTCACGTTTAAATAATTCCTATAAAGATAAAAAAAATATATCAATTATAATTGATGAAGAGAATGGAAAAGATAAAGTAGAAAATGAATCAAATATAGTTGAGCAAAATATTATTAAATTAGAACATAATTTTAAAGATATAAAATCAATAAAACGAGTAGGGGTCGATATCGTTGTTATATTAGATAATGGATTTGTTGATAATAAAGATAAAATACAAACGCTTCTTCCTTTAACATCCGTTACTTTAAAGAATATATTTACAAATGATACTGGTTATGAGTTATTAAAAAATTATTGTTTTATTACTAATGATGGGTTTGTGTTAAATTTTAATAATAATGTGATGAATAAAAGTGATCCCTTATTTTATTTTAGTTATATGGAGTCCTATTCAAATCTTTATGATAAATATAAATATATATACATAAATAACGACGAACGAAAGTTTAATGTTCGTTCAGGCACTCTGGCTGTTAAGCATAATATATTGCCAGAATTAGAATACAGTGGGCTTTCTGACGGCAGTGCATTAGAACTCAGCATTGAAGGTGATAGTAACAATAATACTTATCTCGCAATTAATAATCATTCTCGAATTAGGCTAACGGCAGGCGTTGATGTTTATCAATTAAAAACGTTTATAGCTCAAGACAAAGATGAATATGTTGAAGTGTTACCGAACAAAAATAATCTCGATGAGAATATTGATAATATCTCTACTTTTATTTTACCTGATGTAAGTGGTTATGAGCTTAAGTTTGAAAATGGTGCTATATCTCATCGCTATAACCCTGATGGACATAGTCGGCTTGATATGAACGTATCTCAGTGGGGGCTAAGATCAATTTTGCGTTCTGGTATCAAAATAAGAATTATCGATAAATACGGTAAAATGTTTATTTTACCAGATAGAGACAGCAGCAATCAGCTATTAACACCTATTGTGAAAGAAAAACTATCTATAACTCAATCTGATGATAGTATTATTATCCCTGAAGATATAGTCTTAAATAAAATTGTGATGGATGAATTTGATGTCTATTTATCCCCAGAATTACAAAAACAAGCCTTTTTATCTAATTTGCTTAAACATAAATCGATTCCAAATATTATGTTATTGCCTGTTATCGATCTGTTAGCGGGTAATGATATTGTGATTAATAAAAATCAAGGGTGTTCTGTTATTGTTGGCGGTAAGGGTAACGATACCCTCATTGTAGAAGGCGGATATCATATTTTATTTGCTAATGAAGGCAACGATAAACTTTTTGGTGGGAAAGGGAATGATGTTCTTATCTCAGATACAGGCAATGATTATTTAGACGGTGGTGAAGGTAACGATATCTATCTGATTAACAAACATCATGGTGAAATTACGATTAATGATAGTCAAGGGGATAATACCCTCTTTATTACTGGGCTGAATAAAGATGAAATGATGTCCTCTTCTCGTGATGATAATGATGAAGTTCTTTGTTCTCTGGATAATACTTTTATTGTAAGAATAAAAAATAAATATAAAGAACCGCGGGCTTCTTATCAGATTGAACAAAAAGAGCGTGTGCTAACTGATGAAGCATTAGTATCAATTATTCATGAGATGGCTCAGTTTAATCAAAACCAGCTCTCTTCTATGAAGGGAATGTTTTTGCCTGAAGCCCAAGATTGGACACTATTGCCAATTATCACCCAGCATTTAACCTGAGCATTAACGATGATAAAACGGTAAATCGTCATTATTTGATGTATTAATTTTGAGCCCATACCGTAGCGTATGGGCCTAATTTTTAGTGCTTTTCTTTATTAAATCCTCATCCATAATTTATTCCATTATGGGGTAAATCAGACTAAAAAATCGAAAATTTATTATAATCTATAGTTAAATTCTTTTTTTAATATCAACATCCCATTTTAGTAGTTGGCTATTTCATTTTTTTTCGATTAAAAATAATGCTTAAATCAGTTTTCAGTCAGTTTTCAGATTAAATTGATTGGAATATATTATTTATCCAGTAATAATTATAAAAATATATTATTAAAATACTCTATTTATTATTGGTGAATTATGAAAAAGATTGTCTTGGCAACGGTACTTGCATCGTTATTTTTCGGTGGCGCTGCAATGGCAGAGAGCAAAACCGCTTTCTCTTTACCTGCAATTGAAAAAAGTGCTGAAGGTGGAAACGCTGCATCCCAGTATCAATTGGGCGTAAAATATGAGAACGGGGAAGGTGTAGAACAAGATGCACAAAAAGCGCTGGAATGGTATACCAAAGCTGCTGAGCAAGGTCACGCTGAAGCACAGTTAAATTTAGCACTTATGTATGATATGAGTGATTATATTGACCGTGATGCAGAGAAAGCGGTTTATTGGTATAACAAAGCAGCTGTTCAAGGTGTCTCTTTAGCCCAATACAATCTTGCTGTTTCTTATGATGATGGTGACGGTGTAGAGCAAGACCATGAGAAGGCAGTGTATTGGTATACTAAAGCCGGTGAGCAAGGCGATAGTGATGCACAATACAACCTTGGTATCTCTTATGATGAAGGTATCGGTGTAGCACAAGACCATGAAAAAGC
Organism: Proteus faecis; assembly: GCF_030286765.1. Taxonomy (NCBI): domain Bacteria; kingdom Pseudomonadati; phylum Pseudomonadota; class Gammaproteobacteria; order Enterobacterales; family Morganellaceae; genus Proteus; species Proteus faecis. The sequence goes on from NZ_JASVWV010000012.1 coordinate 48,688, forward strand.
GGTAGTTTGGTATACAAAAGCAGCAGAACAAGGTCACTCTGATGCACAATATAACTTGGCTGTTTCCTATGATGATGGTGAAGGTGTAGAACGTAACGGCCCTAAAGCCGTTTTCTGGTATACCAAAGCAGCAAATCAAGGTAATCGTGATGCGCAAAATAATTTAGGCGTAATGTACGATGAAGGAGACGGTGTTGCTAAAGATGCACGTAAAGCAGTTGAATGGTATAGAAAATCAGCCATTCAAGGTAATGGTTTAGCTCAAAATAACCTAGCTTTAAACTATTATTATGGCAAGGGCGTTAAACGTGATTTGAAAGAAGCTTACGCATGGTTCTCTGTTGCTGTTGAAAATGGTGATGGTGATGAAGCGATGCTAAAACGTACTGCTCGTGCATTAAATGCTGCACAATTAGCTGAAGCGAAAAAATTAGCCGCTTCTTATATTGCTAAATATATTGATGAGTAATATTAATTAATATTATTCAAGCTGAAAGAGAGGGAGCTTATGCTCCCTTTTTTATTTTAGTTAAAGCCGAATAAAAATAGATTGTTATCATTTCTTTATTATTGATTCTCAATAATCAAATATTAAATATCAGTAATATATTGAGATTCTTTTTAATTCTCTTGTGTTCTCATGGTAATATCTGCGCGCAAGTTAGACGGTGATTGATTAATTGAGGTTTGATATGAACGAATTACGCATAGGGTTAGTTTCTGTTTCTGATCGCGCATCCAGTGGGATTTATGAAGATAAAGGCTTACCCGCTTTAGAAGCTTGGCTAAAAGCTGCATTAACAACGCCTTTTCATATCGAATCACGCTTAATTCCTGATGAACAACTTATGATTGAGCAAACATTGTGTGAGCTAGTTGATGAAGTTGGCTGTCATTTAGTGTTAACAACAGGGGGAACAGGGCCTGCTCGCCGTGATGTTACTCCTGATGCCACATTAGCAATAGCCGATAGAGAAATGCCAGGTTTTGGCGAGCAAATGCGTCAAATTAGTCTGAAGTTTGTACCTACCGCTATTTTATCCCGCCAAGTTGGTGTTATCCGTAACCAAGCGTTAATTCTAAATCTACCAGGCCAACCTAAAGCTATTGCAGAAACGTTAGAAGGATTAAAAGATAATGAGGGGAATGTGATTGTTAGCGGTATTTTTGCCAGTGTACCCTACTGCATTCAGTTGCTTGATGGCCCTTATGTCGAAACTAATGAAGCTATTGTTGCTGCGTTTAGGCCTAAATCAGCCCGTCGCGCGACTTCAGCATAAATAATTTAAGAGGTTATTTTTGTCGTCAACTTCTGGCTAGAAAACGTGCTAGCCAAGTTTGGATAATGCAAAAGTAACCTTATATTTATTTGATATTTTTATTGTTAAAGTTGAAAAAATATTATTTTTCAAATAATTATGAACTTATTTTAAGTCTGGCCTTAAAAAAGTATTTCAGATAAGTCATGATATAATTTGTGTTTAATATAACTCATTGAAAAATAATAATTTTTAATTATCAACTTATTCTCAAACACAAAATTTTCGCATTTTTTGCATTTTTTTTCATGATTCCCCTTGATGAATGTATTTATGACCCCATCTTCTTTTCAACTGCAATTACCACTATTAAGTTGCGTTGATTTTATATCCGCTTCGAGATGATGTTGTTAAGTCTATTAATTTGTGACTTGAAAAATGAATATTCATCCGCATATAGATTGGTAGTCAAATTGATAAAGAATTCTCTTTGGAGGCGTTTAAATGGGTAAAATTATTGGTATTGACCTGGGTACAACTAACTCTTGTGTTGCTGTAATGGATGGCAAAAATGCCCGGGTTATTGAAAACGCTGAAGGTGATCGCACAACGCCTTCAATCGTTGCTTATGCACAAGATGGTGAAATCTTAGTTGGTCAACCTGCAAAACGTCAGGCTGTGACTAACCCACAAAATACTTTATTTGCCATCAAGCGTTTAATTGGCCGTCGTTTTGAAGATGCTGAAGTTCAGCGTGACGTTGCTATCATGCCTTACAAAATCGTAAAAGCTGATAATGGTGATGCTTGGATTGAAGCGCGTAACGAAAAAATGGCTCCACCACAAGTTTCTGCTGAAGTCCTGAAAAAAATGAAGAAAACAGCAGAAGATTATTTAGGTGAAGCAGTTACTGAAGCTGTTATTACTGTTCCAGCTTACTTTAACGATGCTCAACGTCAAGCAACTAAAGATGCGGGGCGTATCGCAGGGCTTGAAGTTAAACGTATTATTAACGAACCAACAGCAGCCGCTCTAGCTTACGGCTTAGATCGTGAAGTGGGCAACCGTACTATCGCAGTTTACGACTTAGGTGGTGGTACATTCGATATCTCTATCATCGAAATTGATGAAGTTGATGGCGAAAAGACCTATGAAGTTCTGTCAACTAATGGTGATACTCACTTAGGTGGTGAAGACTTCGATAGCCGTTTAATTAACTACTTAGTTGATGAATTTAAAAAAGAACAAGGCATTGATCTGCGTAACGATCCATTAGCAATGCAACGTCTGAAAGAAGCAGCAGAAAAAGCGAAAATCGAATTATCTTCTGCACAACAAACAGATGTTAACTTGCCATATGTCACAGCAGATGCAACAGGTCCTAAACACTTAAATATCAAAGTAACTCGTGCGAAACTGGAATCTTTAGTTGAAGATTTAGTTAAACGTTCAATGGAACCAGTACGTGTTGCATTAGAAGATGCAGGCCTGAAAGTTAGCGAAGTTAACGACGTTATTCTGGTTGGTGGTCAAACTCGTATGCCAATGGTTCAAAAAACCGTTGCTGATTTCTTTGGTAAAGAGCCACGTAAAGACGTTAACCCTGATGAAGCTGTTGCGATGGGTGCGGCTGTTCAAGGTGGTGTGTTAGCAGGTGATGTAAAAGACGTTCTGTTACTAGACGTAACACCACTGTCTTTAGGTATTGAAACAATGGGTGGCGTGATGACTTCCCTGATTGCGAAAAATACCACAATCCCAACTAAACATAGCCAAGTGTTCTCTACCGCAGAAGATAACCAATCTGCTGTAACTATTCACGTATTACAAGGTGAACGTAAACGTGCAAGTGATAACAAATCACTGGGTCAGTTTAACTTAGATGGTATTCAAGCGGCACCACGCGGTATGCCACAAATCGAAGTGACGTTTGATATCGATGCTGATGGTATCTTGCATGTATCAGCGAAAGATAAAAACAGTGGTCGTGAGCAAAACATCACAATCAAAGCATCTTCTGGTTTAAATGAAGATGAAATCCAAAAAATGGTTCGTGATGCAGAAGCAAACGCAGAAGCTGACCGTAAGTTTGAAGAATTAGTACAAACTCGTAACCAAGCAGACCAATTAGTTCACGGTACACGTAAACAAATTGAAGAAGCGGGTGATAAATTACCAGCGAACGATAAAGAAGCTATCGAAAAAGCGGTAAGCGAGTTAGAAATTGCTTCTAAAGGCGAAGATAAAGACGCTATTGAAGCAAAAATTAAAGCATTAGTTGAAGCTTCTGAAAAACTGTTAGAAATCGCACAACAACAAGCTCAAGCAGGCGCAGCAGGTAATGCCGCGGATGCGGATGCAAGTGCGAAGAAAGATGACGATGTTGTCGATGCAGAATTTGAAGAAGTTGACGGCAAAGACAAGAAATAATGCCCTTAACGGGCCGCGGTAACTCATCTATGAATAGTTACTGATACCGAGTACGGGCGTCGAGGAAACTCAACGCCCGTGTGCTTATGTCAAGGGTAATCTAGAATGGCAAAAAGAGATTTTTACGAAGTACTCGGTTTAAGTAAAACAGCCGACGAAAAAGAAATTAAACGCGCATATAAGCGTTTAGCAATGAAATATCACCCAGACCGAAATCAAGGTGATAAAGAGTCAGAAATAAAATTTAAAGAAATCAAAGAAGCTTATGAGATCTTAAGTGATGCTCAAAAACGTGCTGCTTATGATCAATATGGTCATGCTGCATTTGAACAAGGTGGATTTGGTGGCCAAGGTGGCGGTGGCTTCGGTGGCGGTGCTGACTTTGGTGACATCTTTGGCGATGTATTTGGCGATATTTTTGGTGGTGGTCGCCGTCAACAACGCGCAGCGCGTGGTTCTGACTTACAATACAACATGGATCTAACCCTTGAAGAAGCGGTTCGTGGTGTTACTAAAGAAATTCGCATACCAACACTAGAAACATGTGACAAATGTCATGGTAGTGGTGCTAAAGAAGGGACATCAGCAGAAACCTGTTCTACTTGTCATGGCGCTGGTCAGGTTCATTTACGTCAAGGTTTCTTCACTGTACAGCAAGCATGCCCAACTTGTCATGGTCGTGGCAAAGTGATTAAAGAGCCTTGCTCTAAATGTCATGGTGATGGTCGTGTTGAACGCTCTAAAACGCTATCTGTCAAAATTCCAGCGGGTGTTGATACTGGCGACCGTATTCGCTTAAGTGGTGAAGGGGAAGCTGGTGAAAACGGTGCACCTGCAGGCGATTTATACGTACAGGTTCATGTTCGCCAACATCATATTTTTGAACGTGATGGCAATAATCTTTACTGTGAAGTCCCTATTAACTTCGCCATTGCTGCTTTAGGTGGCGAGATTGAAGTTCCAACACTTGATGGTCGTGTGAAACTCAAAATTCCAGCAGAAACACAAACTGGTAAAATGTTCCGCATGAAAGGCAAAGGTGTTAAATCAGTACGTAGTAGTAGTATTGGTGACCTAATGTGTCGTGTTGTGGTTGAAACACCTGTTAAACTCAATGAGAAACAAAAAGAGTTAATACAACAATTGGGTGAATCATTCGGCGGTAAGAGTGGTGAAAAAAATACCCCTCGTTCTAAAAGCTTCTTAGATGGTGTGAAAAAATTCTTTGATGATTTAACCAAATAATTTTTCTTATCACCGTCAAAAAGGCCTGATGATAAATGCTATCATCAGGCCTTTTTATTTGAATGATGTTTAATCTTATCCTATCTTGATAGCAACAATACCGGCTAAAATCACTAAACACGCCAATAGCTGTTTACGGTTAAATTGCTCTTTTAACAGATAGACAGATAAGATCATGGCAAATAATACACTGGTTTCTCTTAAAGCAGCCACAAGTACGATTGAAGCATGACTCATTGCCCATATCACAATTCCATAGCTTATCAATTGCATAAGCCCACCAAAAAATGCAGGTTTCCAATAGTCCTTTATTTTGTTTTTTAAATGCTGGCGATAACGAAGCCAAGCAAGTAAATACATCGCTATGCCATTTAAAAAGAAGAGCCATAAAATATAAGCAAACGGTGTTTCACCTACACGAGAGCCATTTCCATCAGATAAAGTATAACTGGCGGTAAATAATGCGGTCAGCAGAGCAAAAAAGAGTGCATCTTTACGTAAGTTAAACGCCGCTATTTTCCTACTGCGTGAGATAAGGATAATACCCAAAATGATAAGCAAAATGCCTAGTAAGCCAGCGATTTGTAGTGTTTCATGGAAGAGAAAAAAGCCAAGAAAGGCGGTCATTAATGGTGCACTACCACGAGAGATAGGATAGACCTGATTAAAATCAGCCAAAGTATAACAACGGCTTAAAGAGAGTGTGTAACCTACATGGAATAAAACAGAAAGGGCAAGCCATTTCCATGCACCAATATCAGGGACTCCGACCCAAAATAGGGCGGGTAATGTTACAACACCAGAAAAAAAAGTCAGTAGCGAGATCCCTAAAAATCGATCATTGCCTACTTTAACTAATGCATTCCAACACGCATGAAAGATAGCAGCAAATAAAACGGCAATAAAAACAGTAATCGACATATTGATAGAAACCTTAATGAGAAAAGGGTAATTTTTAATAAAACAATACCACACTGGTCAAACAGTAAATATGCGATTACTTCTTTTTATCTTCTGATCTTATTCAAAAGGTGAAGAATAGAAGTTCTCTTTATTCAGTAATAAAAATTGATATGTTTGATCTATTTTATCAATTGGTGTCATTTATTAAAAAAGATGCTTATTTTCATTTGATAGTGAAAAAATAATATTTATATTCAATATCTTATTTTGAGTATTATTAATTCTTGTTGTTTTTATTTTATTGAAAAATTATGTTGATGAATTGATATTATTTACCTTGTTTTTCTTGCTATTTCTTTTTCAATTCGGATAATTCGAGTTATTATCCATAAATAATCTGTTTTTTACGAATTCATAATTAGCATATTATTAACAAGATTAGTGATTTCGAGGTTAATATTATGACGGCAATTATTAGACAATTTTTGAGATTAGAGGCGTCAGGCGGTATTCTTCTGATTATTGCTGCTATTATCGCATTGATTATGGCGAACACACCTCTAAGTGCTTTGTATAATGAGTTTTTATCTATTCCTATCATGATCAAATTCGGCGCGTTCGAACTTGATAAGCCATTATTACTTTGGGTAAACGATGCCTTAATGGCAATCTTTTTCTTGGTCGTAGGATTAGAAGTTAAACGCGAATTAAAAGAAGGCTCTTTGGCTCAGCGTGATAGAGCCATTTTCCCGGCGATAGCTGCAGTGGGAGGGATGTTAGCTCCCGCATTGGTTTATTTGATGTTTAATCATACTGATGCCATTGGACAGCAAGGATGGGCAATTCCAGCGGCAACAGACATTGCTTTTGCTTTGGGTGTTATGGCGTTACTTGGCAAGCGTGTTCCTGTTGAGTTAAAAGTATTCTTATTAGCATTAGCTATCATTGATGACTTAGGTGTCATTGTGATTATTGCGCTCTTTTATTCAAAGAGTATTGCACTAATTCCTCTCGCTTTGGCGGGTTTGATAGTGATTACTCTGGGCATAATGAATTGGCGCAAAGTGGGTAATACGGCGGCTTATTTAATTCTTGGCTTCATCTTGTGGGTGTGTATTTTAAAATCAGGTATTCATGCAACGATTGCAGGAGTGATTGTTGGATTTCTTATCCCATTAAGAAATAAAGAAGGTGATTCTCCTTCAGAAGAATTAGAGCATGTGCTACACCCTTGGGTTGCCTATTTTATTTTACCGCTGTTTGCATTTAGTAACGCAGGGGTTTCTTTAAATGGCGTAACGTTTGACGGCATGTTATCTGCTTTACCGTTAGGTATTGCGTTAGGCCTATTTTTAGGTAAGCCGATAGGTATTTTCCTCTTTAGTTGGGTTTCGGTAAAACTAGGCATTGCAAAATTACCAGATGCGATTAATCTTAAACAAATATTTGCAGTATCTGTGCTATGTGGTATCGGTTTTACTATGTCTATCTTTATTGCTGGATTAGCATTTGATGGCGCGGATGAAGCTTATAATACCTACTCTAAGCTTGGTATTTTGGTTGGTTCAACAATAGCCGCTGTTGTGGGATATTTGTTACTTCGTTCTGTTTTACCGAAGTTAAAAACGAAATCAATATAGGGAAACTTATTACGGATTTGAGTTTCTTAACACAATAAATACCGAGCTATAATATTTAAACCTACGGTGCAATACAGTGTATTGTGCCGTAGGTGTTTTTATGAGGATTGGAAGCAAGGAAAGCCAATCGCAAACTAATGCGTTATTACATAGTCTGTGTTTGAAGCACAGAAGTTGAAAGGAAGATAACTATGCGGGTGTCACATCTCAATTTTAATCATCTTTATTATTTTTGGCATGTGTGTAAAGAAGGCTCTGTTGTGGGTGCAGCGCAAGCGTTGTATCTGACACCTCAGACAATTACAGGGCAAATTAAAGCATTAGAAGAAAGATTGGGTGGCAAGTTATTTAAACGCCAAGGAAGGGGGGTTGTTCCCTCAGAATTGGGTCAGCTCATTTTTCGTTATGCCGATAAAATGTTTATGCTCAGCCAAGAAATGCTGGATATTGTCAACTACAGCCGCGAATCGAATTTACTGTTTGATGTTGGTGTTGCGGACGCATTATCAAAACAATTAGTCAGTCGCATATTAGAAACGGCTGTAATTGATAATGAACAAATCCATCTGCGTTGTTTTGAATCTACTCATGAATTGCTATTAGAGCAATTAAGCCAGCATAAACTGGATATGATCTTATCCGATTGCCCTGTGGATTCGTCACAACAAGAAGGTTTGTTCTCTGTAAAACTTGGCGAATGTAATATGAGCTTTTTTTGTAGTCATCCTCTTCCCGAAAAACCGTTTCCTGAATGCTTAGAAGAGCGAAAGCTTCTTATTCCCGGACGTCGATATATGTTAGGTCGTCATTTATTAACTTGGATACGTAATAAAAATCTTCAAGTGGAAATATTGGGTGAGTTTGATGATGCGGCATTAATGAAAGCATTCGGTTTAAATTATAATGCTATCTTTGTAGCGCCTTCGCTGTATACCGATGAAACTTTTGCTCATAGTAATATTGAAGAAATTGGCATGCTTGATACGGTAAAAGAAGAGTACTACGCAATTTTTGCAGAGCGAATGATCCAACATCCGGCGGTTCAACGTGTTTGTAATACTGATTTTTCAGAACTCTTTAATGGAGATAAAAAGCACATTGAAAATCCATGAAAGGGTGGCGATTAAAAAGTAGAAAACAAAAAAACCGGCATGAGCCGGTTTTTTTATAACACAAGAAAGCAATATTACATTGCTTTGATTTGTGCTTGCAGATTAGCTTTATGACGTGCAGCTTTATTCTTATGAATTAAGCCTTTAGTTGCCTGACGGTCAACAATTGGTTGCATGTCATTAAATGCTTTTTGTGCTGCTTCTTTATCACCTGAAGCAACTGCTGCGTATACTTTTTTGATGTAAGTACGCATCATAGAACGACGGCTTGCGTTGTGCTGACGACGCTTTTCAGACTGAACCGCACGTTTCTTAGCTGATTTGATATTAGCCAAGTTCCAACTCCCAAATATATTCTAGCGAGGACAAATACAAAGGTGAAGGAATATGCCTTTTCAACCTAAGTTTGTCAATGGATTTATACAAAATTAGCGTCGTTGTACGCGACACTTGTTTCGTTGTGATGGCGCAAGATTTTATCAGTTAAGACGGGTAGAATACAGTCTTTTGAGTGAAAAAATCATCAAAATCGTGTATATGAGTAATAAATAATAGATTCTAAGAGGATCTACGCTTGATTTTATGCGATTTTATAACCAAGAAGTGAGTGATAGTCCATTTTTTGTTTGATGTGAGCAATCAAATCTAAGAATAGCAGTGAATCGACTTGTCGAAATATTACTCATCAATAAACATTGATATATTGGGTTACTCTCAAGCCTTTGACAAGGTATAATCCAATAATTTCCACGGTATTGAGCCAGTTATGGAGCTAATTCGCGGTATACAAAATATTAGAGCGCTACACCACGGTTGCGTTCTGACAATTGGAAATTTTGATGGTGTCCATAGAGGCCATCAGGCATTATTAAAACACTTGAAGCAAGAGGCGTCACAGCGAGGATTACCTACGGTTGTGATGACATTTGAGCCTCAGCCACTGGAGTTCTTTTTACCAGAAAAGGCGCCAGCGCGCCTGACTCGGTTACGAGACAAAATTAAGTATTTAGCTGAATGTGGTATTGATTACCTTTTGTGTGTCAAATTTGATAAACAATTTGCGGCACAAACCCCAGAGGAATTTGTTTCATCACTATTGGTGAATAAATTAGGGGTGAAGTTTCTTGCTATTGGCGATGATTTTCGCTTTGGCAAAAACCGTGAAGGTGATTTTCACTTTTTACAACAAGCCGGTGAAAGATATGGATTTGAAGTCGCTAATACTGAAAGTTATTGCGATAAAGGATTACGTATCAGTAGCACTGCAGTAAGAGAAGCGTTACTCAATGATGATTTAGTCCTTGCTGAATCACTACTAGGGCATCCTTACAGTGTTTGTGGGCGTGTTGTTCATGGTAATGAATTGGGCAGAACCATTGGTTTTCCGACAGCCAATATTCCTATGAAACGCTTAGTTGCACCAGTTAAAGGCGTTTATGCCGTTGATGTCTATTTATCAGATAATCAATCACCTTTACCTGGTGTGGCAAATATCGGAAGTCGTCCTACTGTAAAAGGGAAGGGCGTACAATTAGAAGTTCATTTAATCGACGTTAATATGGATTTATATGGACGTCGTATTGATGTTGTGTTACGAAAGAAATTACGTAATGAACAGCGATTTGCATCACTGGATGCATTAAAGCAGCAAATCGCAGATGATGTGGCTACTGCTAGGGATTTTTTATCGCAGCGGTCGGAGTCATAAACTAGCGGAAAATTGGAACTGAGAATCGAATGAGTGACTATAAAAATACCCTGAACTTACCAGAAACAGGGTTCCCTATGCGCGGGGATTTAGCAAAGCGCGAGCCAGAGATGTTATCACGTTGGTACAAAGACGGTTTGTATCAAGCAATTCGTCAGGCTAAAAGTGGTAAGAAAACATTTATTTTGCACGATGGCCCTCCATACGCTAACGGCAATATTCATATTGGTCACTCAGTAAACAAAATTCTCAAAGATATTATTATTAAATCCAAAGGGCTGTCAGGCTTTGATTCTCCGTATATTCCAGGATGGGATTGTCACGGATTACCTATCGAACTAAAAGTTGAACAAATCGTAGGTAAACCAGGAGAGAAAATATCTGCAGCGCAATTCCGCGAGGAATGCCGTAAATACGCTTACGAGCAAATTGAAGCACAGAAAAAAGATTTTATTCGTTTAGGTGTTCTAGGAGATTGGGAAAAACCTTATCTTACAATGGACTATAAAACTGAAGCGAATACTATCCGTGCGTTAGCGCGCATTATCGCAAATGGTCACCTGTTAAAAGGGGCTAAACCTGTTCACTGGTGTACCGCATGTGGTTCATCACTGGCAGAAGCTGAAGTTGAATATTACGATAAAACTTCACCTTCGATTGATGTGCGTTTCACCGCAGTTGATCCAAACGCAGTTGCTGCAAAATTCCATGCAACAACAGATAAGCCTATTTCTTTGGTTATCTGGACAACAACACCTTGGACATTACCGGCTAACCGCGCTATCGCATTAAATGCAGAATTTAATTATGCCTTAGTCTCTTTTAACGATGAATGCGTGATTTTAGCCGCTGATCTTGTTGAAGATGTAATGAAGCGTATTGGCATCACAAGTTGGACTGTTTTAGGCGAATGTAAAGGTGCTGATTTAGAGTTATTGCGTTTTAATCATCCATTTATGGGCTTTGATGTACCTGCAATTTTAGGTGATCACGTTACTTTAGATGCGGGTACAGGTGCTGTTCATACTGCACCAGGCCACGGCCCTGATGACTTCGTTGTGGGTCAAAAATACGGTTTAGAAGTTGCAAATCCAGTTGGCCCAAATGGTTGTTACTTAGCAGGCACTTACCCAACATTAGATGGTATTTTTGTTTTTAAAGCGAATGATGTCATCGTTGAAATGCTAAAAGAAAAAGGTGCTTTGTTACATCACGAAGCCTTACAGCATAGCTATCCTTGCTGTTGGAGACATAAAACTCCGGTTATTTTCCGTGCTACACCGCAATGGTTTATTGGCATGGATAAAAACGGATTACGTCAACAATCATTAAAAGAGATCAAAGGTGTTAAATGGATCCCTGACTGGGGTCAAGCACGTATTGAATCAATGGTTGAAAACCGCCCAGACTGGTGTATTTCTCGTCAACGTACTTGGGGTACGCCAATGTCTCTGTTTGTTCATAAAGAGACTCAAGAGCCACATCCACGTACTTTAGAGTTGATGGAAGAAGTGGCAAAACGTGTTGAAGTGAGTGGCATTCAAGCATGGTGGGATTTAGATATCCGTGAAGTGCTGGGTGATGACGCTGACGACTATATGAAAACGCCAGATACACTGGATGTTTGGTTCGACTCAGGATCGACACACTCAACGGTTGTTGATGACCGTCCAGAGTACCACGGCAATTCAGCAGATATGTACTTAGAAGGCTCTGACCAACATCGTGGTTGGTTTATGTCCTCACTGATGATCTCGACTGCAATCAAAGGCAAAGCACCTTATCGTGAAGTGTTAACACACGGTTTTACCGTAGACGGTCAAGGTCGTAAAATGTCTAAATCTATTGGTAACACAGTAAGTCCACAAGATGTGATGGATAAACTGGGTGCTGATATTTTACGTCTATGGGTTGCATCAACAGATTATACTGGTGAAATCGCCGTATCAGATGAGATCTTAAAACGTTCTGCAGATACTTATCGCCGTATTCGTAATACTGCGCGTTTCTTCTTAGCTAACTTAAACGGCTTTGATCCGGCTAAACATCAAGTTAAGCCAGAAGAGATGGTAACACTTGACCGTTGGGCTGTAGGCCGTGCAAAAGCAGCGCAAGCTGATATTTTAAAACACTATGAAAATTACGATTTCCATAATGTTATTCAGCGTTTAATGCAGTTCTGTTCAGTGGAAATGGGTTCTTTCTACTTAGATATTATTAAAGATAGACAGTACACCGCGAAAAGCGATAGTGTTGCTCGCCGTAGCTGTCAAACTGCGTTATTCCATATCTGTGAAGCATTAGTTCGTTGGATGGCACCAGTTATGTCATTCACAGCAGATGAGATCTGGAATGAGTTACCAGGTGAACGTGCAAAATATGTCTTAACGGAAGAATGGTATACCGACTTATTTGGCTTAGATGCGTCAGAAACTTTAAATGATGACTACTGGGCTGAGTTACTTGCCGTTCGTGGAGAAGTCAACAAGGTATTAGAGCAAGCTCGTACAGATAAACAACTGCGTGGCTCTTTAGAAGCATCAGTCACTCTATATGCAGATAAAGCTTTAGCAGATAAGTTAAATGCGTTAGGTAACGAACTGCGTTTTGTTTTATTAACATCTCAAGCGAAAGTAGCAGATATTAATGAAGCACCAGAAACGGCATTAGCTTCTGATATGGCGGGGTTAAAAATCGCCTTTAACAAAGCAGATGGCGAAAAATGTCCTCGTTGCTGGCATTATGCGACAGATATCGGTCAAGTAGCGGAACACGCTGAATTATGCGGACGCTGTGTTACTAACGTAGCCGGTAACGGTGAAGAACGTAAGTTTGCTTAATTAATGAAGAAAACACTTTGCTCTACAGGTTTACGCTGGCTATGGCTAGCCGTCGCCGTAGTGGTGTTGGATTTAGGAACGAAACAGTATTTCATGCAGACATTTCGTCTGTATGAATCTGTTGCTGTGATGCCTTTTTTCAACTTCACTTACGCCCATAACTATGGTGCTGCCTTTAGCTTTTTAGCAGATAAAGGGGGATGGCAACGTTGGTTTTTTGCACTGATTGCATTGGCAATCTGCATTACTTTATTGGTAATGATGTATAAAAACAAAGCGAGTGCCAAACTAAGTAACGTTGCTTATGCGCTAATTATTGGCGGAGCATTGGGTAATCTCTCTGATCGTCTGATCCATGGGTTTGTCATCGACTTTCTTGATATTTATATCGGAGATTGGCATTGGCCTACCTTTAATATTGCTGATATGGGGATTTGTATCGGTGCAGGGCTTATTATTATTGAGAGCTTTTTCCCTGATAAAAATGTCAGTCCACAAGATACAAAAAAGCAAAAGTAATCAGACAAGAAGTTAACTAAAATAACCCCTGCCTTATGGCGGGGGTTACGCTTAATAGAAGGTATTAGTATGGTTATGCAGGTACTCAACGACAGCGCAGTGTTGCTGAATTTCACTTTAAAGTTAGCAGATGGCTCTGTTGCTGAATCTACACAAGCGCATGGTAAACCCGCCCTTTTCCGTTTAGGTGATGAAAGTTTATCACCAGCCTTAGAAGCTGAATTATTGGGATTATCTACGGGAGATAAAAAAACCTTTACGCTTGCGGGTGAACATCTTTTTGGTAAATACAATCCTGACTTGATCCAATACTTTATGCCTTCTGACTTTGCTGAGTCTGGTGTGCCAGAGGCTGGCACTATCATGTTATTTACAGCAATAAATGGCAGTGAAATGCCAGGCATTGTAAGAGATGTCACTGAAGATTCTGTAACAGTTGACTTTAATCATCCGTTAGCGTCAGAAGAAGTGACATTTGATATTGAAGTGGTCTGTATTAATCCGGAGGAGGAAACGGCGCATGCAAATACTGCTGGCTAACCCACGAGGCTTTTGTGCTGGTGTTGACCGAGCTATCAGCATTGTTGATCGCGCTCTGGAAATCTATGGTGCGCCTATTTATGTTCGTCACGAGGTTGTTCATAACCGCTATGTTGTTAACGACTTACGTGAACGTGGTGCTATCTTTATTGAAGAAATTTCAGAAGTACCCGATAACGCGATTTTAATTTTTTCTGCTCATGGTGTTTCTCAGGCTATTCGCCAAGAAGCTCGCTCACGTAATTTAACCATGCTTTATGATGCAACTTGCCCATTAGTCACCAAAGTTCATATGGAAGTGGCAAGAGCGAGTCGTAAAGGCAAAGAAGCAATTTTAATAGGTCATGCAGGGCACCCTGAAGTTGAAGGTACAATGGGACAATACAATAACCCTGAAGGGGGAATGTATTTAGTTGAGTCGCCTGCTGATGTTTGGAAATTAGAAGTGAAAGATGAAGATAATCTTTGCTTTATGACTCAAACAACGCTTTCTGTTGATGATACATCTGAAGTGATTGATGCTTTAAATGCACGTTTCCCTAAAATTATTGGGCCTCGTAAGGATGATATCTGTTACGCAACAACCAATCGCCAAGAAGCGGCAAGAGAGCTTGCTGAAAAAGCGGATGTTGTATTTGTAGTGGGGTCTAAGAACTCATCAAACTCAAATCGTTTAGCGGAGCTTGCACAGCGAGCTGGTAAGCCTTCTTATCTTATCGATAGCTTTGAAGATATTGATGAGTCATGGGTAGCTAATGCAAATATTGTTGGTGTTACAGCAGGGGCTTCAGCGCCAGATATTTTGGTTCAACAAGTATTAGAACGTTTAAAAACCTTTGGTGCTGATGATGTGGTCGAATTATCAGGGCGTGAAGAAAATATTGTTTTTGAAGTCCCTAAAGAGCTTCGTCTAGATTATAAAGTTATCGAATAATTTCACTTAAATGTGATCGTGGATTTAAAAAGCAGAGTGAATAACTCTGCTTTTTTTATGCTTAAAATAAAGTTAAATGAATAATCATGCTGTTCATCTCTTTTACTGATAATCACTCGGGTTTTGTGTGTTTTTCTTATCTTGAACGTTAAATGCTGGCATCAAGTGGATGACCTCGTTAATCTGTAAACAATAAATAGAGATAATAAGTATTGTTTAGGAGAATTTAGTTATGTCTGCGAAAGAACTTCGTCTTGCTGTTGTTGGTGCGGGTGGTCGTATGGGGCGCCAATTAATTCAGGCAATTTCTCAACAAGAAGGAACGGTTTTAGGCGCTGCTTTTGAGCGTACTAATTCTTCATTGATTGGCGCTGATGCAGGAGAGTTAGCTGGTATCGGGCATATTGGTGTCACAATTACGGATAATTTGTTGGCTCAAGCGGGTGAATTTGATGTGTTAATTGATTTTACACGCCCCGAAGGAACGCTTTCTCATATTGCATTTTGTGTAGAACAGAAAAAAGGCATGATTATTGGTACGACTGGCTTTGATGATGAAGGCAAAAAAGCGATTGAAAATGCGGCCAACATTATCCCAATTGTGTTTGCTGCTAACTTTAGTGTTGGTGTCAATCTGGTGCTTAAATTACTTGAAAAAGCAGCTAAAGTGATGGGTTCTTACAGTGATATTGAAATTGTAGAAGCACACCATCGTCATAAAGTTGATGCGCCATCGGGTACTGCATTAGCGATGGGTGAATCTATTGCAGATGCATTAGGTCGTGATCTTAAAGAGTGTGCGGTTTATGAGCGTGTAGGGCATACGGGAGAGCGTGATCCTCAAAGTATTGGTTTTGCAACGATCCGTGCTGGGGATATTGTGGGAGAACACACCGCGATCTTTGCTGATATTGGTGAGCGAGTCGAGATAAGTCATAAGGCGTCTAGCCGGATGACCTTTGCAAATGGTGCTGTTAAAGCCTCTATTTGGTTAAGTGATAAAAAGTCTGGTCTTTATAATATGAAAGATGTTCTTTCACTGAAAAATTTGTAGTTTATAGAAAATATAGTTCATTGAAAACTCATGATTATTTTTATAATTATGAGTTTTTTGTTTTATATGTTATTTGTTTTGTTCTTATTTCTTTTTTTTGTTAGTTATCTCTATTTTTTGTTCGTTTTTATCGCTCTTGATACGCGAATTTCTCATTTTCTTCCTTCTTTCTTCGGTTTTTAAATTATTTTGGTAAGCAAACGGTTAAATTTGTCAGATTGATTGTATAAATTGTCACTTGATTAATTAAATTGCTAATGAATGATATTTTTTAAATTAAAAGGTGTTTTTTCTAGACATCTGCTCATTCGATCTTTAGAATGCGCCCAATTTGCCAAAAATTTGCCCAATTTTATGTTTTTGGCATTGATTTAGAGGCTTAAATCTGAATTAATATGCATGAAATGTGATTTGTTATTCTCTGGAGGGCGTTTTGATTAGAAAAGCTATACTGGTTCTAGAAGATGGGACCGAATTCCACGGCAAGTCGATTGGCGCAGAAGGCGCCGCTATCGGTGAAGTCGTTTTTAATACTTCAATGACCGGTTATCAAGAAATACTAACCGACCCTTCTTACTCCCAACAAATTGTTACTCTTACCTATCCCCACATTGGCAACACCGGCGTTAATCATTCAGATGAAGAATCAGAAACAATCCATGCTCAAGGCTTAATCATTCGCGATTTACCATTAGTGATGAGCAATTATCGTGCTCAAGAAACGTTATCTGATTATCTTAAACGCCACAATATCGTTGCTATTGCAGATATTGATACACGTAAGCTAACTCGTTTGTTAAGAGAAAAAGGTGCACAAAACGGTTGTATCATTGCCGGTAAACATCCTGATACCAAACTTGCTCTCGAAAAAGCTAAGGCTTTTCCCGGCTTAAAAGGCATGGATTTAGCCAAAACAGTGACCGTCAAACAGCCTTATCAGTGGACTCAAGGCAGTTGGACGTTAGAAAATGAATTACCAGAGGCGAAATTGGCGACTGAATTGCCATTGCATATTGTGGCATATGATTTCGGTGTAAAACGTAATATTTTACGTATGCTGGTGGATAGAGGATGCCAAGTTACTGTTGTACCTGCTCAAACGTCAGCTCAAGAAGTTTTAGCGCTTTCTCCTGATGGTATTTTCCTTTCTAATGGTCCCGGGGATCCAGAGCCCTGTGATTACGCCATTAACGCCATTCAAACCTTTTTAGCTACTGATATTCCGGTATTTGGTATTTGTTTAGGGCATCAGCTATTAGCATTAGCTAGTGGTGCTAAAACCATCAAAATGAAATTTGGTCATCATGGTGGTAATCATCCTGTTAAAGATTTAGATAAAAATACGGTGATGATCACAGCGCAAAATCATGGATTTGCTGTTGATGAAACATCTCTTCCAGCCAATTTACGTGTGACACATAAATCACTGTTTGATGGCTCTTTACAAGGTATTCATCGTACAGATAAACCTGCATTTAGTTTTCAAGGCCACCCAGAAGCCAGTCCTGGCCCTCATGATGCTGCACCTCTTTTTGATCACTTTATCGAGCTTATCGCGCAATATCGTCAAAACCTGCAACCAGTGATAACAAAATAAATCAGGAGTGAAAGAAAATGGCTAAAAGAACAGATATCAAAACAATCCTGATTTTAGGGGCTGGACCGATTGTTATCGGACAAGCGTGCGAATTTGACTATTCAGGCGCTCAAGCATGCAAAGCCCTGCGTGAAGAGGGATATCGGGTTGTTTTGGTAAATTCAAATCCTGCAACCATTATGACCGATCCTGAAATGGCCGATGCAACGTACATCGAGCCTATTCACTGGCAAGTTGTGAGAAAAATTATTGAAAAAGAGCGCCCTGATGCGGTATTACCGACAATGGGGGGGCAAACGGCACTGAACTGTGCGCTAGAACTAGAGCGCCAAGGTGTTTTAGCTGAGTTTGGTGTCACCATGATCGGAGCAACAGCCGATGCAATTGATAAAGCAGAAGATAGACAGCGCTTTGATAAAGCGATGAAGAAAATCGGCTTAGATACTGCTCGTTCAGGTATTGCACATAACCTTGATGAAGCTTTTGCTGTCGCTGAACAAGTTGGTTTTCCTTGTATTATTCGCCCTTCATTTACGATGGGTGGAACAGGTGGTGGGATAGCCTATAATCGTGAAGAATTTGAAGAAATCTGTATTCGAGGTTTAGATTTATCGCCGACCAATGAAT
Organism: Proteus faecis; assembly: GCF_030286765.1. Lineage (NCBI taxonomy): Bacteria > Pseudomonadati > Pseudomonadota > Gammaproteobacteria > Enterobacterales > Morganellaceae > Proteus > Proteus faecis. The sequence goes on from NZ_JASVWV010000012.1 coordinate 67,096, forward strand.
TGTTAATTGATGAATCACTCATTGGTTGGAAAGAGTATGAAATGGAAGTGGTGCGCGATAAAAACGACAACTGCATTATCGTCTGTTCTATCGAAAACTTTGATGCAATGGGAATTCATACGGGAGATTCCATTACTGTCGCGCCAGCACAGACACTTACCGACAAAGAATATCAAATTATGCGTAATGCCTCGATGGCGGTATTACGTGAGATAGGTGTTGAAACTGGCGGTTCTAACGTTCAGTTTGCTGTTGATCCTAAAACAGGACGTTTGATTGTTATTGAAATGAATCCTCGGGTTTCTCGTTCATCAGCGCTTGCATCTAAAGCAACAGGTTTCCCTATTGCGAAGGTTGCTGCAAAGTTAGCGGTAGGCTATACCCTCGATGAGCTGATGAATGACATCACCGGTGGGAGAACGCCAGCCTCTTTCGAACCTTCTATTGATTATGTTGTGACAAAAATTCCTCGCTTTAACTTTGAAAAGTTTGCAGGAACCAATGACAGATTAACAACGCAAATGAAATCTGTTGGCGAAGTGATGGCAATTGGTAGAACACAACAAGAATCCTTGCAAAAAGCGTTACGAGGCCTTGAAGTTGGGGCGACAGGATTTGATCCTAAAGTCGATTTAGATGACCCTGAAGCATTAACGAAAATTCGCCGAGAGCTAAAAGATGCAGGCTCAGACAGAATTTGGTATATCGCAGATGCTTTCCGAGCAGGATTGTCTGTTGATGGGGTATTTAACCTCACTAATATTGATCGCTGGTTCTTAGTTCAAATAGAAGAAATCGTTCGTCTTGAAGAAAAAGTTAGCGAAGTCGGTATAAAAGGATTAAACGCTGATTTCTTGCGACAACTAAAACGTAAAGGTTTTGCTGATGCGCGTTTAGCGAGAATACTTAACGTAAAAGAGCATACTATTCGTCAATTACGTGAACAGTATCAACTCCATCCTGTTTATAAACGTGTTGATACTTGTGCTGCAGAGTTTGCTACAGATACGGCTTATATGTACTCGACTTATGAAGAAGAGTGCGAAGCAAACCCAAACCAAGATAAACCTAAAGTGATGATCTTAGGTGGAGGGCCAAACCGCATAGGTCAAGGGATTGAATTTGATTATTGTTGTGTTCATGCGGCGCTTGCATTACGTGAAGACGGCTACGAAACCATTATGGTGAACTGTAACCCAGAAACGGTTTCAACAGATTATGATACTTCTGACCGACTCTATTTTGAACCGGTTACATTAGAAGATGTGCTTGAAATTGTGCGTATCGAAAAACCGAAAGGGGTTATCGTGCAATATGGTGGACAAACACCATTAAAATTAGCCAGAGCGTTAGAAGCTGAAGGTGTACCAGTGATTGGGACAACACCAGATGCTATTGATAAAGCAGAAGATCGTGAACGTTTCCAAAAAGCCGTTGATAAATTAGGACTTAAACAGCCTGAAAACGCGACTGTGACCGCTTTAGAAGAAGCGGTAGAAAAAGCACAATCGATTGGCTATCCGCTGGTGGTTCGTCCTTCTTATGTACTTGGTGGGCGCGCCATGGAAATTGTTTATGACGAAGTTGATTTACGTCGCTATTTCCAAACAGCAGTGAGTGTGTCGAATGATGCCCCTGTCTTATTAGACCGTTTTCTTGATGATGCGATTGAAGTCGACATTGATGCGATTTGTGATGGTAAACAAGTCGTGATTGGCGGCATTATGGAGCATATCGAACAAGCAGGTGTTCACTCTGGAGACTCTGCCTGCTCATTGCCTGCTTATACCTTAAGCAAAGAAATTCAAGATGTGATGCGTAAACAAGTCCGTGAACTTGCTTTTGAATTAGGTGTAAAAGGGTTAATGAATGCACAATTCGCAGTGAAAGGTGATGATGTTTATCTTATTGAAGTTAATCCTCGAGCCGCTCGTACTGTGCCTTTTGTGTCGAAAGCTACAGGTGTGCCATTAGCCAAAGTCGCTGCGCGTGTCATGATTGGCCAAAGCCTTGAAGAGCAAGGGGTAACAAAAGAAGTTATTCCACCTTATTATTCTGTAAAAGAAGTGGTTTTACCTTTCAATAAGTTTGCAGGTGTTGATCCTATTTTAGGACCTGAAATGCGTTCAACAGGCGAAGTTATGGGGGTTGGAGCAACCTTTGCTCAAGCCTTTGCTAAAGCGATGTTAGGTAGCAACTCGACCATGAAGCAAAAGGGGAGAGCGCTTCTTTCTGTGCGAGAGGGTGACAAAAAACGAATTGTTGATTTGGCAACGAAATTGCTAAAAAGTGGATTTGAATTAGATGCGACACATGGTACCGCTATTGTATTAGGCGAGGCAGGAATTAATCCACGCTTAGTCAATAAAGTTCATGAAGGTAGGCCGCATATTGAAGATAGAATTAAAAATAGTGAATATGACTATATCGTTAACACAACTTCTGGTCGTCAAGCTATTGAAGATTCTAAAATTATTCGCCGTAGTGCTTTAAGATATAAAGTTCACTATGACACGACGTTAAATGGCGGATTTGCGACAACACTGTCATTAACGGCGGATCCTACAGCAAGCGTTATTTCGGTTCAAGAGATGCATAAAAAGATAAATAAAGCTTAAGTTTATTTATTGTCATAATAATGATCCCGAATATAAGGAATCTTGTATTCGGGATTTTTCTATTTCTCTTCAAAAAAGAAAATTTCATGGAAAAAAAGCCACATTATCTTAAAAATAATGTGGCTTTGAATCTAATTTGTTTGTTTATTAATAGGCGCCGTTTGAGCCATTCCAGTTGAAATTCTTAGTGACTACTTGTTTATTTCCATATACATCTAAGATTAGTTTAAATACACCATAACCTGAGTCATTAATCTTACATTCTTTATCAATAGCATATTGTGATGATGTTGTCTTAAATTCATAAATTCCCCCCAAGTTTTTATTCAAGGTAAAAGAATCTGGATAATTTACATTTTTATTAATTTCTCCTTGTGATAAATTCGATGAATTTAACGTTATATCATTTATTGTTGCAGTTAACGTGATTGGATAAAGTAATTTTTTAGCATCACCCTTAAATTCAATTCTAGGTACTACTGTAAAGTGTACGGCGCTTGTTCCCCATGCGTCTTGGCAATTTGGTGCTGAGCTACCACTATCTGTATATAAAAATTGAGAATTGAGATGAATTAAAAATAAATTTGCAGCCGTTTGTGCGGAAATAGATTTAACCGCAATGTTATATTCTTTAGGATAAGATTTATTATTGGAATCAAAAGTGATCACTTTTAATTTCAAATTTTGTGGCTTATTAATATAAGATTCTGGTGGAGAGATAATAACAGGATCAGTTATATTGTTTTTAGGGCTATAATTTTGTCTTTCCACTAATTGAATCAAATTATTCTTGTCATCATACAGTTCAAAGTTAATAGCATGAGGTGTTTTTATTGAGCTCCAATTAACAGTAAAGCTATTATCTGAGATGTAAACAGGTTGCCAAGATAAATTGTTAGCATTTGAAGCAAGCGTTTCTCTACCGGCAGACTGAAATTTTACTGAATCAATCGTAATATAAGGTGCAGGTTCTACCATAATATTATAACTATTATCGTTGTCATGATAATAAACATCATCTTTAATTGATAATGTGAGCGTGGCTTTTCCGACACCTAAGTGGGTGATTGTACCTTCCGGAGTCACTTCTACAACACTTGGTTTACTACTACTCCAAATGGCATTAATACCAGTAGGCAGTGTAGGAGTAGGTGCCTGAGCAGTCAATAAGCCACTCGACAATGCATCAACAATTAATGTTTCATCTGAATTTTTAAAATGATAATTTATTGTGCCTTTATCTTGTGTGTAATTAATGATTATACTCGATGACTTAAATTGTTCTGTTGCTTGAGATAACACGGTAATAGGTGTATCGCCTGGTTTTATCGGTGTAATTTTTCCTTGTTCATCGACTGCTATTATAGCTTGTTTGTAATTGACAAATTGTTTAGGTGGTGGGTTGTTTGTAGCATCTTTATTGCTATATAAAAGCACCACTTGTTGGGGAATATTATCATTCCAAATGGAGTTTAATTGAGTTTCTTTTGCTGCTAGCCCAACATCCGCTTTCTCAATCACCAACGGATAACTACTTTGAGCTGGTTGATATTGATTATTACCTGATGTTTGTAGTGTGATAACAGTAGTACCTGCTTTTTTCATCGCAATGCTACCGGTCGCCGTATCAATAGAGGCAATGGTCGGATCTGAGCTAGACCACATCACGTTAATATTATTAGGTACTCCCGTATAACCTAGAGCGCTAATAGGTGCTGAAGCATAGGTTTCTTGCTGGATTTGTTTATCAAAAATAATATCAGGTTTCGGGATAGTGACTTTAATGGTTAATGGTTTTGCAATAGTTAATCCTTCCGCTTCAGCTGTTAAGATGATATCTGTTTTAACATTTGAAGTAAGATTGGTTTGATATTTACCATTTCCTAATGAATTTAGTGGGTTATCACTAAAGTTAGGCTTACCATTGGTTGTTTTTATCGAAACTTTTTTGCCATCAATAGTATTATTGTATTTATCCATTAAATTTACAGTGAGTAGAGCGCTATCTTTATTATCTCCCCCTATTGATTGACGGTTACTGCTAAAGGTTGATTTATTAGTATCAATATTCGTTGGATTTACAGTGACATCTTGAATTGACTTATGATTATTTAAATCAAGATAAGCACTCATTTTTAAGATACCAGCAACAGTACTGGTGACTTTTGTTCTAGCAATACCATTTGTATCTGTATAAGTACTAAAGTCATAGTCATTAGCTAAACCTTGTAACTTCCAAGATACAATAACATTAGGCAATATATTGTCATTAGCATCGACAATGGTTGCTTGATAATTAACACCGTTATCTCCGGCAATCATGCTTATTCTATCGACATTGACAGATTTGATTTGCCAGGTTGTTGCATCTGCACGAAGTTGTAAGGTTTTTTGTTTTTTAAAATCAACACCATTAACTTTAACACTTAATTGTGCTGTACCTGATTTAGTTCCCGTAGCTTCAATTTCATAGTGGCCCGGTGAGACTTGTTTAGCTGGGCTAAACTGAATTATTGGATTGTTAGAGATCCCCTCCACTTGCTGATCTGGCAGAATATTACCGCCTTTATCTTTAATCGTTAAAGTGAGTAATGCTTTATCTGTGCCGTTAGCGATGATTGTTGCCGGGATTAAGTTGATTTCTGAACTGTTTTCATCAACATTATCAGCGACAAAATTAACATCGGGTGCTGGGTAACTACCTGAAATTAATACGGCATTAACTTTAGCAATACCTGCCGGATTACGTGTTAATTCAACATCAGCAATACCTTTGTTGTCTGTAAATGTCAGCGGTTTAGCAAGTAAGCTATCTTTATCCGTCGTCCATGTCACACTGACGCCACTGTTAACAGGATTGTTATTTTTATCGCTGATATAAGCGTGATAAACGATGGTATCGCCAGCATGAGGTTGTGTATTACTTATCACAAATTTATCAACTTTGGCTGTCTGGTTATTAGGCAGAACAGTTAATCGCGCTGTTTGTGTGAGTGTGGACGAATTAACTTTAGCACTGATTGTGGTTTGACCTGCTTTTAATGCACTAACTTGAGCTTGATAAACCCCAGTTGAGATTTCATTAAATGCAGTTGTAGTTGCGGTTAAATCAGTACTGTATTTAATGCTGATTTTGCTCGCCAGTCCGGTTAATAAATTATCGTATTTATCTTTTAACGTTAACGTAATTTGAGAGTGGCCCGTTTCAGAAATAATAGTATCAGGGATAAGTGATAATTGAGATTTATCAACAGAAATCACATCAGTATTAAAGTTAATCAGATGGTCTGCATCAAGAGATTGTTGGCTATCAAGCATCGCTGTAACTTGTGCCGTACCTGCTTGTGTACTGCTTAAGGCTATTTCTGCAATCCCATTTTTATCTGTTTTACTGATAGGTAATGAAAGTTTGCCTAGAGAAGTTAACCAACCCACAGCAATACCTTCCATACTTGGATTACCTTGTTTATCAACAATTTTTGCACGGATAACAACTTTATCTGTTCCATTTGCGGTGACATCAAAAGGCGCGATAACATTAACCGCATTAATTATGGCATTTTGCTTATCTGCGATAAAACCAAGAGGTTGAGTTAAATTAAAGGTATTACTTGCATTCGTATATTGGGCACGAATAAGACTAACACCTTCTTGTTTACCGTTGATGGTTGTTTGATAAATGCCGGTATTGATTTCTTTGAGTGCACTAAATTTAATGGTGTTGTTATCACCAGAGAGAGCGATAAATTTATTTTGTTTCGGAACTGGATTACCAAATTTATCTTTTAAGTTTATTGTACCAGTAGCAAGTGATTGACCATTGGCAATAATAGATTGAGGTTCAATCAAAAATGAACTTTGTGATGCATTGACTTGACCAGCAATAAAACGAAGATTTTTTGTGGCGCTTTGGCTATTTTCCAGTGTTGCTGTGACAGTTGTAGTTTGTGCTTCAGTTCCTTTTATTACAACTTGTACATTACCATTGTCATCAGTTTTCACCATATTCTCACTCAACACATTATGAGTTGAATGCCAGAATACAGATTGTTTTATTAATGGATTATTTTGAGCATCCGTAACATGTGCCATTAAAGTTATTGTATCGTTATTATCTGCAATCGCTTCTGTTTTGTTATTTACAGTCGTTAAGACAATATTGGCACTATTGGGATCGGCAATAGCGGTGAGTGTTACTTGTGCTTTTTCTTTATTTGAAAGAGTAGCAATAATCTCTGTTGTACCTGCTTTTTTGGTTTGAATTTTATTGGTTGTCTGCCCTTGATTGTCGGTCACACTCTTTTGTTTATCGAGAGTGGTTGAGGCACTAGATTGCCATTCGACGGTGACATTAGGTAATTTATTACCAAATTTATCTTTCACCACTGCGGTGAGTATCGCTTGTTCTTTATTGTCTGCAATTAATTCGGTTTTATTCGAAGTTAAAGTGATTAAACCTTGTTGGTTATTAGCAACAAAAGTAATAGGTAATGCATCGAGTGATTCATTACTGATACTGGCTGTAACAATAACATCAAAGGCTTGAGTACTCGTTACTGTTGTTTGAGCAATACCTTGGTTATTTGTTGTTGAAACATCATTAATCGAAACAATCTGTTGATCACGGTTCGTAGACCAAATGACTTTCGCATTCGGTAAGATGTTGTGATTTTTATCTTCAACGACAGCAGTAAACGTTACTGCTGTTTTACCATCAGCAATATAAGGGGGAGCCGATGGTGTCACTGATATAATTTTACCGTTGGATAGATCGGCAATAAATTGCGTTGTCTTTTTCGTGTCTATTTTATTAACCCGTGCTATTACTGTGGTTATGCCCGCTATTTTGCTGGTCATAGTTGTTGATGCATTACCTTCACTATCTGTCAGTAATTCAGTTTTTTTAAGTTGAGCTTGATTATCTGCAAATAATTGAATTTTGGCATTGGGAACAGGGTTGTTATTTTTATCAATGATATTGAAAGTAATTAATTTTTCATCCGTTCCATTGGCAAATGAACTATTTGGACTAATAGTGAAAGTATTTATTTTTGCTGAATTAATATCGGCAATAAAATTAACACTAGTTGAATAGGTAATATTTTTAACACTCACATTAATGATGCTTTTACCTATATGTGTATTGGTGATTGGAACAATGATTTTACCTTCCGCATCTGTATTTGCTTGCCCAATAATCGTTGCCCCATTATCCGCAGTAAAAGAGACGGGATAGTTAGGAATTCTATTCGCATTAATATCAGTGACGATAACTTGAATTTTATTTTGGCTTTTACCATCAGCAGAAGCATTGTTTTTGATTACGGTTAATCCTCCTTTTGCAATAATGGCGGAATGCGTATCAGCGACAAAAGTCACTTGTGCCTGATTAAAGGTGTTATCCCTAAATTTAGGTGTCAATGTTACAATTTCAGGTGTACTTCCTGCGGTGATGGTGACTTGATATTTCCCCGCATCAATTCTACTGAAATGTGAAACTTGGCTATTACTGGCTGGGTTATCAGATTGAATATTTAATGACAGTTCTTTTAGATTGATATCAATGGGAAGTTTATCATTATCAAGGATTGATAAAGTCAGATTTTGTGCAGAATGATTATCCGCAGGCAGTTGTGTTGTTTTTGGCGTAAATTGACTGTTTTGCGTATTAATCGCAGATTGATCAACCGTGACTTGACTCTGTACTGGATCAGAACGATTACCTTGTTCATCAATAGCAACGGCACTTATTGTGTAGCTATTTTTTTCAGATGAACCAGCAATATGACGAGGAAGAATAATTGAGTAATTAAGATTATTATTATGATTAATCTTACCTCCATTGGCGATTAAGCGACTCGCAGACCATTCAATATGTTTAACTGGGTATTTAGAGTGAACTTGCACACCTAAATCTTTTTCTTCTTTTGCGTAACCATTAATTGTTGGTGCAATAGAGAGGAATACTAAGGTTTTCTTTTTATATTCAAGAACAATGTCGTTGTTTCTATTGACAAAATCATAGCGACTTCCTGACATTAAACGTGTTGCTCGAACATTATCAGGATTAAGTTGTGAAGAGAGTGATTCTCCAAGTCGATATTGGATATTCACATCAAATTTATTATCACTATTATCGTTTAAACCAAAGCGACGTTCAGCACCGAAGGTAATTAAAGGCACTGGCGTATAAGTAAGGCCTGCTGTATAAGCGTGAGGGTTTTCTTGACGATTATCTTTGCCAAATAATCCGACTTCTTTACCATAATATTGTTCAAAAATCAGTTTTGCACCTAATTGTGGATAAGTCGGCAGGTAGCCTTCTGTTCGAATATCCCAACCATTAGCAGGACGTTCGTTATAATCTATAACATCGTCAGAGGTACGCCAGTTAGATAGACGGTGGTAGTGATTTATACTTAATTTAAAATAGTCTCGCCATACTTCAGCACCGACACCAAAACGGCTGTGATAACGACTTAAATCGTAGTCATAAAAAGCGTTAAGACCAACCATAAATTTATCAGTAAAATGTCGGTAACCAATACCTTGGTTGAATTGGCTACGAGAATCTTTGCGGTGATAGCTGGTTTGAGAAAAAACTAAGTTCTTTTTACTATCATAGAGTGGAATAAGAAGATCTGCAGAGCTTCCTTCCAAAGTGAATTTTTTATCCGTTGAAAGTGAAACTTGAGCATGACCAAACTGATTTAGCCACTGTTCTATTTGTTGATTGGCTTTACTTGATATTTTGCTTATTGCATATTGTGTTGCATCAGTATCTTTATTTAATAAAGATGAGTTATCGACAATAATTTGTGCAAGCTCTTGCTCATTTGTCGTTGGAATAGCGGTATTTTGATTGTTATCTAACCATTTTTTTGTTGATAAAGGTTCACTAGGTATATTAAGAGTAATACCTGTTTTTATTTTTAATTTTCCAACTAAAGAAACATAATCAGGATTAGCTTCAATAAGTCTAAATAATTTTATATTGAATTTTTTCGCAATAGATTCAGGGGTATCATTAGCTTGAACCTGATAAGTGTTTTGGCTTTTTATTAAATTAATCGTTTGTTTTTCTAGATTATTTTCTTTTGCAAAAACATTAGCAGGGATCGTTGCCGAGATGGGAAATGCTAATTGAATAAAGATATTAAACCAAGCAACTTTCTTTGTGATAGAAGAAAGTTGAGGTGTTAGTCCACTTTTAAAATTTATCATTTTTAAACTCACCGTAACAAATAATGATGAGATTCTCGTATTTATAGATGTATTAGATATCAGAAAGTGAACGTCAATTAATTAATTTATAGATATATAAAAAATTGAGACCAGAAAATAAAAATGGAAAGCGAAAAGAGGACGGAATATTTTGTTATAGAAGAGCCAATAGAAAATCTATTCTATTGGCTTTTTAATTAAGGAATAAAAATTAGATATCGACAAAGAGGTCAGGATCAGGGCCTAAACGTTTTTTCTGTTCAAGAACGGTAATTTCAGCGACTTCTTCTTTTTCTAATTTAAAATCAAAAATATGGAAGTTTTCTTCAATACGAGAAGGTGTAACTGATTTTGGAATAACCACAAGCCCGCTGTCTAAATGCCAGCGCAAAACAATTTGCGCTGGGGTTTTATGGTATTTTTCAGCCAGTTTTTGAATAATGGGCTGATCAAAGACACCTTCACCACCTTGTGCTAATGGGCTCCAAGATTCCGTCACAATATTATGAGTAGTGTTCCAGGCTCTTAATGGTGCTTGTTGCATTAATGGATGAATTTCAATCTGATTAATAACAGGAGTTACACCTGTTTCTGTAATGATGCGTTCCAGATGTTCTTCTTTAAAATTACAGACACCAATGCTTTTTACTAATCCTTCTTTTTGCAGAATAATCATTTGTTTCCAAGCTTCGACATAAAGCTCTCGAGAAGGTGCTGGCCAATGCATTAAATAGAGATCGACATAATCAAGTTGTAAACGCTGGAGACTTTCTAATAAAGCACCACGGGCATGAGACTGATCGTTATTCCATAATTTCGTTGTGATAAACAGTTCATCACGAGGAACGGTGAGCTGTTTTAACGCTTTACCTACACCTTCTTCATTGTGATAAATCGCTGCTGTATCGAAAAGACGATAGCCTGTATCAAGTGCATGATGAATAGCTTTAACAACTTGATGATTATCTGCTTTCCACACACCAAGACCAAGTTGTGGGATGGTATTTCCATCAGATAATTTGATCAGTTTAGGTTTATCCATTTCTACCTCCAGAGTCGCATAAAGTACTTAGAGTGCCGCTGTATAAATACGTTGACTGACTTCTAATGTGATATCTTGATGCTCACCCAGTGCAATTTGTCCATGTTCTTCCAATTTTCGCACTAATGCGGGAATATCTTCTTCACTGATTTTGAAATCAGCCAGTCGAGTTCTAAGTCCCATTAATTCAAAGAATTTTCGAGTTTCATTAATTGCAGTTTCAATTTTAAACGCGTCAGAACCTTGGTTTATGTCCCAAACTTTTTGTGCATATTGAATTAACTTGCCGTATTTAGCTTGGCGTTTTTCATTTAATAATGCAGGTAAAACAATAGCGAGGGTTTGCGCATGATCGAGTCCGTGTAAAGCCGTGAGTTCGTGACCTAATGCATGTGTAGCCCAATCTTGAGGAACACCCACACCAAGAATACCATTTAGCGCTTGTGATGCCGTCCACATTATATTAGCACGGATATCATAGTCTGTAGGTGATGTCAGTGCTTTTGGCCCTTGATCAATCAAAATACGTAAAAGGCCTTCGGCATACTCATCTTGTACACGAGCATTCACTGGATAAGTGAGATATTGCTCTAAGATATGAATAAAAGCATCAACAACACCGTTGGCTGTTTGTCTTGGTGGTAAAGAATAAGTGGTTGTTGGATCTAAAATAGCACAATGAGGATAAATATGAGGACTGGCAAAGCTCTGTTTATCCATTGTCTGTTTTCTGCTGATAACAGAAAAACTGTTGGTTTCAGTGCCTGTTGCCGGAAGTGTTAATACACAACTTAAAGGTATCGCTTTTTCAATGACTTTACCGCGACTTGTTACAATTTCCCATGGTTCGCCTTTATAAGGGATAGCGGCTGCAATAAATTTAGTACCATCAATAACGGAACCGCCACCGACGGCTAATAAATGTGTGATACCGTGATATCTGGCGTAAGAAACTGCTTTCATTAGTGTTTCATAGGAAGGATTCGGCTCAATACCGCCAAACTCATGTATTTGGTAGCCTGGCAGTGCAGTATAGATTTGTTCTAAAACACCATTGCGTTTAATACTGCCCCCACCATAAGTAAATAGAATTCTTTCATTTTTTCCGATTTCAGAACGTAGTTTTTCTATTTGCCCTTGACCAAAATGAAGGCGAGTGGGGGAGTAATAAGTAAAGTTTTGCATTTGGTATCCACCTTAATTCATTGTTCTGAATATACAGTTATGACAAATCATCAGGAAAAAGTGTTTTACTGTATCTAGATAAAATAACATGACATCAATATAACTATAAGGTTATGGAAATGAGAATGGAATGGCTTTTCTTATGACCATAACGGTTCATATTGTTATTAATTTATAAGGAGTGATATGGAAAGTCATTATTTAACATTAAACCAAGGACACTGGGATAAACAAGCAGCAATGGAAAATCAGTGGTCGAAACCTGTTAATGATGACGATATTATCGCGGCTAAAAAGCCTTGAGGAAGTCCATTTAACGTCAAATCCCGTTAAAAATGAGTGGGTAGCGAATAGGTGCGCTTTTATAATCCCATTGTTTTTATTGCAAGATTTTATTGAAGACTTCGCTTCTTATACACGTTTTTGGGTTGATAACTATATTCCTATGTTTCTCGCATCAAAAGCGATTAAGCTTTAACGATAAACAGATTAAGACAAGAAGAGGATAGTGATAAATATAAACGGATTTTTACTAAGATATTAATAAATAAGAGATAAGATAATGAACAACAGAACGTTGCCAGTGTTAGATGATTAAAAACACCATTATAATGATTAAAATAATGGTGTTTTTTAAATTATTTATTGCTAGTGCTATTTTTACGATGGCGAATGTACATTACGACAGAGCCAATTAAACCTGCGCTTAACAATAATACTGGCAATGTCATCAGAATATTCATCACTAATGTTTCATGCTTTTGAATAAAAGGAATTAAATTCAATACATAGCCCAGTGAAACAATAATGCCTACCCATAAAAAGCCACTTAACCAGTTAAATATTTGAAAGCGGCGTTGTTGTAATTCAGATAATCCCGCCAAAGTGGGTAATAATGTTCGTACAAAACCAATAAAACGACCAATTAATAAAGCATATAAGCCTTGACGATGGAAAAGATCATTCGCTTTATGGTGATATTGCTCAGGTAATTGTGCCATCCAGCGTTTAACTACTTTTGTGTCACTGAGCCATCGGCCTTGTAAAAAGCCTAACCAACTTCCAAAACTAGCAGCAGTACCTAATACAATGATGGTTGGAAAGAAATGTAAAACATCTTTCGCAATAAGTGCACCACATAGAATAAGTAGTGTATCTCCGGGTAAAAATGCTGCGGGTAATACCCCATTTTCCAGCATAATAATAACAAAAAGAACAATATAGATAACCCACAACACATTAGGATTAGCCAGCACCATATAATCATGTTGCATTAATGCGTGAATTATCTCTTTTAATGTTTCCATTAGCGAACTCGCATTAAAAAAGACTTTATGTTCGCTATTCTAACGCAAAATAAAGATAACAGTTTGATTTAATCCCTGTGGAGCCACAGGGATAGATTTTTTTTAATAAAAAATTCATTCTTTATTAAGAAATACGTAAAAATGCGTATTCGAGATCTGCAATTAGATCGTCTACATTTTCTAATCCAATATGAACACGGAATAATGTGCCTGTAAATTCCGGTTGTGTTTCATACTGGCGCATAGCTTTAATATCATTAGGTTGATAACCTAAAATTAAGGATTCGAATCCACCCCATGAAAATGCCATTTTAAATAATGAGAAATTATCTAAAAAAAGAGCAAATTCTTCAGCAGTTAGGATTTTCTTTAAACTAAAAGAGAATAGCCCGTTGCTACCTGAAAAATCACGTTGAAAATATTCATGACCTAGACAAGAAGATAAGGCTGGGTGATAAACACTATCGACTAAAGCGTGTTGTTTTAGCCAACGAGCGACTTCTAATGCACTCTGTTCATGCTGTTTCATTCTTACGGGTAATGTTCTTAGGCCTCTAGCTGTCATATACGCAGTATCAGGATCGACACATTGTCCTAATAAATAGGCATTTTCACGTAATTGTGCCCAACAACGTTTATTAGCAACGGCAAAACCTAACATACCATCAGAGTGACCAATAATGTATTTTGTTGCTGATTGAATAGAAATATCAACACCAAGCATTAATGGTTTAAGTAATATTCCCGCCGCCCAAGTATTATCAATCATAATAATGATTTCAGGGTTATATTGGCGAACTGAATTGACTATTCCTTGCAGGTCTTGAATTTCCATCGTGATTGATCCTGGCGATTCAAGAAAAACGATTTTTGTTTCAGGACGTAGTAATTGGCTGATCGCATTGCCGATTAAAGGATCAAAATAAGTCGTTGTGACTGAGAATTTACGTAAGATCTGATCACAAAAATTTTGTGTGGGATCGTAAGCCGAACCCGTTACAAGAATATGGTCACCTTGTTCAATAAACGCGAGTATTGATTGCGTGATTGCTGCAGCACCAGAAGGAAATAATGCGCATCCTGCACCTTGTTCTAATTCAGTGAGTGCTTCTTGCAAAGCAAAGTGTGTGGTTGTGCCTCTACGACCATAAAAAAGTGCGCCTTCAGCGCGTTTTTTTGTTGCATCTCGTTTTTGCGCAACGGAATCAAAAATAACGGATGATGTTCGTTGTATAATTGGATTTACTGCGCCTTGAGAATATTTTTTAGCTCGACCAGAAAGGAGGAGTGAGGTTTCTTGTTGTTTTAGCGTCATCCTTAATACCTTCTTTTAATTGATGGTGTGTTTACCTCAAGTTAATTCATTTTTTGGATAAGTACAAAAGAGTTGCTGGATAGTTGATAAAATTTCACGTTACGTGAAAGAACGATAATTTGTCTTAAAAATGGACGAATGGAAAAAAAATCGCCAAATAGTAATGATAATTACTATCAAAATGCTTCATGTTTGATATCATTTGAGCGTTTTCTCTTTCCTGATGGCAAACAGGATGATTGTAAGTAAACGATTTTGGGTAAGTAATGACGTAAAAATGTCATTACTGAATAAATAAATAGATAAAAAAGAGAGTAAAAGGCCAACTGATGCGTAATTTGACAGCTTCTATTCTATTGGCAATCGGTCTGACAGGCTCTGCTTTTGCGGATACGACTCCTGCCACACCAACTGAACAGCCAACAACTGCTGCCGTTTCTTCAACAGCTTCTACACCGATAACGACTACACAGACAACTGCCACTACAGCCTCAACAACAGGTAATGAAGTGAAAGCAGAAAATACTGCAAGCGCTAAGCCTGAAGGTGAAAATACAGCTGTAATAACGGCTGAGAATTCAGAGAATGCACCTTCAGCGACAGAAAACACACCATCAGAAGTACAGCCTGAAATGGTTGCTGGTGGCGGATTTGCAGAAGATTTGTCCGTCATGGGTATGTATCGTAATGCAGATTTAGTCGTTAAGAGTGTCATGATTGGCTTACTGTTAGCCTCTATTGTCACTTGGGCTCTATTTTTCGCGAAAGGAAGCTACCTGATCTCACTGCGTCGTCGCTTAAGAAATGAGACGGCTCAATTAGTTGAAGCTAAATCACTCAATGATGCATTAGCGATTAGCAAAAAATTTGGTCATAAGAGTGCAACCGCTGATTTCTTTAATGATGCGGAATTAGAGCGTACTTACTCTCAAGAAAGTAAAGTGGCATCAGGCATTAAAGAACGTGTTGAAATGCGTATGGAACGTCGCGTTGCAGCAATTATCCGTGAGTTAGGTCGCGGTAATGGTTATTTAGCTACAATCGGTGCAATCTCTCCTTTTATCGGCCTTTTTGGTACGGTTTGGGGGATTATGAATAGCTTTATTGGTATTGCACACTCTCAAACGACAAATCTTGCTGTTGTTGCGCCCGGCATTGCAGAAGCGTTATTAGCAACAGCGATTGGTCTGATTGCAGCTATTCCTGCGGTTATTATTTATAACATTTTTGCTCGTATGATCGCGGGTTATCGTGGTGAAATTGGTGATATCGCAACGGGTGTAGTGACATTAGTCAGCCGTGATTTAGATATCGAAAACAGCAAAGCAAGGTAATGAATTATGGCAATGCGTCTTGGTGATGATTCAGGTGATGATAATGAATTACATGATATCAATGTGACGCCTTTTATTGATGTCATGTTGGTTCTACTCATTATCTTTATGGTGGCAGCACCGTTAGCTACTGTTGATATAAAAGTAAATTTACCCGCTTCAAGTGCTAAACCACAGCCACGCCCTGAAAAGCCTGTTTATTTAACAATTAAGTCGGATAAACAGATTTTCATTGGTGAAGAGATGGTCACACATGAAACGATAGCGAATGTGTTAGATACCATGACACAAGCAAACAAAGAGACAACAATCTTTTTCCAAGCGGATAAAACGGTTGATTATGAAACGTTAATGGCTGCAATGGATTCGCTAAGAAAAGCGGGTTATCTCAAAGTTGGGCTAGTGGGAATGGAAACCGTCTCTACAGGTGGTTAATATTTAGCAAATAAGCTATTTATCTAAGTATTTTTACGCTATTTTAAAAGCACTTTATTTGTCGTTGTGAAATGATGAATAAAGTGCTTTTTTATTGTATAGACGATATAGAGTTTATATTTTTACCATTTTTAATAGTTGTCGATGTTATTAATAAAATTGAGTTAGAATAAAATTTAGCTTTAGTATTAAATAATATTAATAATGGATAGATTAAGTTACAGAATAAATAATTAATTAAGTTTATTGAGTGATGACGAGCTGAATCAATTAATGCTAAGTAGATGTCATTGTTTGAACCCTTCTAACATTAATATTCATTAACTCTTCATTTTTTTTCATTTTTAGATTTGTTGATATCGACTTCTTAAAGTTAAATTTATCTATAACCTTGTGATTTATAATGTCTTTATTTGAATTTGATTTAAGTGTAAAAACACTTGCGCAAAAAATCTTATTGGATATAATGCACTCACGTTACAAATTGAAATATCCTGTAACGTGTTATAACGCCTAATTTATTTATTATCTAAGTTATCCACATTTGGATACTTATTTTTTATTGCACCAGGTAGACCGTTGTTTTCAGTCATTCCAATTTCTGGTAAGTAGATTTTATTTACTTATTCAAACCGCTACTTATTTTTGATAAGCAGTGAGTAAAATAAAACGTGAAAGGCAGAGAACTACACATAGCATTTTATTATTTTAATAAATTTAGAAGCCATAACATTTCGGTGTTATGGCTTTTTTATTTTGTCTGTTATATAGGCTGTTACTGTGGTTTCTAAGATGAGCGCTTCTGAGTGTGTTTGTTGTGTATCATTTGGATACTGATCCTCAATTTATCGCTCATTATCCACGAAATCTTGCTTGATAAAAAAAACAAACAGTTAACAAAATATTTCTCAATCTTTTAGATTTATGATCACTTCTTTTATCTATTCTTACAAAAAAAGAAATAGGCCCCATTAGGGGATTATTTATCGATAAATTGTCTTTTTTTTATCCATAAAAACAACAGGGATTTAACATTAAATTTTATTTGCGTTAATTTCGTTATAGATTCGATATGTTATAAAATAACTTAATGAAATGATTACCATTATGTACTAATTAGTAATTATTAATGATCTTATCCTTTTGATGTTATCTCATGCCAATATGTATTTAATTTTATAACGATTTTATACTAAGCGAATTTCTTATTCCAAAAATGAATATACTTATAACTATATGAAAAATGATAGGAAAAATAGGTTAATATTTGGCTATAAAATAGACATTATCATGATGATTAAAAATTAATAACAAAAGAAGAGTCGCTAAATTGGTAATGAAAATAAGCTAAAGTTAAATATATTAATGTAATCATTTCTTGTTTATGAAATGCAATTTTTAACATTATTTATGATGTAATGTAAAGGTTGATAATATGAAAAAAAGATTCATCATTATAATTAAAAAATATATTAGAACTTATTTTTAATAATTTTTATTAGAAATTAGAAATAATGAATTATTAATTTTGTATTATTTTAAATATATTGTCTTATAATTTGGTTGTTTTTTGTCTTTTTTATAATCTATTGATTAATAAAGGTTTAAATTTTCTTTCCCTCTGTGTTTTTAAGATAATGATAATTATTTCTATTTTCTTTATCATTATTAAATAGTATTTTAATAAATTTAAAATGACGAAATATATAAAAATTAAGCATTAAACTTTATATTGCTGAAACGTTTTTACTCACATAAAGGGATAATTTATTTTTTAATGAATTATCGCTTGATAATGATCAAGTCATTATTGTGTCGGAGTGTTAAAAAGGCGGTGTTTTAAAATTATTCCAATTAAAAATCATCATATCAGGAGAGATATATGGCCTTGGGGAATAATGTTTTTTCCCATCATGGTATTAACCGACGCGATTTTATGAAATTGTGTGCTGCGCTGTCAGCTACCATGGGATTAAGCGGCAAAGCTGCCGCAGAAATGTCAGAAGCAATGGCATCACCTGAACGCCCACCTGTTATCTGGATTGGTGCTCAGGAATGTACTGGGTGTACAGAGTCTTTATTACGAGCAACTCACCCGACTCTGGAAAACCTCGTTCTTGATGTTATCGCACTCGAATATCACGAAGTGCTTTCTGCAGCTTTTGGTGATCAAGCTGAAGAAAATAAACACAATGCGATGGAGAAATACAAAGGTAAATACGTCCTCGTTGTTGACGGTTCAATCCCAGACAAAGACGGTGGTGTTTACTGTATGGTTGCAGGAAAACCAATTATTGAGCATATCAAAGAAGCTGCTGAAGGGGCTGCTGCGATTATTGCTATTGGTTCATGTTCTGCATGGGGTGGTGTACCTGCTACTGGGGGCAACCCAACAGGCGCTAAATCACTGGAAGCTATTTTACCGGGTAAAACCGTTATCAATATTCCAGGATGTCCACCAAACCCACATAACTTCTTAGCAACTGTTGCTCATATTATTACTTTCAACAAATTGCCTAAGTTAGATAGCAAAAACAGACCGCTTTTTGCTTATGAGCGTTTAATTCACGAAAACTGTGAACGTCGCCCTCATTTTGATGCGGGTCGTTTTGCTAAAGAATTTGGTGATGAAGGTCATCGTCAAGGCTGGTGTTTATACCATTTAGGTTGCAAAGGCCCTGAAACGTATGGTAACTGCCCAACATTAGAATTCTGTGATGTCGGTGGCGGGATCTGGCCTGTCGGTATCGGTCACCCTTGCTATGGTTGTAATGAAGAAGGTATCGGCTTTACTAAAGGTATTTTCCAATTAGCGAACGTTTATCAGCCAACACCAAAAGCACAAGTACCTGATGTTAATGCAAAAGAAGGTGGCGGTGTCTCTTATGGCGCTGCTGGTTTACTGGGTGCTGTCGTGGGTGCAGTTGCGGGTGTCAGTGTGATGGCTGTACGTCAATTAGGCCGTGACAAGAATGCCACAGGAGCCTCACAGGAGGATAAACGGTGAATAGGCGTCATTTCTTTAAGCTGGCATCAGGTGGGGTTCTCCTTGCGGGAATGGCTCCCACTGCGAGTCATGCTGCGGCGCAGAACCGTCCCCCAATTCCTGGGTCTCTCGGTATGCTCTACGACTCTACACTGTGTGTAGGCTGTCAAGCATGTGTCACAAAATGTCAGGAAATTAATCACCCGGAGCCAATGGAGCGTGGTGATACTTACGCTAATGGTGATCCGATTTGGTCAAACAATGACAAATTAAGTCCTTACACAAATAACATTATTCAAATTTGGCGTGATGGCACAGGTGAAAATAAAGACCAACTGGAAAACGGTTATGCCTTTATTAAGAAACAATGTATGCATTGTGTTGATGCAAACTGCGTTTCTGTTTGTCCTGTTTCTGCGTTAACCAAAGATCCAAAAACGGGTATTGTTCATTATCACGCGGATATCTGTACAGGTTGTCGTTACTGTATGGTGGGATGCCCTTACAACATTCCAAAATACGACTACGATGATCCATTTGGTAAGCTCTATAAATGTGAGCTTTGTAACCAAAAAGGTGTTGAGCGTTTAGATAAGGGTTTATTACCAGGCTGTGTTGAAGTTTGTCCTACTGGTGCAGTGATTTTCGGAACACGTGAAGAGTTGCTGGAAGAAGCAAAACGTCGTTTAGCGAAAAAAGCGGGTGAAGAATATCATTACCCACGTCAAACCATTAGTGGTGGTGATACTTATCTACACAAAATTCCTGAATATCAAGATCATATCTATGGTGAGTTTGAAGGTGGCGGTACGCAAGTCATGGTACTTTCTGCTGTTCCTTTTGACAATTTAGGAATGCCAGAAGTCGCACCATTATCAACGGGTGCACGTTCTGAACATATTCAACATACGCTTTATAAAGGCATGGTATTACCAATAGCAGCCCTTGCCGGGATCACCTATTTGGTTAACCGTAATAGTAAAAAACAAGAGCAGGAACACCACAAGGAGGATAACGATGTCGAGTCATGATCCTCGTCCACTTGGCGGTAAGTTATTTACTCTAGCAGTAAGAGTATTTTTACCGCTTGCTGTGCTCGGTTTTATTCTTATTGGTAAGCGTTTGGTATTTGGTCTGGGCGATGTCTCTGATCTGAATGGGGGATATCCTTGGGGTATCTGGATTGCTTTTGACTTATTGATAGGAACAGGCTTTGCATGTGGTGGTTGGGCACTTGCATGGGCTGTTTATGTCTTTAATAAAGGGGAATTTCACCCATTAGTACGCCCTGCATTGTTAGCGAGCTTGTTCGGCTATTCATTAGGTGGTTTATCCATCGCTATTGATATTGGTCGTTATTGGAACATGCCTCACTTCTTTATGCCACAATACTTTAACGTTAACTCAGTGTTGTTTGAAACGGCGACCTGTATGACCATCTACATTATGGTGATGGCATTAGAATTCTTACCTGCGTTATTCGAACGTTTAGGTTGGAAAGTGTCGTTGAAACGTCTTAATAAAGCGATGTTCTTTATCATTGGTCTTGGTGCTTTACTGCCAACAATGCACCAATCTTCAATGGGATCGTTAATGATTTCAGCAGGTTGGAAAGTACATCCACTGTGGCAATCTTATGAGATGTTACCGCTGTTTTCTCTGTTAACGGCTTTCCTCCTTGGTTTCACTATCGTTATTTTTGAAGGCTCTTTATTAAAAGCAAGCCGTACCATGAATGATGATGAAACACCGCTATTTACCAAATTAACTAAAGTGATCGAAGTGTTACTGATCGCATTCTTGGTATGTCGCTGGGGTGAAATCATTTGGAACGGTAAACTGAGTTATATCGGAAATGGAGATATGTTCTCGTGGTTATTCATTGCTGAAAGTGCATTATTAGTACTTCCTCTTGTTTTAATGCATTTAAATAATAACCGCCGTAGTCCAAAAATGCTGTTTGTTTGTGCTCTATTTATCTTAATTGGCGCAGCAATGTGGCGTATGAACTACTCTTTAGTTGCTTACAATCCAGGCAATGGTTACCACTATTTCCCAACAGCAAGTGAATTGCTGATTTCTATTGGTTTCGTTGCATTTGAAGTAACAGCTTACATTCTTATTATCCGTTTATTGCCGGTTTTACCTGCACAAACAGATTCAAATATACAATTAAAAAAGGCTGAGGTTAAATCATGAGCCAACGCATTACTATTGATCCTATTACCCGTATTGAAGGGCATTTACGCGTCGATTGTGAAATTGATAACGGAAAAGTTGTTAAGGCTTGGTCTTCCGGTACCATGTGGCGCGGAATGGAGGAGATCCTAAAAGGAAGCGATCCTCGTGATGCATGGATTATCGTGCAACGTATTTGTGGTGTTTGTACGACAGTTCACGCAATTGCCTCAGTACGTGCTGTTGAAGATGCCTTAGGTATGGATATTCCTGTCAATGCGCAGTATATCCGTAATATTATTTTGGCTTCTCATATTCTTCATGACCATATCGTTCACTTCTATCAGCTTTCTGCGATGGACTGGGTTGATATTACTTCAGCGTTACAAGCAGATCCTGAAAAAGCGTCAGCGATGCTGAAAGGTGTTTCTAAGTGGCAATTGAACTCTGCTGAAGAATTCAGAAAAGTTCAGAAGAAAATTCAAGGTCTGGTTGACAGTGGCCAGCTAGGTATTTTCGCTAATGGCTATTGGGGTCACTCAGCCATGAAATTACCACCAGAAGTTAACTTGATTGCCGTTGCTCACTACCTGCAAGCGCTTGAATGTCAACGTGATGCGAACCGTATTGTAGCGGTTCTTGGTGGTAAAACACCTCACATTCAAAACTTGGCAGTGGGTGGTGTTGCTAACCCAATTAACCTTGATGCACCAAGTGTTCTTAACTTAGAACGTTTAATGTATGTGAAGCACTTTATCGACAATCTTGGTGATTTTATTGAACAAGTTTATAAAGTCGATACCGCTATTTTTGCTGCTTATTATCCTGAGTGGCTAAAAATTGGTAAAGGTGCTAACTACTATTTATCTGTACCTGAATTACCAATCAACGGTAATAACACCGAGTTTTTACTGTCTGGTGGTTATATGGAAGGCGTTGATTTCTCAACGTATCGTCCAATTAAAAACTGGAAAGATGAAAACCTGAAAGAGGGTATTGAAGAAAGTGGTAAACACGCATGGTATGAAGATGATGAACCATTAAAACCATGGGAAGGTTTAACTCGTCCTAAATATACTGGTTGGGATGAAAACAATAAATACTCATGGGTTAAATCACCAACATTCTATGGTAAACCTGTCGAAGTGGGAACATTAGCATGGTTAGTATGTGGTTTAGCAGGTAAGCATGAAGGTACTGTTAAACACTATAACGAAGTTAATGAAATCTATACTAAGTTAACAGGTGAAACACTGGTTAACGAGCAGCTAGAATCAACTTGGGGACGTATTATTGGACGTACTGTTCATGCTTGCGTATTACAAGATTCTCTAAACTTCTTATGGCAATCATTGGTTGATAATATTGGTCGTGGTGATACGACTTCCTTTATTAAACCAGAGTTTGAACCAGGCAAAGAGTATCGCGGTGTTGGTTTTGAAGAAGCCTCTCGCGGTATGTTATCTCACTGGATCGTGTTTAAAGACGGTAAAATCACTAACTATCAGGCAGTGGTTCCATCAACATGGAATGCGGGTCCTCGTAACTTTAATGATGAACCGGGTCCTTATGAGTTATCACTTGTTGGTACTCCTGTTGCTGATCCGAAAAAACCATTAGAAGTGGTAAGAACGATCCACTCCTTTGACCCATGTATGGCATGTGCTGTGCATATGGTTGATTTAACAGGAAAAGAACTCAGTAAGGTGAAGGTATTATAATGCGAACTCTTGTCTTAGGTATTGGTAATTTATTACTAAGCGATGAAGGCATTGGTGTTCGTATAGTAGAAGCGCTCGAAGAGCGCTTCTCTTTACCAGAGAACGTCGATGTTATTGATGGTGGCACATCAGGTATGGAAATCTTGCAAGATATCGCAGCAAGGGATCTCCTGATTGTTGCCGATGCGGTAAGAAGTAATCATGAACCAGGCAGTATTTTTGTGTTACATGATGATGATGTTCCCGCACTTTTTACACAGAAGATCTCACCTCATCAGCTAGGTTTATCTGATGTATTAATGGCACTGCGTATGACAGATGAATTTCCACGTAAACTGATTTTAGTGGGAATTGAGCCTGCATCATTAGAGCCAAGCATGTCGCTGTCTGACATTGGTAAGAAATCAATGGAAGTTGCACTAGAACATGTAGTGAATATTTTGCGTGAATATGGCATTTCTGTCACACCTAAAGAGGTAACAGCATGAGTGAATTAAGCTGGGATATCATAGGATATGATGAACCGCCTGTTGATCAACTTGAAGCGCGTTTTAGTGAAATCGCTGACAAAGAGATGAAAGGACTTCCTTTTTATCGTGAAGGTGTTCCTGTAAAAGCGGGAGGTTTTACCTTATTTGAAAATCAGTGGATTGGTGCTGTTCTTACTCCTTGGATGTTAGAACTGGTTGTTCTCCCAGGGCCTTCACAAGAATGGCCACACCGAAAAGTCGGTGATCGCATTGGGTTGGAATTACCATGTGGTCAGATTAAATTCGTTGTGGGTGAGCTTGCTGAGGGAATGCAGTACCTTGCTTGTTCATTAATGTCGCCACTTGATAGACATTTAGCAGCGGAACATGCTGTTGAGTCGGTTGAAAATAGTGTAAAAATGGCTCTTTCTCTTCCTGTTCAAACACAATCCGTAGCAGAAGTTGATTTAAGTCGTCGTTCTCTCTTCCGTGGTCAGTTAAGATCATAGGGTAGATATTTTCGCGACACAGAGTCACATTCTTCTTATTGAATAGTACAGGAGTCAGAATATGTGTAGCACTTGCGGTTGTGGTGAAGGCAATGTCAGAATTGAAGGTGTAGAACCTCATTCACATGAGCACCACCATCATCACTCTCATGACCATGATCATCACGACCACGGTCATCATCATGATCACGGCCATCATGGGCATGATCACCATCATGAACACAATGCTACTCCAGCGAATACTGTTCATAAATATATTGATAAGTCTGAACAAAAGCATAAGCATAACTACGAAACACATGGTCAGCCTATCATCGTTCATCACCACTATTATCATAACAGTGGTGATGTTCATCTTCACTTTCATAACGATGCACAGCTAAACGAAACCCCTGTTTTCCATGAACACCATCATGGCAATGACGATCATCATGCACATGATCATTCACACAGTCATGATCATGCTCACGACCATACCCACGATCATAACCATGAGCATTCACATCACCATTCTCACAGCCACGATCACGAGCCTGAAGAGCAATTTAGCCCTGTGATTGAAAATCAGAATATGCATTATGGCCAAGGTGAAGCAGGCACACATGCTCCCGGTATTAGCCAAAAGCGTATGCTGAAAATTGAAATGGATGTGTTGGATAAAAATAACCGCATTGCTGTTCATAACCGTGAACATTTTGAACAACAAAATGTACTGGCATTGAATTTAGTTTCAAGTCCCGGTTCTGGTAAAACGACACTATTAACACAAACCTTAAAGCTATTAGCGCAACGCGTGCCTTGCGCTGTGATCGAAGGCGATCAGCAAACCACGAATGATGCGGATCGGATCCGTGAAACAGGTGTGCCTGCTATCCAAGTGAATACAGGTAAAGGTTGTCACCTTGATGCACAAATGGTGCATGATGCGACACACCAACTAGGCTTACAAGATAACAGCGTTCTCTTCATTGAAAACGTGGGCAACTTAGTTTGTCCTGCCAGTTTTGATCTGGGTGAAAAACATAAAGTTGCTATTCTTTCTGTCACTGAAGGTGAAGATAAGCCTCTGAAATATCCGCATATGTTTGCTGCGGCTGATTT
This sequence comes from Proteus faecis, assembly GCF_030286765.1. Classification (NCBI taxonomy): domain Bacteria; kingdom Pseudomonadati; phylum Pseudomonadota; class Gammaproteobacteria; order Enterobacterales; family Morganellaceae; genus Proteus; species Proteus faecis. The sequence goes on from NZ_JASVWV010000012.1 coordinate 92,521, forward strand.
AATGATTATCAACAAAATTGATTTAGTGCCACATTTGAATATTGATGTTCAAGCCTGTATTGAATCAGCTCGCCGTGTTAATCCAAATATCGAAATCATTGCGTTGTCAGCAACAACGGGTGAAGGTATGAAAGAGTGGTTAACTTGGTTGGAGAGTCGTCTATGTGCTTAGGTGTTCCAGCTAAAATAGTTGAGGTGGGCGAAGACGTTCACCAACTCGCTTATGCCGAAGTCAGTGGCGTTAAACGTGCTGTTAATATTTCGATGGTATGTGAAGGCGAACCTAGTGAATTATTAGGTAAATGGGTACTGATTCATGTGGGATTTGCCATGAGTATTCTTGATGAACAAGAAGCACAAGATACCCTTGATGCATTACAGCATGTTTATGGTGTGACCCTTGAAGAGGCTGATGATGCAGTACGTTGATGAATTTCGTGATCCCGAACTTGCGAAAGCCTTACTGGCCCAAATTCGTGAAACTATTTCACAATGGCCCCATCCGATTAAACGTCCATTACAAATTATGGAAGTGTGTGGTGGCCATACACATGCCATTTTTAAATTTGGTCTAGACCGCTTATTGCCAGAAGAAATTGAATTTGTTCATGGGCCGGGTTGTCCTGTTTGTGTATTACCGATGGGACGAATTGATGCATGTTTAGAAATAGCCGCCCGTCCTGACGTGATTTTCTGTACTTTTGGTGATGCAATGCGAGTACCGGGACGTAATGGCTCAATGCTTGATGCGCGCCGTCGTGGCTGTGATATTCGTATTGTCTATTCACCGCTCGATTCACTCAAAATTGCACAAGATAACCCAGATAAACAAGTTGTTTTCTTTGGTTTAGGTTTTGAAACGACGATGCCAAGTACTGCCATGACGCTACAACAAGCGAAATTGCGCGGACTCAAAAACTTCTCTCTGTTTTGTCAGCATATTACTATCGTGCCGACTTTACGTTGTCTACTAGAGCAAGATGATGTTCGCATTGATGGCTTTATTGCACCGGGGCATGTCAGTATGGTGATTGGCTGTACGCCATATCAACCGCTATGTGATGAATTTGAAAAGCCTTTTGTGGTGACAGGATTTGAACCATTAGACTTATTACAAGCTATACTGATGGTCATTAAACAACTTAAAGCAAAAGCAGAAAATACAGATTATGTTTTAAGTATTGAAAACCAATATAGTCGCATTGTACCGAATGAAGGTAATAAGTTGGCTCAAAAAGCACTTAGTGAAGTGTTTATGTTAAAAGAAACCAGTGAATGGCGTGGACTGGGTGAAATTCCAATGTCAGGTATTCAATTAACACCTGCTTATTCTGAGTTTGATGCTGAATTACGTTTTACTCCTGCACCGCAGAAAGTGGCAGATAATCCGCAATCTCGCTGTGGCGATGTATTAACAGGACGATGCAAACCTTCCGATTGCCCACTCTTTGGTAAAAGTTGTACACCAGAAACGGCGTTGGGTGCCTTGATGGTATCATCAGAAGGTGCATGTGCGGCTTATTATCAGTATCGCCGTGAAGGTAATATATGAAACAACCTGATGAAATCACCTTAGCCCAAGGAAATGGTGGGCAAGGTATGCAACAACTTATCGAAGGACTGTTTTTAAAAGCGTTCGATAACCCATTATTAAATGAAAAAGAAGATCAAGCACGGATCGCGTTAAATGAGTTAACTACTCTTGGCGATCGTCTTGCATTTAGTACAGACAGCTACGTTATTGATCCGATTATTTTCCCTGGTGGAAATATTGGTAAATTATCTGTTTGTGGTACGGCTAACGATCTTTCTGTTGGTGGTGCGGTTCCTCGTTATCTTTCATGCGGTTTTATTCTTGAAGAAGGGCTTCCATTTGAAACTCTAGAAACCCTTGTTATGGCGATGGCGAAAGCAGCAACGCAAGCTGGAATACAAATTGTTACCGGAGATACAAAAGTGGTTCCTCGTGGTGCTGCGGATAAGATCTTTATCAATACTGCGGGTATTGGGGTTATACCAACCACCATTAATTGGGCTGCAAGTAATATCAAAGCTGGCGATAAGATCTTAGTGAGCGGTACTATTGGTGATCACGGAGCAACAATCCTGAATCTTCGTGAAAACTTAGGACTGGAAGCCGATCTACAAAGTGACTGTGCTGTTCTTGAACCAATGATTGCGCCACTACGTCAAATTAAAGGTATTCGTGCATTACGTGATGCAACACGAGGCGGAGTGACTGCAATTTTACATGAATTTGCTCAAGCCAGTGGTTGTGGCATGAATGTGCATGAAAATAAATTACCAATGAAACAATCTGTTCGTGGTGTTTGTGAACTATTAGGGCTTGAAGCGCTGAATTTTGCTAACGAAGGAAAAATTGTTTTAGTGGTGTCTCCAGATGCTGAAGCCCAAGTACTTGAAGCATTACATCAACATACTTTAGGTAAAGACGCTTGTACTATCGGTGAAGTTACCGAGGATAATTATATTCGATTAACGGGGATTTTCGGGACTAGCCGTATTCTTGACTTACCTTATAACGAACCATTACCTCGTATTTGCTAATCACTTCTTTCCCACTTATAGATTGAATGATCAGACGATTTATAAGTGGGATAAGTCTCCTATCTGTTACAAAAAATTTGTTATAACGCAAATTTCTCTCATTTATCTGAATACTGACTCTTTGATAAAAAAATTATCGGAGTAACATGTGCAACCAATCCTACTGCGTGGAGAGGGTCTCTCGTAGAGGTAAGCTCTAGGAAAAAACATGTCTTGGTCAGAATTTAAATCTCAGTACCTGATCCGTTTTTGGAAGCCTCTTCCAGCAGTGATCGCGGCGGGTATCTTATCCACTTACTATTTTGGTTTAACCGGCACTTTTTGGGCTGTCACTGGTGAGTTTACTCGCTGGGGTGGTCACGTTATGCAATGGTTTGGCGCTCATCCTGAAGAATGGGGTTACTTTAAAATCATCGGGCTTGAAGGTACGCCATTAACGCGTATTGATGGCGTTATGATTATCGGGATGTTTGGGGGTTGTATTATGGCTGCTCTTTGGGCTAACAACGTCAAACTTCGTCATCCTCAACATAAAATTCGTATTCTTCAAGCAGTTCTAGGTGGGATCATCGCCGGTTTTGGTGCTCGTCTAGCAATGGGCTGTAATCTTGCCGCCTTCTTTACGGGGATCCCTCAGTTCTCTTTACATGCTTGGTTTTTTGCGGTTGCAACGGCAGTCGGTTCTTACTTTGGCGCCAAGTTATCATTGATGCCTCTGTTCCGTATCCCAGTAAAACTACAAAAAGTAAGCCAAGCTTCACCAATTACTCAAGATAAACAACGTGCGAAACGTCGCTTTAGATTGGGAATGGTTATCTTTTTTGCCATGATTGCGTGGTCTTTAATTATTCTCTTTGATTCACCAAAATTGGGTTTCGCTATGCTAGGCGGTATTGGTTTTGGTATTTTAATTGAACGTGCGCAAATCTGTTTTACTTCTGCTTTCCGTGACTTATGGATAACTGGCAGAACCCATATGGCAAAAGCGATTATTATCGGTATGGCAGTTAGTGCCATTGGGATCTTCAGTTATGTGCAATTAGGTGTCGCACCGAAAATTATGTGGGCGGGCCCGAATGCCGTCATTGGTGGCTTGCTTTTCGGTTTCGGCATTGTTCTTGCTGGTGGGTGTGAAACGGGATGGATGTATCGTGCTGTTGAAGGTCAAATTCACTTTTGGTGGGTTGGATTAGGTAACGTAATCGGTTCAACATTACTGGCTTATTATTGGGATGATTTTGCCTCTGTGATCGCAACGGATTATGACAAGATTAATTTACTTGATACCTTTGGTCCTGTGGGAGGATTGGGGGTGACGTATCTGATGCTCGGTCTGTCATTTGCACTATTACTTTTGTGGGAAAAACACTTTTTCCGTAAAAAAGCCCAACAAGAAAAAGCGAATTCAACACAGTTCAATAAGGAAATCGCATGAGCCAGAAAGACACTATTATTCCTGATTATCGTCTAGATATGGTTGGTGAGCCTTGTCCTTACCCTGCGGTGGCAACGCTTGAAGCTATGCCATCACTGAAAAAAGGCGAAATATTAGAAGTAGTGAGTGATTGTCCTCAATCAATCAATAATATTCCACTTGATGCGAAAAACTACGGTTATACCGTGTTAGATATTCAACAAGATGGTCCAACTATTCGTTATTTAATTCAAAAATAAATTATATTTTTATTAGATAAAAAAACAGCCTATACATCGTGTGAATGATAGGCTGTTTTCTTGAGAAGAGGTTATTATTCGGCTTCGCCACCTAGCACGTCAATTACTCGTTCAATCAGTGCACTTAATTCACCTGTCATTAAAACAAAATCAGCATCAAAACGTTGGGCAAAATCGGCTTTATCAATATCATCATTTTGCTCACGTAAAGTTTCACTGAATTTAATACGTTTGATAGAACCGTCATCACAAAGCATAAACTGAAGGCGATCCTCCCAGTCGACAGAAAGCTTGGTGACAAATTTACCTGCTTCAATATGTGTCGCAATTTCGTCAGAAACTAATTCCTGTTTCTTACAACGAATAACGCCACCTTCATCTAGCACCGCTTTTAGTTCTGCTTCATCCATTAAGGTAAAACCTGATGGGAGTTCTCCAGAGCGTACCCACTCAGTCATTTTTAATTCAACAGATTCATTAAAGTTCAGTGGCACTACGGGTAATGAACCTAGTGTTTTACGTAACAAAGCTAAATTGTCTTCGGCTCGTTTTGCACTGCCTGAATCAACAATAACGAGTTGTTTTTCTAAATCTAGCCAAATAAATGTTTGTGAGAATTTACTAAATGCACGAGGTAGTAGGGTATGTATCACTTCATCTTTTAAGGTGGCTTTCTCTGTTTTTTTCAGTTTACGGCCTTGTTCACCTTCAAGTTTTTCAACTTTGTCTTGCAGGGCTTGTTTTATGACTGTCGCAGGTAAGATTTTGTCTTCTTTTCGTGCACACATCATGACTTGTTTGCCTGCAACATGGATAAGCGCTTCACCACGATCGCCCATTGGTGAAATCCAACCTGTTCGAGTCATATCTTGGCTACTGCAAGGTGTGAATGCCAATGAAGCAAGCTGTTGTTCTAACTCATCCATTGACAGTGCTATCTCTTTATTTAAGCGATAGACCAAAATATTTTTAAACCACAGCATTTGACATTCCCCTTAATCATTATTTACCGCATTATGATACTGAATGTTGAGGGTATCTAAAAGGTAATATCCCTTAAAAGAAAATATCCATAATGTTATTTAATAAAAAAAGAAAAAAGCTGAAACGAATAATCAGTAAAATTACTCTATGATAATGAGTTTTATTCTTATTTAAATTGAACTAACTAAGAATATTAATGATGAAATAACGTAATTTTTAGCATAAATTTTCATGTGATGTTAATCACATAATTTTATCTTTACACTGTTTTTTATTTACAATATGAAATCACTTTCAGATTTATCTCTGCATTAATTTACAAAACAAAAATCTTCTTGACGGACTGATGTGATAATTGTCACAAAAATGAGAAAATATAAAGAGTGATTTTTCATAAATAACATAGTGACTTAGATCACGAATCTGAACATTTATTTTTTAAATATTGTCAAAATAGCACGATTGGTCTTTTTATGTTAACTTGAGTTATAGTTTAACATTTGTAATGTTTTTCAGTGTTTCTTTGCCACTTTTACGTATTGATTAGATATTGTGATTGAATGGTATTCTTGTGCTCCTCTTTTTAATATTTGTAGTTAATTATTCTTTTTTTGAGTGGGTGTTACTCGTTACCACAAGTTAAATTGTATTTAAATGTGATTTTGCTTTTATTTAAATAAGAAATAAATATAAAGATAAAAAATTATTAATTAAGAAGAACAATATTTAAATCTTTAGTGTTATTTATTTAGTGGTTAAAATTAATACTTCCTTTTAAATATATTAAATAAGGAGATAAATTTTTTATTAGCAAAAAAATGTGTCTTATAAAGAAATGAAATATAAAAGAAAAATCAAAAAGTGCTATTTTAAAAAAGTTGATTAAGTTCAAAAAACACGTATCTTTACCTTTAATTGTGATAGCTATCACTTAGGTATGTAACCATGAAAATACACATTGGTGTAATTGTGGGCTACATCACGAAAGCTGGGCTTTTTTTTGAGTAACATGCCATCGAAAACTCAACAACCTATTTCTTTTCCTGACAGAAATAAAAGCAATGCCCTTATTTAAATATAATGAGGATATTATTTTTGTGTCTTATTGGTGATTACGTCTGTGTCAAGGAAATTAAAGCCTTTAAGAAAATTTTGTAGAGTCATAATTAGTAGCTATAAAAATTATCAATTGTGAGAGCGATTTTCTTTTTCGAAATTCGTGGCAGAGATCTTTTGTCTGAATCTCAGGTCAACTATATACGGCGGTATTATTTTTGGCCTTAAAGAAAATCATAAAACTATAGAAAATAGATGGGTATTTTAATCATGAAAAGCTTGAAGCCTCTAGCAGCACTGGTTGGGTTGTTGGTTCTTTCTGGATCGGCAAACGCAGTAAACGTGTATAACGATAAAGGTACACGTTTTGATGTAAATGGTCAGTTTCGTTTAAAAACACAAGTGACCAGCCAAAATCATGAAATGAAAATGAATGATGATGGTAGCCGTATTGGTTTCTTCGGTTCACACGAACTGACTAACGATATCAAAGTGTTTGGTAAATTAGAGTGGGGTTCAGATACTCAAAAAACTAACAGTGATAACCCTAAATCAAACTTTGAAATGTACAACCGTGTGGGTTATGTCGGCTTCTCTCACCGTGATTATGGTCAAATCCAATTTGGTCGTACTTATATCCCAATCGACTGGGTTAAAAAATCAAGCTACGGCTACGGTAACACCGGTGTATTTTACTTTAGCGATGTATTAGGTCGTTCAGTTGGTTACCACAACGGTTATGCAGATGGTAAAGGTGTTGGTAAAAACAACTTTATGACTCGTTTACCACAAACTATTTTCTTAGAAACTAACCGTTATGAAGGCTTTAAATTAGCAGGTACTGTAACTGGTAAAACTGGTGAAGATGGTCGCCGTGTAGCCGGTGATATCACACGTGCATACTCTATTGTAGGTTTCTATAAATCAACTTTCGGTTTAGAGTTTGATGCAGGTTATTCTTCTGCAACGGGCGAAGCAACGACTTCTAAAAATAGCCCAAATAAAGGTAAAAACCCAGAGAACAGTATTTTAGCTTTTGGTGCGGAATACTTCTTCCCAGGACGTGAGTTCTCTATCGGTTTAGATTATGGTCAGTCACGTGGTAAAAATAATGGTTTTGCTTTAGATAAAAACCAAGCACCTACTAGCTGGAGTTCAGTTAAAGGCGACTGGAAAGCAGATTTATATGGTGTTGGTGTAAAATGGCATTGGGATCGTATCGAAAGTGGTATGTATGCGGGTTACTACCTGCGTGATGGCGATGCCAACACATTCAACTACAAAAAAGAAACCTATACTGTGGGTGTAGATAAACGTTTTGCTGTATCTAAATACAACAATTTACGTCTATTTGCTGAAATGGCATATGATGATGCACGTAGCGAAAACCCGAAATATGAAGATAAAAAACAATATATCTTCGAAACCGGTATGCGTCTGTACTTCTAGTCTTAGTAAAGGCATTACCGTTTGATAGAAGTAACCAAAGGAGAGCCATTTTGCTCTCCTGTTAACCAATATATAAGGGGTGTGTAATGGTTAAGAATGTGTTGAAGATTTCAACATTAGCAATGTTTGTCGCATTCAACGTGAATGCTGCGACAGTCGATCTTCGTATTATGGAGACGTCTGATGTTCACAGTAACTTAATCGACTTTGATTACTTCAAAGACAAACCAACAGAACAGTTTGGTTATGTTCGTACTGCTAATTTAATTAAAGCAGCAAAAGCTGAAGCAACCAATGCGATTTTAGTTGATAACGGCGACTTGATCCAAGGGAGCCCGCTGGCTGACTATCAAGCAGCTAAAGGCTTAGAAAAAGGCGAATCTCATCCAGCTCACCAGCTGATGAACACCATGGGCTACACTGTAGGTAACTTTGGTAACCATGAATTTAACTATGGTTTAGATTACCTGAAAAAAGCCATTGCCGGTGCTAAATTCCCTTACATCAACGCCAACGTGATGGATGCGAAAACAGGCAAAAACTATTTCACACCTTATATCATTGTTGATACACCAGTAAAAGATCGTGATGGTAAAGAACACACTATCAAGATTGGTTATATCGGCTTCGTACCACCACAGATCTTAATCTGGGATAAAGCCAATCTGGATGGTAAGGTCGTTGTAAACGATATTACAGAAACAGCGAAAAAATTCGTTCCTCAAATGAAAAAAGAGGGTGCTGACCTGATTGTGGCTATTCCTCACTCTGGTTTTGCGTCAGAACCTTACAAAGCAATGGCTGAAAACTCCGTTTATTATTTAAGCGAAGTTGAAGGTATTAATGCCATCATGTTTGGTCACGCTCACGGTGTATTCCCAAGCAAAGAATTTGAAGGTATTAAAGGCGTAGATACAGAGAAAGGTACTGTAAATGGTATTCCTGCTGTTATGCCTGGCCAATGGGGTGATCACTTAGGTGTCGTTGATATGGTTATCAATAACGACAGCGGTAAATGGGTGATGACTGAAGCAACGGGTGAAGCGCGTCCTATCTTTGATAAAGCAAATAAAAAAGCATTAGTTGAACGTGATGCTGAATTAGCTCAAATCATCGAAAAAGCACACCAAGGTACCCGTGATTTTGTGGGTAAACACATTGGTAAAGCTTCTGCCAACATGTACAGCTTCTTAGCATTAGTACAAAGCGATCCAACTGTACAAATTGTTAATGATGCACAAGTTGATTACACCAAACACTTTATTCAAGGTGATCCGAACTTAGACGGTTTACCAGTATTAGGTGCAGCCGCGCCATTTAAAGCGGGTGGCCGTAAAAATGCACCAGCAGACTTTGTTGAAGTTGAAAAAGGTGATTTAACATTCCGTAACGCTGCAGATTTATACCTGTATCCAAACACATTAGTGGTTGTTAAAGCAACCGGTGCGGATGTTGTTGAGTGGTTAGAGTGTTCAGCAGGTATGTGGAACCAAGTTGATCCTAACTCAACTAAACCACAAGAACTGATCAACTGGGATGGTTTCCGTACTTATAACTTCGACACCATTAGTGGTGTGAACTATAAAGTTGACTTAACTCAACCCGCTAAATATGACGTGGATTGCCAAGTTGTTAATAAAGATGCGAATCGTATCAAAGAAGTAACTTTCGAAGGCAAACCAATCGATCCTAAAGCAACATTCCTGATCGCAACAAATAACTACCGTGGATACGGCGGTAAATTTGCAGGTACAGGTGAAGCTAATATTGCATTTGCATCTCCAGATGAAAACCGTGCAATTTTAGCGTCTTATATTGCAAAACAAACGAAAGAAAACGGTGAAGTGGTAACTAAAGCCGCGAACAACTGGTCATTCTTACCTATTAAGACTGATAAAGTATTGGATGTACGTTTTGAAACTTCTCCAAGTGAAAAAGCCGCTGCATTTATTAAAGATTTCGCTCAATATCCAATGACCTTTGTGGAAAATGATGAAATCGGTTTTGCAATTTACAAAATTGATTTAACTGAGAAGAAATAAGCTATTAAGCCTGCCCATTCAGGGCAGGTTTTCCTTACCTTTTTGAACCAAGAGAGTAAATTTATTGCTCTTTAAGGGGATTTTATGCGCTTTATGAAGCTATTACCTGCTGCTTTTGCTTTAGTGCTAGCAGGATGTGCAACGCAAGCACCTGAAATTACAGAACCATTAAAACCTCAAGCTAAATTAGTTGAAGGCGTATCTTGTATTGTACCTGATGCACCAACAGCACCTTACGACTACATCGCTTCTAATGATCGCTATGGTCAAAATAGCACGGCATCAACAGATTACTTTAAGTTAGCAATTAACTACTCACCGGCTTTTTGTGATTATAAAAGTAATAACATTAAACGTTTAAATAACGATAATGAAAAAGATCGTGCAAAACGTGAGTACGATAAATTTGAAATCCAGTGTTTCTCTGATAACAAATTTGGCTGGATTGTTCATGGGCTGTGGGCTGAAACCTGTGATGGTAAATCATGGGAAGAGTGCCGTGATTGGAAAGACATACGCAAGCATCCTCGTTTATGTAAAGGTGATTTACCGCCTTTAGAATACTCTACTATCAAACCTTATCTGTGTGATTCCCCGGGTATCGATCTACTACAAGGCGAATGGGAAAAACACGGTGTGTGTGCGTTTGATACACCAGATGCATTTTTTGGTAAACAAAAAGAGTTGTATGAAGCGTTAGTATTACCAGAAGGCCGTCCTTCAAACAGTGCATTGATTAAGTTCTTAAAAGAACACAATCCATCACTGAAGGATAAAGAAATTCAAATTAATCGAGATGAATTCTATATCTGTTATAGCAAAGATTTCGAAGTAATTGATTGTCCGAAACGTGAATTTTGATCTTAGGGATAAATTTTAAATGAATCATAAATATAAACTCGTTGCACTGGCGGTAAGCTCAGTCTTATTAGCTGGTTGTGCTAAGAACTACGACGAAGCTAATGTTGTGGATGTGCGTGTTATCGCAATGAATGACTTCCACGGTGCGCTAAAAGCGCCAGGTCCAAACAAACCTGGTGGCATCGAGCACATGGCTACGTTAATCAAAGAAATGAAAAAAGATAACCCGAACAATATCGTTGTTGCGGCGGGGGATATGGTTGGTGCAAGCCCTCTGTTATCTTCAATGTTCCATGATGAACCTTCAATCGAAGCATTATCATTAGCAGGCTTAGAAGCAACGTCTGTGGGTAATCACGAATTTGATAAAGGTATGGGCGAGTTACTGCGTAAACAAAACGGTGGTTGCCACCCAGTAACGGGTTGCCAAGGCCCAACTGAATTTAAAGGTGCTGATTTTCAATACTTATCAGCAAACGTAACTGTTAATGAAACAGGTAAAACGTTATTCCCTGAATATGTTATCAAAGAATTTAACGGCATCCCGGTTGCTTTTATCGGTGTGACTCTAGAAGGTACGGCGGCTATCGTAACCCCTAAAGGCACTGAAGGTTTAAGTTTCCATAACGAAGCCAAAACAATCAATGCATTAGTGCCACAGTTAAAAGCACAGGGTGTTCAAGCGATCGGTGTATTGATCCACGAAGGTGCAGCACAGCGCCGCGATGGTGGTCCTGTTAATATCAACGCATGTAATGGTATTACAGGTAAAGTATTAGATGTTGTTGACCAATTAGATCCAGCGATTGACTTTGTTGTGACAGGTCACACTCACCAAGCTTATAACTGTACTATTAATGGTAAATCAGTGACATCTGCACAATCTAACGGTGCAATGTTAACACGTATCGACCTGAAATTAGATAAAACAACAAAAGACGTTGTTGATGTAGAAGCACGTAATATTTGGGTTGATAACCGCAAATATGAAAAAGATCCTGCAGTAACTAAACTGTTAGAAGCTTATGAAAAAATCGCTACCCCATTAGCTAATCGTATTATCGGTAAGTTAGAAGGTAATTTAACTAAGCAAACTAACGACGCAGGTGAGTCTGCTCTGGGTCAAGTGATTGCTGATGCGCATTTATATACGGCAAAACCCAAAGATATGGGTGGCGCACAAATCGCATTTATGAACAGCGGTGGTATTCGTGCTGATATGACCGGTGGTGACGTTTCTTATAACGCAATCTACACTGTACAGCCGTTCTCTAACGTACTGTTAACTCAGACGTTAACGGGTGAGCAAATCAAACGCCTGTTAGAGCAACAGTGGGATCGTTCGCGTCCACAAGTATTAGCCGTATCTGGTAACTTCCAATACACATGGGATAGCAAAGCATCGAATGGTAATCGTGTTATCGTTGAATCAATGAAAATTGACGGTAAACCAGTAGATATGAAAGCGAACTACCGTGTTGTGGCTAACGAATACTTAGCAACGGGTGGTAGTAACTTCTCAGTACTGAAAGAAGGTAAAGATCCAGTTTACAGCGTGCCAGATGTTGATGCAGTAGTGAAATACTTTGCAGAGCAGTCTCCAATTGCTCAACCAAAAGCGAATAACATCACACGCAAATAACGTATTTTCATACGCCTTGTGAAAATCGCACCTTTTATTTCGGTAAGAGGTGCGTAAATAAATAAAGAGAGCAAAGTGTTGAACACAAAGGGTCCATCCCTACCTTTGTATTCATTACGCACTTTGCTCTTTTTTTATGGATGTGTAATAAAAAAAGCCCACAGAGGCTTGTGGGCAATGGAATGAAAGTAAAGAAAAGAGGGTATTACTTATTGCTAGGGTATTTTGTCAGATGTCTGTTCTAACACTTATTTGAAGATTTTAAAGCGTGCATCATCTTCCATATAATTCTTTTCACCAGCCTCTTGTTCAATTGAACCAAAGACCATTTGTGCTCTTAATTTCCATGTTTTTGGCAGATCCCAAGTTGTATGAACTTCGTCATCAATAATTGGGTTGTAGTGTTGTAATGAAGCACCTACGTTTTCTGCTGCTAATGCAGTCCAAACAGAAAGTTGCGCCATACCACTAGCTTGTTCTGACCATATAGGGAAGTTATCCGCATACAGTGGGAATTGCTCTTGAAGACCTTTTACGATATCAGTATCTTCGAAATACAGAATTGAACCTGCCCCTGCGGCGAAACTATTAATTTTTGCTTCAGTTGCACTAAATGCTTCTGCGGGTACTAATTTTTTCAGTGTATTTTTAACGATATTCCACAGTTTTTGGTGTTGTTCACCAAACAGAATAACAACACGAGATGTTTGTGAGTTAAATGCTGTTGGGCTCTCTTTAACGGCTTCTTTGATAATCGCAGTGACCCTGTCTTCGCTAATTGGAAGTTGATTACCTAAATGATAAATTGTTCTACGTTTTTTCATTAAATCAGTAAATGCGTTAGACATGGTTGTCTCCTTGATAAATTTTAGCGCTTAAAGCGTGTTTTAGCTTGAGCTAATCTATAGACACACTATAGAGCTTAGTCGTGATTTATTGATATATAAAAAATTTAATCAGTTACGTCAAAATATTCGACCTAGTTTTTAACTAATTGATTTATATTTTATTTATCTACATATCTAAATTCGGGAGCAAGTTGGCTGATACCTAATCCTCCGGCTTTCTTCACTTTAATTTGTACTGGAATGCGCTCTTTCATGGCTTCTACATGACTAATTACGCCAATAATTTTGCCGGATGCATTAAGGCTATCAAGTGCATCTAATGCAATATCTAAGGTATCAGGATCTAATGTGCCAAAGCCTTCATCAAGAAAGAGTGATTCAATTTGAGTTTTGTTACTGACCAAATCCGAAAGCGCTAAGGCGAGTGATAAACTGACTAAGAAACTTTCGCCACCAGAGAGCGTGCGAGTATCACGCAGTGCATCTGCTTGCCATGTGTCTGCAATTTGTAGTTCAAGGCTTGCTGGTGTTTTGCGTTGCAAGAAATAACGTCCATGAAGCTTTTCTAAACGACGGTTAGCCAAATAAATGAGATGATCAAGCGTTAAGCCTTGGGCAAAGCGGCTAAACTTATCTCCCGATGCAGATCCCACTAATTCATTTAAGTAGCTCCAATCGTCAAACTGAGATTGTTGTTTGGTAATATGAGTCAGTAGCGCCTGTTGCTCTTTACGCTTTTCTTCGTCAGCTCGTAGTTGCTCTTGAATACGAAATTTCGTTTCTTGTAATTGAATAAGTTGTGTTTCTAACAGCAATAACTGAGCGGTAATTTGTTCAAAATTTTGTTGTGTTATCAATATTGGTTGTTGTGATAAGTGTTGTTGATAGGCATTTTCTTGTGTATCTAAACGTGTTTTTTCTTGTAACAGCTTATCAAGACGTTGTTTTTGTTGCTCTTGTAAACGATGTCTTTCCTCGACGGATAACAATGAAGCGAGAAATGCCTTTTCATCAGTAAACGGGCTGTTTTTTAACGCATGTTGATATTGTTCAACGATAGCTTGTGAGTGAACATGAAGCCGTTGTAGTGATTTTTCGTTTTCTTGATATTGGCCAATAAGCTGATTTAAACGGATTTCGAGTCGGTTTTTTTCTTCACTATATTGCTCAATTTGCTTTTGTAACAATAGACTCCGTTTATCCAACTCATTACGTGCATCTTCGGTGGTTTGTGTTCCGAATAAAGTTTGCCGTTGTGTTTTTAGCTGCTCTTGTTGCTGATGTAGTTGTTGTAAATGGATGAGAACAGTATCAAGTTCTTTTTGAATTTCAGATAAATAGCGTTTTCTCTCTTCCTGTGTTGATAGCAATTCGCGGATGATTTGTTGTAATTCGTGATGGGTTTTTAAGGTTGATTGATATTGTTGGCTCTCTTCTTTGCGTGCAGTAATCCATTGAATTTTATCTTCAAATTCTTGTAATTCATAACCTTGCTGTTTAACAAGGGATTGAAGATCCTGCGCTAACTGAGTTTGTTGTTGAAGATATTGCGCTGTCTGTTGCTGTTTATTGGAAACTTCTTTCTGTTGCTGAGCATATTCATTTTGTTGATGAAGAACAGTTTGTTGTTGTTGATTAAATTGCTCTTTGTTATCAGATAATAGTTTGTATTCCTGCTGAATTTTGGCTTCTAATGCTTGATAATTAATTCGTTTTTGTGTCAGTAAATCATCTTCTTTCTTAAGTTCTACATCTAATTGAGTTAAAACTGCTTCTTCACAGCCGACATCTGGTAATGCATAAGTTTGCGCTACATCCCGCCATTGTTGTGTTAATGACGTAATATCTTGTGTGAGTTGTTCAAGTTCGTTACTTAATTTTTCGTTTTGAGCTTGATAGTTAGCAGACTGTGTTTTTTGTTCTACTAACTCTATTGTTAATGCATGAACTTGTTGCGTTAAAATATCTAGCCGTGTTTTTGTTTCATCTGGTTTAATTTTTTTATATTTTTCAACATAAGGATGTTCAGTTGAACCACAAACAGGACATGGGGTGTTTTTAACTAAACGCTGTCTCTCTTCTTCGTACTCGGCTAATTTTCGTATTAAAAGATAATTGTCATTTAAATCTTTAAGATGTTGCTCTTTTTCTTTTAAAACGATGCTATTTTTACGGATATTTTCAGTTAGCACCGCTATGTTTTGCTGGTTTTCTAAATAACTTTTTTGCTGCTGATGTTCAGCTTTTATAGCACGCTCTAATTGAGCCTGTAATCCCATTAGTTTTGCGAGAGCATTTCTTTGCTGATAAATTTGTTGCAAACGATGAGGAATATCCGCAATGGCATCTGCTTTATTTTGTTGCTCAAGTTGCGTTTGCAATTCGCTTAATTGTTGTTGCTGTAAATTAAGCTTGTGTTGTTGTGCTTCTAGCGTGTGTATCGTTTTTTCGAGGGAAAGTTTAAGAAATTGCGCTTTTTCTTGTTCTATTTTTTCATTTTTCTGACTCGTTAGATATTTCTCTGTAATTTCATCATATTGCTCAAAATAACGTTGCCATAAAGGTAAGTTTTCAGCAAGTTGAGCATGAGCTGCATGCTGATTTAAATATTCATTTAATTCATTGAATTGCTTTTGTGAACCAGCTAATTTGACATCTGTTGACTGTATTTTTTCCAGATATTCTGATTGTGTTTTTTCTAGTGTATTTTTTTGCTGTGTTTTTACTGAAATATCTTGTTGTAGCAAGATTAACTGATTATCTAATGGCGCGACTTGTTCACGAATAAGTTGCAATATTTGCTGTTTTTTCTCATCGTGTTGTTTAAATGTTTCATGAGCTTCGACTAAATGCTGATTAATAGGTTGGCTCTGTTGTTCAATACGCAGTTTTTCTGCTTTTAGTGTTGATAGTTGTGATTCAATATAGGTTTGTTCTTTTAATAGACGATCCTTTTCATCATAAAGTGGACGGATTTTTTCTGCTGGTTCACTATTTTCAAGACGTTGAATATCGGGCTTGGCAGCAACTAACGCTTCTTGTGCTAAATTAACTTCGGTTTGTGCTAATACTTTATTTTTATTGAGTTCAATTTCTTTTTCTTGCCACTGCTTTGCTGTTTGATATTCCTGTTGTTCTTTTTGTAATAGGTTCTCTTTGGCAACAAGATTAGTCTGTTCGGTTAATAAAGCTTGGCGAGCATTTTCATCTAATAATGCCATCATTTCGGCTTGCTGTTTTAGTGTTTTTAATGCTTGTTCTTCTTCACGCCAATGTTTAAAGATAGATTGGGATATATGACGATAAATATCGGTACCTGTGAGTTCTTCGAGTAATTCAGCGCGGGATTTATCATCTGCATTTAAAAAAGCCGCAAATTGTCCTTGAGAAAGCAACATAGATTTAGTGAAACGCTCAAAATCAAGGCCAGTAATATTAATGATCATCTCTTTTACTTGGCTTATCTTGCTTGCTAATATTTTGTCTTCGCCTCCGGCCGTATTTATTTTAACAAGTTCGGCTTGTGGTGCTTGAAGATTGCCATCTTCTTTATAATTAGCACGGCGTTGTTCCCAAAATGCTCGATACGCTACACCTTTGACTTCAAATTCAACTTCGGTCAAACATTCCGCGGTATGGCGTGTCATTAACTCATTTTGTGATTGTGTGACTTTATCTAATCTTGGCGTTCGATGATAAAGGGCTAAACTAATCGCATCTAATAGGGTGGTTTTTCCCGCACCTGTAGGGCCTGTAATCGCAAATAACCCGTTGCTGATAAAAGGTTCTTGGTTGAAGTTAATTTTCCATTCACCTTTTAAAGAGTTAATATTTTTAAATCGCAGACTTAAGATTTTCATTATGCTTCGTTATCCTCTTTCTCTGCCATTTCAACTGCTTGTTTAAATAATGTTGTTAAACGAGTTTTCGTTTCTTCTGAATCAAACTCATGTTGTTCTAAGCGCCTTTCAAAAACATCATAAACGGTTAATTCGGTCAGTGTTTCGTTCTCATTTTGAGTAAATGCTTGGCGCTGTTTTCTGGCTCTTCTTAATAAAATTACTTCAAAAAGCGGGTCATTAGTGAGCTCTTGAATGCGGGTTTGTATATCACTGAGATAGTCTTGGGTTGAGACTTCGATATCCAACCAAATAGTGGTATCTATTTCACCGTATTGTTTTTTTAGATCTTCAAGTTTTATAGCTATCTCTTTTAATGAACCACTGATAGTGCGTAGTAACTGAAATTCAGGGATGGGTAATAGTGTGAGGTTAGTTAATTTATCTTGTTCAAAATCGATAAGGCAGACACTTTTCTGTTGTCCGCTCTCATCAAAACTTAAGGGGATAGGGGAGCCACTATAACGAATATGGCCTGATTTATTCACCACTTGAGGGCGATGAATATGACCTAGAGCAATATAGTCAAATTCTGGGAATAGGGTGGCAGAGAAAGCTTCTAAAGTACCAATATAAATTTCTCGTACCGAGTCCGTCACACTCGCACCAATGGTTGTAAGGTGGCCTGTTGCAATAATGGGAATGTTGACATTTAATTGCTGACGTAATTCGAGAGCTGTTTGATATTGCGTTTGATAATATTCAGCAATCGCGTCTTTTAAGGCAGTTTGTTTTTCAGCACCTGATTGCCCACTTTTACTGCTGATCATGTCTCTAGGCCGTAGATAAGGGATTGCACAGAGTAATGCGCCTGGCGTGTTATCTTTTTGAGGAAGAATGATCGGGGCTTGTGGTGTTTCTGCATGAACATTGGCAATAACTGTCGTATTTAAACACGCCAATAGTGATTTTGATTCATTGAGTGTCGCGACAGAGTCGTGGTTACCACCTAGAATAACGAGCTGACATTGTGTGTCTCGGATAGCGACAACAAAACGATTATATAGCTCTCGAGCATAACTTGGTGGGGAGCCTGTATCAAAAATATCACCAGCAACAATTAGTGCATCGACTTGATAGTGTTTAATTTGTGCTAATAACCAATCAAGAAACTGCTGATGCTCTTTAGCTCGAGTTTTAGTAAAAAAATATTGCCCTAAATGCCAGTCCGATGTGTGAATAATCCGCATTGCTATCCCTCTTTTTTATTTGATGAAGAGTATAGCGCACCTTCGTTTTTTCGTGAAAACTCAACAATACGTCCTCTTTTTGAGTGATATTTCACCAAAAAATGGTTTATTTACCTTAACAACAGGGATCTATTTCAGTAATGTTAAGGTTAGTCATAAATCTGTCATAAAACTGCATCATAATCATTTTGACCCTCTATAACATTACACAGGATAGAGTATGGCAAGGCGTATTCTTGTTGTTGAAGATGAAACCGCAATTCGAGAGATGATCTGTTTTGTTTTGGAACAAAATGGTTTTCAACCGATTGAAGCAGAAGACTATGATTCTGCATTGAGCTTTCTTATTGATCCTTACCCTGATCTGGTTTTATTAGATTGGATGATCCCCGGAGGATCTGGTTTGCAGATAATAAAACAGATGAAACGGGAAAGTAACACCCGCGATATTCCAATTATTATGCTAACAGCAAAAGGGGAAGAGGAAGATAAAGTCCAAGGATTAGAAACGGGTGCTGATGATTATGTTATCAAACCCTTTTCACCTAAAGAGCTTGTCGCCCGAGTGAAGGCGATCTTACGGCGTTTATCACCGATGTCAGCGGAAGATATCATCGAATTCAATGGATTAGGACTTGATCCTGTTTCTCATCGGGTAACGAGTCAAGACAAACCGATAGATATGGGACCCACCGAATTTAAACTCCTGCACTTTTTTATGACACATCCTGAACGTGTATACAGTAGAGAACAACTGCTAAACTACGTTTGGGGAACGAATGTTTATGTCGAAGACCGTACTGTTGATGTGCATATTCGTCGTTTACGTAAGGCCATTGAAGAAGATGGTCATGACAAAATGATACAGACAGTACGTGGAACGGGATATCGTTTTTCTGCCCGTTTCTAAGTCAATATGGGAGTAATCGTCTGGTGTTAGAACGACTATCATGGAAAGCCCTCGTTTGGGGGCTATGTCTATTTTGCTTACCTGCTTTTATATTATCGCTTTTTATCGGGCATCTTTCTTGGTTGCTGGTGGCCTCGCTTTTCAGTGCTCTTGTGTGGCATGCCTATAATTTGCTGAAATTATCTAAATGGCTATGGTTAGAGCGCTCTGTATTGCCCCCAGAAGGAAGTGGGGGATGGGAGCCTATTTTTTATGGTATTCGACAGACCCAACAACGTAATCGTAAACGACGCAGAGAATTAGGCGACTTAATTAAACGTTTTAGAAGTGGTGCTGAAAGTTTACCCGATGCAGTCGTGATGATGACGAATGAAGGGAATATTTTTTGGTGTAATAGTCTTGCTCAACATTTATTGGGTTTTCGCTGGCCTGAAGATAATGGGCAAAATATTTTTAACTTATTACGTTATCCTGATTTTTTGCATTACTTTACCGCAGGTGATTTTAGTCGTCCCTTAACCATTTCACTAAATAGTGGTTCTATTGTTGAGTTTCGTGTGATGCCATATAGCGAAGATCAGCGTTTGATGGTGGCTCGCGATGTAACAGAAAAAAATAAACTAGAAAACTCACGACGTGATTTTTTTGCTAATGTCAGTCATGAGTTAAGAACACCACTAACCGTTATTCAAGGCTATCTTGAAATGATGGAAGAAAATAGTGTAGCAAAACCCGCAGAGCATAAGGCGATAGTCACAATGCAAGAGCAAGCTAAACGTATGGATACGCTTGTTCAGCAACTTTTACAGCTTTCTCGTATCGAATCTGCTCCGCATATTGATTTAAACAAGATTGTTGATATTCCTGCCATTTTGGCGTTATTACAACAAGAAGCGAACTCATTAAGTCAAGGTCGGCATCAGATTGTTTTTGATGTTGATGATCAGTGGGCTGTTCGTGGTAATGAAGAGCAATTGCGTAGTGCTGTTTCTAACTTAGTGTATAACGCCATTAATCACACTGAAGAAGGTACAACAATCAAAGTCAATTGGAAGAAGATTCCCCAAGGTATGTTATTTAGCGTTTCAGATAATGGATCGGGGATCAGTGCTGAACACTTAACACGTTTGACAGAACGTTTTTATCGCGTTGATAAAGCTCGCTCTCGTCATTCTGGTGGTACCGGGTTAGGTTTGGCTATTGTGAAAAAATCGTTGCTCCATCATCACTCTCAATTGAATATTGAAAGTAAAGTGGGGGTTGGGAGTACATTCTCTTTTATCCTTCCTCAAACATTGCTTAGCGCTAAAGAAACACACTAGCTGTATGTCTTTTTTAAAACCTTTATCATCTGTATTCAATCAGTGATAAAGGTTTTTTGTTCCTTTCTTCATCTTTTTAATATCAACAAAAACTAATATCGTAGCGTTAAATTTTAATATTATTAATTAATGTTAACTTTAAATGATGCCGATATTCAATATTATTGGTGATAAAATGCACAAATCATATCATGTATATTCGATAATATATGATAGTTATAACTAGTGCTGAAAAATAGTTTAGATGATTATTCTGGTTTTTGGATTGGCTATTGCCTTTTTTCATTATAAAAGTTTTACTTGTGACCAGTTATCGGCAATTTTTTCTATTTAGTACTTAATTGCTCTACATGAAATGATTATATATGGATATTATCCTGAATAATGATGATATGAGCCTAAATAGATATTGTTGATTTTATGTTGCGCCATATCGGCGTAATTAAATCATTATTGTAAATACATATTAACAAAACTTATGGCACATAGATTAACTTCCAGAGATATTCTGGCATTAGGGTTTATGACATTCGCCCTATTTGTTGGCGCTGGCAACATTATTTTTCCTCCAATGGTGGGGTTACAATCAGGCGAATTTGTTTGGACCGCAGCGATTGGCTTTTTGATCACCGGTGTTGGTTTACCTGTTTTAACGGTTGTCGCATTGGCAAAAGTTGGTGGTGGCATTGAGGCATTAAGTACACCTATTGGTAAATCAATGGGATTATTATTAGCTATTGTTGCTTATCTTGCTGTTGGCCCCCTTTTTGCTACTCCTCGTACTGCAACCGTTTCTTTTAAAGTGGGTATTGCTCCTTTAGTGGGTGATACAGAGATGTCATTGTTGATTTACAGCATTGTCTATTTCTTAATTGTTATTGGAATTTCACTTTATCCGGGAAAATTACTAGATAGTGTTGGTCATATTCTTGCACCGATTAAAATTTTGGCATTAGCAATATTAGGTATTGCCGCGGTATTTTGGCCTGCGGGTGGCGCTATTCCTGCTACTGATGCTTATCGTGATATGGCGTTAACTCAGGGCTTTATTAACGGTTACCTCACCATGGATACATTGGGTGCTATGGTTTTTGGTATTGTTATTGTTAATGCGGCTCGCTCTCGGGGTATTGATAATTCATCATTGTTAACACGTTATACTATGTGGGCGGGAATTATTGCGGGTGTATTGTTAACTGCGATCTATTTGAGTCTATTTAAATTAGGCTCTAGCAGTGGCAGCATTATTCCTGGTGCTCAAGATGGCGCTGATATTTTACATGCCTATGTACAGTACACTTTCGGTAACTTTGGTAGCTTCTTCTTAGCCGTATTGATTTTCTTAGCCTGTATGGTGACTGCTGTTGGCTTAACTTGTGCATGTGCAGAGTTTTTTAGCCGTTATTTACCTATCTCTTATCGTGTATTGGTATTGATTTTGGCGATATTCTCAGCCGTTGTTTCAAACTTAGGCTTGAGCAAGCTGATTGCGTTTTCTATTCCTGTACTGATAATGATTTATCCACCTTGTATTGTGATTATTTTAATGAGTTTCACATTACGTCTGTGGAATAACCCAAGTCGTATTATCGCGCCAGCAATGGCTGTTAGCTTATTTTTCGGTATTTTTGATGCAATCAAAGCGTCTGACTATCTGAAACATTTATTACCCGATTGGGCTACAAAGTTACCGTTAAGTGAGCAAGGTTTGGCGTGGTTAATTCCTGTTCTCATTACTATTGTTGTGTGTGGTATTTACGATAAAGTGGCAGGCTCTCCGAGTAAAAAAGTGATCCATACTGAAGCCATCCATAAGCAATAAAGTACATTGGGTTAAAGATAAAAAGGGAAACGAAAGTTTCCCTTTTTGTTGATTTAAAACTCATCTTGTAATACCTCTTCAATCGTCCTTGGCATACGTGGTTTATTCACTTTCTTTGGATCAACAACTGCATAAAGATTATTTAAATCATCAAGGCATTGCCAAAGTAACAGTAGCTGGCGTAGTGAAATTTTACCTTGTAACTCAAACTTTTTGATAGTTGAAGCAGGAACTGTACTACGCTCGGCAAGTTGTTCACGTGACCATTTTTCTTTTTCACGCAACTTTCGTAAATGAGAGGCAAAGGCTCGACTAACATCGAGATCAGTAAGTAATGAGAGTTTCATTTGTTAGCCTCAAATAGATACTATAATGTCTAATTATAGCAAAAAATAGCTATTTTGGACATTATAGTATCTATTTGATTTAAGAGTAGAGCAAACAGTTTAGCTTAGCGAAAAACGCCGTAAACCCTCGCCCAATGCGGGCGGGGATATAAGGCGAAAAGCCCGCAGGGCTTTAAAGATCAATCAGACGTTGACTGACTCTGAACGTAGGCTCTGAGCGTTTCAATCGTTGCCCCTCCGGTGCTACAGACAAAGTACGATCTCGAC
>NZ_JASVWV010000013.1:0-106309 GCF_030286765.1 Proteus faecis
CATCGAACGCAAGGGCATACTGGAATTACAAGCGGCGGGACTCGTCGTTTCTGCCCATGGAGGCCAGCGTAAATCCGTCACACAGACGGTTGCGGTCTAAGAAGTGGGAAGCCTCGCCCGACAGGGCAGGGAGCAGTCACGTTGCTCATTAAATTTTATTTGCAGAATACTGTTTTTCTGCCACAGGTTGTTGGTTTTCATCTAAATAGTAATAAACGCCAGCAACAATATCATCTTCACCTTCATAGAAGATTTTAAAGCGAGTACGATTGCCGTCATGATAAGCAATCACGGCACTACCCCCTTTTCCTAGGCAGAACTGTTCTATATTACCCGTTGATATGCAAATACTGTTGTCGCCAGATACCGTGATTTTGCAGTTATCGCCAGTGTTAATTGCTACTGCGTTTTTTCCAGTCACATTGATCTGCGCTAAATCACCTGTGTTAGTGATTTTTGCTCTATCTTGAGAGGCCGTAATAAAATTGCGCATGCCACTGTTTGCAATATGAACACCATTACCTGCGGCATAAATTTTGACATCATTGCCACTATTAGAAATGCGGGAGCGTCCGCCTAAACTCCCAATACGACACTGATTTCCTGTATTAGCTATTTTTCCTGCAAAGCCAGTAACCATTAGTTGATTGCTATAACCTGTGTTGGCAATGCTATTTTCATCGCCAGAAAAAGCCACAATATTATTATTCCCACACAAAGCAAGATCGGTACTTAGTTGCTGACTTTTTAAGATCAATTGATGCCATTCGGTAGAAAATTGAATGTTTTCAGATGTTGGCAACGTGTTGTGATAGGGCAAACGTTGTAATGTCACGCCTTGCTGTTGTTCATTGCCGAGCAGGAACAAGAGGTTTTCTATGACTTCTTGTTCCTGTTTGGCAAAGGATACTTCTCTAAAATGACGTAAATAAATATATTGAATAAGGCTTTCTATCCACTGTGTACGGCGCTGTTTTATTAACTCACTATGGATAGCACTGTAAGTGCCTCCATCAGGAAAATAACGCAAAAACCAACGATAAAGCGAAGTTGAAACATGCAGTTGTCGTAAGTCTTTTTTTGTTAATCGAATATTTTCCTTTGAAGGGACTGACATATAAGCTCCTTAATCCATGTATTAATTAGTGTCTATGGTAACCATCAACCATACTGCGAAATGTTTGGAATGGCGTTTTTCCAGTTGTACACAGATAAAGGTGACCAATGATAAAAAAGACACTACATACTGCTAATATTTGGTGCGTGATTAATAACCATGCTTTAAACATTACGGCATCAGCAGGAATAAGTGCTGGGTTTTGCAGTAAAATACCGGTTATCAACAGTAGTGGAACTAATGCATACATCACACCTAAATAAGCCATTTGTTGCAGTGGATTAAATTTAACGTTGGGGGTTGCAGGAAAGGGGTGATCTTCGCCTTTGATAATGCCGTAGAGGTAAAAACGAATTTGCATTAAAGCGCGTTGTAACCAATTTTTACCGTCAATACGATAAAATTTACCATTACCACCAACAATATTGATCAATACAAAAGATAACCAGCATACTAAGAGCAGATAACCACAAATTTCATGAACACTGACTAATAACGCCGTATCGTGGGCTGAAAGTAAGGCAAAATGGTTAATCCCACCACTTAGAAGCAACAGAATAAATAAAGAGGCATTACTCCAGTGCCACAAACGAACCGCTTTAGAGTAAAGATAGAGCTTCTCTTCTTTATGCGATCCACCATGTGGAGTGGCAAAGCGATAACGCAAGAAGCCATGCAGTGCAAGAACAAGCAACATTCCAACTAAAAGTACGCCTGCAACGATTAACCAAAGTGGTAAGTAGTCGGGTGTGTAAATTAAGACATACTCTTTTAGTGAGGCTTGGAATTGCTCGGCATTTGGCATGATATTAACAGCACTCATACTTTACCCTCCTCTTGAATATGAGGCCCTACACGGCGGTAGAGATGCGGTTTCCCTACACCATCAAGTTGATAAATATAGTAATCGTGTGTCTTGAGCCATTCTTGAATTTGAGGGCTGTCTTCTCTACCAAATAACAAAGCATTTTGTGGACAAGCACTCACACAAATCGGTGGGAAACCTTTTTGTAATCGAGACTCAAGACAAAAATCACATTTATCAGCAACCTGTGTCACTGGGTTAAGATAACGGACTTGGTATGGGCATGCTGATATACAATAGCTACAACCAATACATTTCTCTTTATTAACACGAACAATGCCATTGGTTTCATCACGCCAAGAAGCACCTGTAGGACAAACCGAGATACATGGGGCATCTTCACATTGTTGGCAAGAGTGTCTAAAGAAATGGTATTTATCGTTATCTTCTTTGAGGCTTAATGGAATATGAGCAATATCCATTCGCGCCATACCATTAGGTACTTTATTTAATCGACGACATGCAGTGGCGCAGATATTACAGCCATTACAGAGCGTCTCATCGTGGATCATGGCATAGCGGATTGGTTTTTTTTCTGTTGTTGCTGCAAGCGCACTTCCTAGTGGCGCACTGAAAAAAATGACCGATCCCATACCGGCTACAAATTTACGGCGAGAAACACGCATTATTTTTGCTCCTCAGTCTGATGATGTTGTAATACCCACATCGAATTTCGTTGATAAAGTAGAACATTAAGGATTTTCATGTTGTTCTACCTCAATCCATTCAGTTAAGCCTCGTGCTTTGCCATAACTCATTAACGTATTGCTAAAGAGATAAGGGGCATCGTTGGATGCTAAAACTTGCTGAATATCCTGAAAATCAGGGTGAGTTTTCATCAGTGTCAGTGCATCTTCAATCTCTGAAGCCGTATAGTGAAAAGGTTCAGACATCAACATGCTTTGTTTCAATGGTCGAGGATAGGTTTCGCATTCAAAACGAACCACACCTGCAATTGCTGTACAAATATCCGCATGGCGGTTTAATAATTGCAGTTGTGCGAAGTTATCTGACATAAATTCATCAGAGTAGAAATAATCCTCGTCATTGAGACTTAAATGGGCGATATCAATAAACTCGTCGCTCTTTAACGCGGTTTTTAACTGCACAATATCCTCTTCAGTCAGAGAATAGGGCGCATCATACAGCGTTGAAATTGCTAATAGTTCACCATCTTTTGAACATTGACGAATTGCATTCGCTAGATGTTGTTCGGCAGATAATTCTGCTACCTCTGCAACGGGTTCTTCTACGATATCTGTTGAGGTGTTAGCATTACGTCCAACACCTGTTTCTGATAGTGGTAGTAACCAACGTCGACGAGAGATATCAGGTTGCTCGGAAGCAATATCTGAATCATCAGCGATATCTTGTGGTATAGAAGCCGATGCATTTTGTTCTATCATCATGATCTCCTTCTTTTACCGATTAACTTGGTAATAAACCACGAGACGATAAATCGTCTGCAATATCTTGTAATCCAAGGCGAACTAACGTTTCTTTTGTTGGGCAACCTAAGTTAGGATCCCAGCCCATTTCTTCATAGAACATGGTGAGAGAGAGCTGCATGTCTTCTCGGTCCATTTTGTCTGTACCTTCGGTAAAGACTGGAATATCGGGATCTTTATCAAATACCCATGAGCAGATTTGGTCGTGCTCATTACGCATATCCATGGTGTTCATTAATTTGACTGTATAAGCGCGGTGTAGCGTGAAGATACGCTCTGAGGCTAAATCCAGATCTTTAGAGGTCGTTGGTTCACCCGTGATGGCGGTAAAGAATTTAGCCTCCATTTCTAAGTCACCACGATAATTACGACTCTTATGAGGAGAAACGGTCATTGGCCATACCCAGTTACATAAGGTGACAGCATCGTGTAAGCAGCTACGCAAAATAGTCCATTTGGTATAAGCAATTTTGGCTTTATTGATTGGTGTATAGTTTTTGGTTTCATCAAAAGCATCACCAGAGCCAAATAGCTCACCTGCAATCTCTTTTTGTAGTTTCAGTGGTAAACCGCTGCCGATATAGTTGATATGGGTATGTGTCATTGCATCGCGGTTAAACATACAGTTAACGATAGAACCAACTTGAGCAGAGGCTTCATTGGCGTGGTGAATTGGGAAGCCCATTGGTGACCAAAGTTTGTTTTTCTTGTTCGCCCAATACTCTTCACCTAAGTTCCAGCGTTGCGCAATGAGGTAAGAGCCATCAGCTAGGTGACTAAATTCACCTTTACGGTGCGCTAAGCGATAATAGAAATCTTTGATAAATTCAGGATTACCTTCTTCAAGCTTATCCCAAGGAATATCATTATATTCCTCTTCAGAAAGAACGCGTTTAAAGACACCGTGGGTATAACAATAAGTGAAGTCACGATGAAGTTGGCCGTAGTTACACCATAAACCCATATCATCAAAAATATTCAGGCCAACAAGGTTACCAACGACGTTACCATCGCCTTTTTTCTCTACATCTTTAGGGCCATTAGGGAAGATCGTTGTATGAACGAAGTTAGCAACACAAGTGTTTCCGCCTGTTTGCGGCACACCAAATTTTTTCGCTTGTGGAACGTTAAGTTGCGCCATACAGCGAATAGGGCAAGAGTGACATCCTCCCATTTTTACGGTGTATTCTTCTGCTTCTGGTCCTAAGTCAAAAGTCGATTTCATGGTTCTGAAACCAACAGTATTGATATCACCAGGAGGGATTTCACCGGTTTCAATTGGACCACCTTCAGCAGCGCCCCAATATAACCCTTTACGTGCATTCCAGCGAGAGCCAGGATGTGAATATTCTGCCCATGATTGTGGGGTACTTGGTACAACGTGGTTGTTATTAGAGCCAATGAGTTGTGTCATCATATAGTCGTTCAGTTCTTTTAACGCTTTACGGTCTGCAACGTTAACGCCTCGGCTACCTTCAACAACAATGGCTTTTAATTTTTTAGCACCTAATACAGCACCAATCCCCGCACCACCACTGTGGTTACGGCTATTAATGATGCCAGATAAAGGTACGAGATTTTCACCCGCCGGACCTATGGCTGCGACACAAGCCTCAGGACTTGTTTGAGCACATAACTCTTCTGTCGTTTGGCGAACACCTTTACCCCATAAGAAAGAGGCATCTTGAATAGAGACTTGGTCATCGTCAATATGGATCCAAGCAGGATTATCTGATTTACCTTCAATAATTAGTGCATCATAGCCGGCAAATTTCATCCATGCGGCAAAAAAACCTCCCATATGGGCATCAACGACAAGATTGCCACGAGTAAAAGTGGAAAGAGAAGTGATATTGACGCGGGAGCTACAAGGTGCACCTGATCCTGTTAGAGGCCCTACTGCGAAGACAATTTTGTTTTCTTCATCAAAAGGTTTAACTCCTGGGCCCACTTCGTCGTACATAATTTTGTAGCCAAAGCCCATTCCACCAATTAAGGATTTAAATTTACTTGAGCTTTCACGAGTGATGGCACCGGTAGTTAAATTGATTCTTAGAATATTTCCAGTCCAGCCGTTAATCATAATATTGCTTCCTAATCTAAATGTGGTTCAGTTATGTGATTGTCTGGATTTATTAAACAGTAATTTCTTTCCATTCAATGATTTGCAGAGCACCTGTTGGGCACGCTGATGCACATTCACCACATAAATTACATTTGCCGGATTTTTTAGTTTGTGGGTTGACGGTTGCCATCATCCACGGACAAGCTGTTGTACAGGCGGCACAACCAATACAACGACGTGTATCAACGACAATACAGCCGAACTCTTCTTGATAACGGATAGCTTTTACTGGGCAGACCTTCATACATTCAGGATCTTTACATTGGCGGCAAGTGTCTGTTGTAAAGTTTAAATCGCCATAAAGCCCACCACCGGAGCCAATACCTTTATCACCAAAATAAAAATGACGATGGATTTTTGTGCGAGAGAAGAATGAACCTACACTGCCATCATTCCATGTTGTACATGCGGTTTCACAACGGTGACAACCCGTACAACGTGCTCTATTCGTCACTAAAACACCTTTAGGTGTAGTGGTTAGCTGAATAATGCCACTGTCTATCTCTTCTTGCTTACAACCTAAAAGAGAAAGCAATGCGGGTGCTATTGTGATCCCTGCCAGCCCTTTACCGGATATTCGCAGAAACTCTAGTCTTGATAGCCCAATATCTAAGATTGGACGATGATGTGTATCAGACATTAATATTTATCTCCGCTTAACTAATTTAATAAGAAATAAGTTGTGATGATAAATTATTTATTTATCCGCTTGCTTTATCGTTATATAAAAAAGATAATAACGATGTGTTTAAGGGATATATTATTAATTTCAACTCTTTTTACGATAAAAAATATATTGTGATGAAATGTTAAATATTTGTATTTACAATGTGTTATCCCCACTTTTTCGTTTTTTTATTATCACTCTTTGATAGTGTGGTTATTAAAAATTTAATACTGTGATTGCTATCATAGAAATAAAAATAGCGAGTGTTATTAATTTTATTTAATTAAATGATTATTATTTTTGTCTGTAATTACGAAAGAGAATAACTACTATTTATATATATTCTATTGTTGAAATTAAATAAAAGGTGATTTGCTCTTATATTTTATCTAATATTATTATTTTAATAATAAATTGATATTTAATGTTAATTATTTATTTAATCAAAATCTGGTGTTGATTATTATTAATAGAAAAATATATGAATAAATTGTAAAACCATGACTAGATCATTTTTATAAAAAAAGAAACCTTATCTAATCAAGATAAGGTTTCTTTTCTGAGCTCTATGATGTCATTTTATGGTTAGTAACCCACAGCTTTACCGGCAGGGCGACGAACATCGTTTGAACCATAGAGATAACCTTCACGTACTGCACCCGATACAGCGGAATCATTACCTGATGAAGCTGGGATCACCCCATCTTCTCCGGGGAGTCCAACCATAATCAATTCAGCTGCTCCCCATGGAGTTTGTTCTACCATTTTATATCCCATGGAGGCGAGTTTTTCTAATGTGTCTTTTGATAATCCTCGTTGCTCATAATAAACCTCATCTGGCAACCATTGATGGTGAATACGAGGGCTATTAACCGCTTCTTGTGGTGGCATACCAAATTCAATGATATTCAGCGCAGTTTGTAAGGTGATTGAGATAATGCGAGAACCGCCTGGCGATCCTAAAATAAGAAATGGCTTACCTTCTTTCGTCACAATCGTTGGGCTCATTGATGACAATGGGCGTTTTAATGGTGCAATACTATTGCGTTCACCTTGTACTAAACCATAGAGATTTTTCTCGCCGACTTTGGTGGTAAAATCATCCATCTCATTGTTGAGAAAAAAACCCGTTCCCGGAGCGATGACAACCGCACCGAAACGACCATTTATCGTATAAGTCGTTGATACTGCGTTACCATTTTTATCTATAACGGAGTAGTGTGTTGTCTCAGGGCTTTCATGAGGAGCGATCCCTGGTTGTACCTTCTCTGAAGGTGTCGCTTTATTTGGCATGATTTGTTGGCGGATTTCTGTGGCATAGGTTTTACTGAGTAGTTTCTCTGTTGGATTTTTAATAAATTGTGGATCGCCAAGAAAGGTGTTTCTATCCATATAAGCGTGACGCATTGCTTCAGTTAGAGTATGAACATATTCAGCTGAATTAAAGCCCATTGATTTAAGATCATAACCTTCCAAAATATTCAGTGTTTGGCAGATAGTGACTCCGCCTGAACTTGGCGGTGGCGCAGAAATAAACTCATAACCTCGGTAAGTACAGGTGATAGGTTTGGTTTCTGTGATAGTAAAGTTAGCAAAATCTTCTTGAGTTAATAGACCATTATGTTGTTTTGATGCTTCTTCAACTTTTTTAGGTATTTCGCCTTGATAGAATGCATCAGCACCTTGGTTTGCGATTAATTCTAATGTATTCGCTAAATCAGTTTGAATAAGGCGATCACCGGGTTGCCATGGTGTTCCATCAGGTTTTAAGAAAATTTTTGCAGACTCTGGATCTTGTTTGAAGCGTTCTGTTGTCGTTTCTAACACATCAGTATCAGCACGCGTTAAGATATAACCTTCTCTTGCCAGTTTAATGGCCGGTGCCATAACATCTTGGCGCGAAAGTGTGCCGTATTTTTCTAATGCTATGTCGAGCCCTTTTACTGTACCTGGTACGCCTGAGGCGAGATAGCCATATAGACTGGCATCTTTAACTAAATTACCTTCTTTATCTAAATACATATCTTTAGAAGCAGAGGCGGGCGCTGTTTCCCTAAAATTGATAAAGGTATTTGTGCCGTCAGCAAGGTGTATTGTCATAAAACCACCACCACCAATATTACCGCAGCAGGCATTGACTACTGCTTGTGCATAGCCAACTGCAACGGCTGCATCAATCGCATTACCTCCTTTTTGTAAAATATCATTCCCTACCTGAGAGGCTAAATGTTGAGAAGAAACAACCATGCCGTGTTGTGCTTCAACAGCAGGTTCATAAGCAGCATAGAGTGAAGTTGAAAAAAGGGTAGTGAGTAACAGCAGGTGAGTTCTTTTTATAGTAATCATTATTATCTCCATCAATAACAGTGAGTTATATTGAATAAATACAAATATAGAGATTTACGCTGTTATTAATATGAATTAACAATTGCGTAACAATAAGTATAGAGAGTGGTTATTGGTGATGAGAATTTTTTTTGATGTGATGATCACAAAACTATCTTTAAGCAGGTAAACAATAATCTTGTGTATAACTAGTTGTTGTAATAAATACAGTCAATCAACAATAAATGGATAAATGCTGAATAAGAAAAAAGCCTGTTTTCACAGGCTTTTAGAAATATATTAGCTTACTGAAATATTACAGTTTGCCAGAGTTTGCTTTCAGGTATTTAGCTACGCCATCTGGAGATGCACCCATACCTTCTTGACCTTTTTCCCACTGTGCAGGGCAAACATCGCCGTGCTCTTCGTGGAATTGCAGTGCGTCAACCATACGGATCATTTCATCAATGTTACGACCTAATGGCAGATCGTTAACCACTTGGTGACGAACAACGCCTTCTTTGTCAATTAAGAATGAACCACGTAGCGCAACGCCCGCTTCTGGGTGTTCGATGCCGTAAGCTTTGATGATGTCATGTTTGATATCAGCAACCATTGGGTATCTAACTTCACCAATACCACCATCATCAATTGGGGTTTTACGCCATGCGTTATGAACAAATTCTGAGTCCATAGAAACGCCGATGATTTCAACACCACGTTTTTTGAATTCTTCAAAACGGTGATCGAATGCAATCAGCTCTGAAGGGCAAACGAAAGTGAAATCCATTGGCCAGAAGAAAATAACGGCAGGTTTGCCTTTGATAAATGAATGCAGGTTGAAATCATTAACAATTTCACCATTACCTAAAACGGCAGCAGCTGTGAAATCAGGGGCTTTGCGAGTAACCAGAACCATAATGTACTCCTGTAGATTGAAAGAGTTAAGGGTATTTATCCTCGTCATACTTCAAGTTGTAGCGTTGTTGACTTCGTTCATTCGCACTAGTCACATACTTTTGTATGCTCCTAGCAACTCATTCACTTGTCACCTAGCTACACCTCGAATTATTTAGAGTAAAATCCTCGTCATACTTCAAGTTGTAGCGTTGTTGACTTCGTTCATTCGCACTAGTCACATACTACTGTATGCTCCTAGCGACTCATTCACTTGTCGCCTAGCTACACCTCGAATTATTTAGAGTAAAATCCTCGTCATACTTCAAGTTGTAGCATTGTTGACTTCGTTCATTCGCACTAGTCACATACTGACTCATTCACTTGTCGCCTAGCTATACTTCGAATTATTTAGAGTGTGTACCCTGTTTTTAAATGATGCATACAGCATAAATAATCAATCGCTATTGATAAAGTTAATCAGAACAATCTATTTGATAGATTATAGTTATCAACTTAATACAATAAAGTAGGATTATTTATGACTCCTTGTATAACGATTCATTCTAATCAACTTTGGAAATGAATACTATGCTTGTTAACAAATCGTTACGAATAATATGATAAATTGACTTTGCATCTGTTTGATATATCGAATGTAATCCTACAATATGACAAAAAGATGAAACTCAAAATGGTAGTTAAATGTATCAGTCATCAAGTTGGTGATGCTGTGCTCTTTCTAGCAATTGCGGATAAAACTGCCAAAAAATCTCACTCAATTCATTGTAATGTGTTTCGAGTACAATATAAGAGCCCGCTAGTGCACTTAATCGTGGTCTTCTTCTCGCCATTCCTTTCAATGTTTGAGCAATGTATGCTTTGTCTGCGTAACGAATTAACCAAGATTGCGACCACAGATACTCATTGAGCTCTTGAAATTTTTCAGGTGTTTGCCATAAATCAGGTTCAATAATATTTCGGGTTTGGGTGACAAATTTTGTTAAGGGGATATCCGGTTCGAATGTTGACCAATTTAAAGAAAGAAAATGATCCCAAAAAACATCTAAGGTAATCGGTGAAACTCGGCGATATTCATCTGGAAATAAAAGACGAGCTTGTTTGACTAATGGATGAGTGTCGGTGAGTACATCAATACGTCTATGCATACGAATGCCCTCAATAACAGCTTGACTGTAATCAGAGCTAGGAGCGCCTTTAATATAATCTGCCATCATATTACCTAATAGAGAGCTTTTTGCTCTAAAGGCTAGATGTAAGTGAGCAAGATAATTCATCACATCATCATAGCGCTTTTTGAATAAAAAAGGGCTTCTTTGTTGCACTGATAAGCTGGCAGCACTAGACTAGTCCGCCTGTTTTTTATGAAAGTAGTCGTTTAATTATGCGTGTATCAGACTTTACATTTGAATTGCCAGAGGCCTTGATTGCTCACTATCCACAACCTCAACGTAGTGGTTGTCGTTTGCTCTCATTAGAAGGTAAGACTGGTGCCTTATCACACGGTGTTTTTACCGATGTGTTAGATAAAATAAATGCCGGTGATCTGCTGGTTTTTAATAATACTCGGGTGATCCCTGCACGTATTTATGGACGTAAAGCGTCAGGTGGTAAAATCGAAGTGTTGGTTGAGCGTATGCTTGATGAACATCGTGTCCTTGCTCATGTTAGAGCCTCTAAATCACCGAAAGAAGGCGCTGCGCTTGTGTTAGGTGAAGATGAAAGCGTACAAGCAACTATGGTTGCGCGTCATGATACACTTTTTGAAATTCGCTTTGATGATGAAAGAGATGTTCTTACTATCCTGAATAGCATTGGGCATATGCCGTTACCTCCTTATATTGATCGTCCTGATGAAGAGTCTGATAAAGAGCTTTATCAAACGGTTTATAATGAGCGTCCAGGTGCTGTTGCAGCACCAACTGCGGGATTACATTTTGATGAACCATTACTGCAAGCCTTAAAAGAAAAAGGCGTTGAGATGGCATTTGTCACACTGCATGTTGGTGCGGGGACTTTCCAACCCGTGCGTGTGGATAATATCGAAGAACACACAATGCATTCTGAATACGCAGAAGTACCACAAGAAGTGGTTGAGGCTGTATTAGCGTGTAAAGCGCGTGGTAATAGAGTGATTGCTGTGGGAACAACTTCGGTTCGTTCATTAGAAAGTGCCGCGAAAGCAGCAAAAGATGCATTAATAGCACCTTTCTTCGACGATACTCAAATCTTTATTTATCCGGGTTATCAATATCAAATTATTGATGCATTGATTACGAACTTCCATTTGCCTGAATCGACTTTAATCATGCTGGTTTCTGCTTTTGCTGGGTATAAAAATACCATGAATGCTTATAAAGAGGCCGTTGAGCAAGAGTATCGTTTTTTCAGTTATGGTGATGCGATGTTTATTACTTGTAATCCTTTAGCTATCAATGAAAAAGTAGGACAGGAATAAAGATTTATTATTTTTTAACGTTTTTCTTCGTTTTATGAATTGTTATTTCAATTTTATTGCTTAATCCCTTTGACTCAGCTCGATTTTTGTTGAAGTAACATATACAGCCGTCTAACAAATGATTAGAATGTGCTGTTTTTTATTACGCATTGGACTGTTTTTCTGATGCTTGGAGGATGAGTGAAATACGAATTAGATAAAACCGACGGTAATGCTCGCCGCGGTCGCCTTATTTTTGAACGTGGTGTTGTTGAAACACCTGCATTTATGCCTGTGGGTACTTACGGCACAGTAAAAGGAATGACACCTGAAGAAGTGAAAGCAACAGGTGCACAAATTCTTTTAGGTAATACTTTCCATTTATGGTTACGCCCTGGTCAAGAAATCATGAAGTTACATGGTGATTTACATGATTTTATGCAATGGCAAGGCCCTATTTTAACGGACTCAGGCGGTTTCCAAGTCTTTAGTTTAGGCGCGATGCGTAAAATTAAAGAAGAGGGTGTTCATTTCCGTAACCCAATTAATGGCGAAAAGATTTTTTTAAGCCCAGAAAAATCAATGGAAATCCAATACGATTTGGGTTCTGACATTGTGATGATTTTTGATGAGTGTACGCCATATCCTTCAGATTGGGATTATGCAAAAAACTCAATGGAGATGTCATTACGTTGGGCTAAACGTAGTCGTGCGCGCTTTGATGAACTTAATAACAAAAATTCATTATTCGGTATTATTCAAGGTGGTGTTTACGAAGATTTACGTGATATCTCAGTAAAAGGACTAGTCGAAATCGGTTTTGACGGTTACGCTGTCGGCGGCCTTGCAGTCGGTGAGCCTAAAGAAGATATGCACCGCATTTTAGAGCATGTCTGCCCTCAAATTCCTGCGAATAAACCGCGTTATTTAATGGGAGTTGGTAAACCAGAAGATTTAGTTGAAGGTGTTCGTCGTGGTATTGATATGTTTGACTGTGTTATGCCAACGCGAAATGCACGAAATGGCCATCTGTTTGTAACCGATGGTGTCATTAAAATTCGTAATGCAAAACATCGCTCTGACACATCAACGCTTGATGAACATTGTGACTGCTATACCTGTAAAAATTATAGCCGTGCTTATTTACATCATCTTGATCGTTGTAACGAAATTTTAGGTGCAAGGCTGAACACTATCCACAACTTGCGTTATTATCAGCGTTTAATGGCTGAAATTCGTCAGTCTATTGAAGATTCGCGTTTTGAAGAGTTTGTACACGAATTCTACGAACGTATTGGAAAACCCGTCCCACCGCTAAATGGCAGTGCGACTAAGTGTGAATAATGTATACGAGAAAGCCCAATTCTGTGTATGATATTGGGCTTATAACTTGAATATCGTCGATATCGACAACAATGAGGAAAAGTGAATGAGTTTTTTCATTTCTGATGCTGTTGCTTCTGCTGGACAAGCAGCACCTGAAGCTAGCTTTATGTCTATTTTACCAATGTTAGTGATCTTTATTCTGATTTTCTATTTTATGATCCTACGTCCACAGCAAAAACGTACTAAAGAACATCGTAAACTGATGGATTCTATTGGTAAAGGTGATGAAGTTTTAACGACAGGTGGTTTAATTGGTCGTGTTGTTAAGGTTTCAGATAACGGCTATATCGTTGTTGCTCTGAATGAAACAACTGAAGTAACTATCAAACGTGACTTTGTTGCCGCTGTATTACCTAAAGGCACAATGAAAGCTATTTAATAACATTTCCCCAAAGGGAAAAGGGAACTGCCGTGCTAAACCGTTATCCTTTGTGGAAGTACCTGATGTTGATAGCCGCTATCCTCATCGGTCTGCTTTACGCACTTCCTAACCTATATGGTGAGGATCCGGCTGTTCAAATCACTGGCGCGCGGGGAACCGCCGCCAATGAGCAAACACTGGATCAAGTTCGATCTTTATTAGATAAAGAAAAAATTGAAGCGAAGTCTATTGCACTTGAAAATGGTGCGATTTTAGCTCGTTTCGGTAACCCTGATATTCAGTTACGTGCCCGTGAAGTATTGTTGCCTGCATTAGGTGACCAATTCATTGTTGCACTTAACCTTGCACCGGCAACACCAAAATGGTTAGAAGCCATTGGCGGTGAGCCGATGAAACTGGGGTTAGACTTACGTGGTGGTGTTCACTTCTTGATGGAAGTTGATATGGAAACCGCGTTAGGTAAACTTCAGGAACAAAATGTTGAAAGCCTACGTACATTATTACGTGATGAAGGCATTCCATATTCATCTATCCGTAAAACGGATAACTATGGCGTTGAAATTCGTTTCCGTAATTCGGATGATCGCTCTAAAGCTTCAGATTACCTAGCTCGTCGTAATCAAGATCTTATTTTTAGAGATGGTGCAAATAACTCATTAAGCGCTATTTTTACTGACGAACGTTTACGTGATGCGCGTACTTATGCAGTACAGCAAAACATCACTATCTTACGTAATCGTGTTAACCAGTTAGGTGTTGCTGAGCCATTAGTTCAACGTCAAGGTGCTGACCGAATTGTTGTTGAATTGCCTGGTATCCAAGATACCGCGCGTGCTAAAGAAATCTTAGGTGCGACAGCAACATTAGAATTCCGTTTAGTCAATACCACCGTTGATCCTTCCGCTTTAGAAACTGGTCGTATTCCGGGCGATTCAGAAGTGAAATATACCCGCGAAGGTAGACCAACTATTCTTTATAAACGCGTTATTTTAACGGGTGACCACATTACTGACTCAACTTCTCAAGCTGATGAATATGGTCAACCTCAAGTGAATATTTCACTTGATAGCGCGGGTGGTTCTATCATGTCTAACTTTACGAAGGACAATGTCGGTAAACCGATGGCAACACTGTTCGTAGAGTATAAAGACAGCGGTAAACGCGATGAGAATGACCGTGCTATATTGGTTAAAAGCGAAGAAATTATCAACGTTGCGAATATTCAAAGTCGTCTAGGAAATAGTTTCCGTATTACGGGTATTTCAAATGCGAATGAAGCACGTCAATTATCTCTGTTATTACGTGCTGGTGCGTTGATTGCACCTATTCAAATCGTTGAAGAAAGAACCATTGGTCCAACTTTGGGTCTGCAAAATATTACTCAAGGTTTAGAAGCGTGTTTATGGGGTCTGATTGCGTCTGTTGCCTTTATGATAATTTATTATCGTAAATTTGGTGTGATTGCGAGTACTGCATTAATGGCAAACTTAGTGTTAATTGTTGGGGTAATGTCACTATTACCGGGAGCAACACTGACCATGCCAGGTATTGCGGGTATCGTTTTAACACTTGCCGTTGCTGTCGATGCCAACGTACTGATAAACGAACGTATCAAAGAAGAGTTACGTAATGGTCGATCAGTGCAACAAGCAATCCATGAAGGTTATAAAGGCGCCTTCTCCAGTATTATTGATGCTAACTTAACCACATTGATTACAGCTGTGATCCTTTATGCAGTCGGTACCGGCTCAATTAAAGGCTTTGCTATCACAACAGCAATCGGGGTTGCAACATCCATGTTTACAGCTATCGTCGGTACTCGTGCGATTGTAAACCTGCTGTATGGTGGTAAACGCGTTAAGAAACTGTCTATTTAAGGAGCACGTTGTGGCACAGGATTATACTGTTGAACAATTAAACCATGGTCGTAAAGTCATTGACTTTATGCGTTGGGACAACGTTGCCTTTAGTATTTCGATTCTGCTTTTGATAGCGTCAATCGCTATCATTTCGATGAAAGGATTTAACTGGGGATTAGATTTTACAGGTGGTACAGTCATTGAGATCAATCTCAGTCAACCAGCCGACCTTGATAAAATGCGTGATAGCCTAGATGTTGCGGGCTTTAAAGATCCTCTGTTACAAAACTTTGGTAGCAGTCGCGATATTATGGTGCGTATGCCTCCTGTTGAAGGACAGGCTGGTCAAGAATTAGGTAAGAAAGTCATCGATGTTATCAATGCTGAAGTTGATAACGATGCAGTGGTAAAACGTATTGAATTTGTTGGGCCAAGCGTGGGAAGCGAATTGGCTCAAACAGGTGCAATGGCGTTATTATCCGCACTTATCTGTATTCTTATCTATGTTGGATTCCGTTTTGAATGGCGTTTGGCGTTAGGTGCGGTTATTGCACTTGCGCATGACGTGGTGATCACACTGGGTGTGCTTTCACTGTTCCATATAGAAGTTGACTTAACCATTGTAGCGTCATTGATGTCTGTTATCGGTTACTCACTAAACGATAGTATCGTTGTATCGGATCGTATTCGTGAGAACTTCCGTAAAATTCGTCGAGGAACATCATATGAAATTATGAACGTTTCTCTTACACAGACATTAAGCCGTACCATCATGACATCAGCAACAACATTATTAGTTGTATTAATGCTGTATATCTTCGGTGGTTCAATGCTTGAAGGCTTCTCTTTAGTTATGTTAATCGGTGTTTCAATCGGTACTATTTCTTCTATTTATGTGGCTTCTGCATTAGCACTTAAAATGGGCATGAAACGTGAACACTTGATTGTACAAAAAGTGGAAAAAGAGGGTGCCGATCAGACAACTCTCTTACCATAATAGAGCGTTTTTCTGATAAAACATCGCAAACACCCTGCCAGTGTATACTGACAGGGTGTTTTTTGTTCACTGAACAGGTACACTGTTTATGAGTATTGTCAAAAGTAGGAATAACTATGCATTGCCCATTTTGTGGAGCCGTAGATACCAAGGTAATTGATTCCAGACTTGTTGGTGATGGTTCACAAGTGCGCCGTCGTCGCCAATGTCTTGTTTGTCATGAACGCTTTACTACCTTTGAAGTAGCAGAGTTAGTAATGCCTCGTGTTGTGAAAAGTGATGAAATACGAGAGCCTTTTGATGAAGAGAAACTTCGTCGAGGTATGCTTAAAGCATTAGAGAAGCGTCCAGTGAGTTCAGATGATGTTGAAGCTGCGATAAGCCATATCAAATCACAACTAAGAGCGACGGGCGAAAGAGAAATCCCTTCAAAAGAAATTGGCAATTTTGTTATGGAACAACTAAAAAAGCTTGATAAGGTGGCTTATATTCGCTTTGCTTCTGTTTATCGTAGTTTTGAAGATATTCGAGATTTTGGTGAAGAGATTGCGAAATTACAGGATTAATACATTAATACTGTAATTAATTTAATTATTTGAAAAATAACGATAAATAATAAATTTATATGTAATTATTATGATAAATAACAACAGCAACAATCCAAGTGAAAATGAAGGACTGCATGATGAATACTATATGCGTCGAGCCATTGAGCTCGCAGCATTAGGTCGCTTTACAACATCGCCTAATCCTAATGTGGGGTGTGTGATTGTAAAAGAGGGGGAGATTATTGGTGAAGGTTATCACCATCATGCAGGTGGTCCTCATGCTGAAGTTAATGCATTAAAAATGGCAGGAGATAAAGCAAAAGGGGCAACAGCTTATGTCACACTTGAGCCTTGTAGCCACTTTGGTAAAACGCCACCTTGTGCTGATGCCTTGATTAATGCAGGTGTAAAACGCGTTGTTGCTGCGATGCAAGATCCGAATCCTCAAGTTGCAGGACGAGGATTACACAAGTTATTATCAGCTGGAATTGATGTTTCACACGGTGTTTTAATGCAAGAAGCTGAAAAACTTAACGTTGGTTTTTTTAAGCGAATGAGAACAGGC
The DNA here is from genome assembly GCF_030286765.1 of Proteus faecis. NCBI lineage: Bacteria > Pseudomonadati > Pseudomonadota > Gammaproteobacteria > Enterobacterales > Morganellaceae > Proteus > Proteus faecis. The sequence goes on from NZ_JASVWV010000013.1 coordinate 17,640, forward strand.
TTCCCTTATATCCAGCTAAAATTAGGTGCATCTTTAGATGGTAAAACGGCATTAGCATCAGGTGAAAGCCAATGGATAACCTCTAAAGCCTCTCGTCGGGATGTACAAAATTTCCGAGCTCAAGCTAGTGCTATTTTAACGACAAGTGCAACAGTGCTTGCTGATAACCCATCTATGAATGTACGTTGGGATGAGCTTTCAGATGAAATTAAAGCGCTTTATCCTGAAGAAACGCTACGCCAACCTATTCGCATTGTTGCTGATAGCCAAAATAGAGTGACTGAACATCATAAAATCACTCAAATTGAAGGCGAATGCTGGTTGGCGCGCACAAAATTACAGCCTGCTGATTGGCAAGGTAATGTATCAGAAATTCTATTACCAACGAATGGCAAAAACAGTGGCGTGGATTTAGTTTTATTAATGATGCAATTGGGCAAACGCAATATCAATACCGTATGGGTTGAAAGTGGCGCGCATTTTGCTGCTGCATTATTAGAGGCAGGGCTTGTTGATGAGCTTATTATATATATTGCACCTAAAATTTTAGGGAATGATGCACGTGGATTATTTGCACTTTCTCCTCTGTCATCATTATCCGAAGCACCTGAATTTACAGTAGATTCTCTCCAACAAATTGGCTCTGATATCAGAGTTTGTTTAAAACCTCGTTATTAATAGACGCAAATAAGTGTGTCTACGGCGCTATTTGTAGTAAAATGGCGCCGTGTGTGTTATTTCCTGTCGTTACGACATCGTTATCAGCCAACTAACCGCCTTGATTTATCAAGGGTTTTTGGCTCCTTTGCTGTGTAATAATAAAACAGAGCGCAGTAAGGGAAAGAATATGATAAAATCCGCGCCCCGCGGATAGGAGAAAAAGGTAACCTATGAACGTAATCAAAGGTGTTGTCGCGGCGCCAAACGCACGCGTAGCAATTGCAATTGCCCGTTTTAATAACTTTATCAACGACAGCCTATTAGAAGGTGCGGTTGATGCATTAGAACGCATTGGACAAGTTTCCTCTGAAAATATTACCGTCGTTTGGGTTCCAGGCGCTTATGAGTTGCCATTAACTGTTAAAGCATTAGCAGAAAGCGACAAATACGATGCAGTTATCGCACTCGGTACTGTTATCCGTGGTGGAACCGCACATTTTGAATACGTTGCTGGTGAATGTAGTTCTGGCCTATCTCAAGTTGCAATGCAAAGTGAGATCCCTGTGACTTTTGGTGTATTAACTACGGAAAGTATTGAACAGGCTATTGAACGCGCTGGAACTAAAGCGGGCAACAAAGGTGCTGAAGCAGCAATGACAGCACTTGAAATGATCAATGTACTTAAAGCCATAAAAGGCTAATCATCTGTTTTAACTTAAGGGGAATTTTGTGAAACCTGCTGCTCGTCGTCGTGCTCGTGAGTGTGCTGTTCAAGCTATCTACTCATGGCAATTATCCGGAAATGACATCGCGGATGTGGAATTGGAGTTTTTATCCGAGCAGGATACCCAAGGTGTAGATATTGCTTATTTTCGTGAGCTTTTAGTGGGTGTTGCCATTAATGCAACACGTTTAGATAAGGCGATGGAACCTTATCTATCCCGCCAACTTGAAGAATTAGGTCAAGTTGAAAAAGCCATTTTACGTTTAGCAATGTTTGAACTTAGCTTCCGTGAAGATGTTCCTTACAAAGTTGCGATTAACGAAGCGATTGAACTGGCTAAGGTATTTGGTGCTGACGATAGCCATAAATTTGTTAATGGCGTGCTTGATAAAGCTGCACCAACTGTACGTAAAAAATAACGTTTTTCACGTTTCCTCTATGGTAAATAATTCAAGGCCGGTATTTCCGGCCTTTTGTTTAATAAAGCTAGTTTAATATGCATAGCTCAATAGGAAATAGATAATGCCTTGTGGTGAATTCTCCCTTATTAAGCAATATTTCACTTCACAGCCTGTAAAACGAAAAGATGTGAGTACAGGGATTGGGGATGACTGTGCAATATTGACAGTACCTGAAAAGCAACAAGTCGCTATTAGTACCGATACTTTAGTGAGTGGCATTCACTTCCTTCCTTCTATCTCACCTGAAGATTTAGCCTATAAAGCACTTGCTGTGAATATTAGTGATTTAGCTGCCGTTGGCGCAGACCCTTCTTGGGCTTCATTGGCTTTAACACTTCCTGATACAAACAGTGAATGGCTTGAGGCATTTAGCCGTTCCTTCTTTGCCTTAGCTGATTATTATGCAATCCAGCTTATCGGCGGTGATACTACTCGCGGTCCGTTGAGTTTAACAATCACAATACAAGGACTTGTACCACAAGGAACGGCATTACTTCGTTCCGGTGCTAAAATTGGTGATTGGATCTATGTTACGGGCTTTTTAGGTGATAGCGCGGCAGGGCTTGCTGTATTACAAAATAGATTACAGCCGACAGAAAAAGAGCATAGTGATTATTTTGTTGCAAGGCATTTGCGTCCTCAACCTCGTTTGCTACAAGGTCAAGCATTACGCCATTTGGCGACATCTGCGATTGATATTTCTGATGGATTAATTTCAGACTTAGGCCATATTCTTACCGCAAGTGGTTGTGGGGCTCGCTTAAATCTAGATGCATTACCTTATTCGCCAGCGATGAAAGCGCAAGTGAGTGAAGAACAAGCGGAGATTTGGGCATTAAGTGGTGGCGAAGATTATGAATTATGTTTTACGGTGCCTGAAATCAACCGTGGCGCATTAGAGATTGCATTAGCACATACAGGCGCAGATTTTCATTGTATAGGGCAAATTATGCCGATTGCTGAAGGTATTCGTTATTTACGAGATGGTAAAGATGTTTACCCTAATCTTAAAGGGTTTGATCATTTTAGTGAGTCTGAGCAGTAAGCCTATCTCAATTTGAAAGGCGCTCTATAAGCGCCTTTCAGAATATTTTGAAGAGGCTATTATATTAGGTTCTTTCAGTTGCTTTACGTTTAGCAATACGTTCTTTAATGGATGCTATATCTAGTATAACGCCTTTGTTTGAACCTGAGGTTTTCACTGCAACTCTCGTTTTGGGTTTAACTGAATTATTCATGCGAGAGCCTCCTTTAGTTTGCGGATTATTGGTTAAATTATGCTCATGAGCCAATGAGGTGTCAACCGATTTGATTTCTCGTTCTAACTCTTCTTTATCTCTTTCCCTTTCATTATCCATCATTAATATTAATTCACTTAGTTCTTCTTTACTTCCACAGTTTTCTTTAATTAAACGGAGAATTTTTTTATTATATTGCTCTATTGTTTCTGTATCCAACCAATTTAGTTTATCAACAATAAGCTCTTTCTCTAGCCACTTAATATAATCAAAGCCTCCACCAGAACAACGATCTTTTATAGATGCCGAATTCATACTTATTTTAATAAAGTGATCACCGTATTTGATAAAATCATAAATTTGACCATTTATAGTAATTATTTGAATATTATTTATATAACACTCAATTGCATATTCAGAACCAGAACCAGCACCATAAAAAATATAATTATAGTTTTTTGTTGTAGTCGCGCCTTGAAAATAAACAACTTCTCCGTTCTTTCTATCTACTTCAATAAATTCACAAATATCCTCATCCATATTTGAAAGAACACCTATTAGTGTAGCATACTCTTCATCTATTCCTATATTATCTCCAATATAAAATGCTAATACAGCTAATATTGCATTTATATAACCAGAATAGAATATGATGCTATCATCAAGAACATAAAATTTCTTAAAAGGGGCAGGCGCAGGGTTATCATCACAATCAGTCCATAATCTATCTGCTGCTACAAATGCTAAATTTTGAGAAATAATTGTAGTCATTACTTGTAATGGTATGATTTGATTTAAAAAGAATTTAAATATTCTATATTGATGAGAGATAAAAGTGAAAATATATTTATACTTAAATACTTAAATACTTAAATACTTAAATACTTAAATACTTAAATACTTAAATACTTAAATACTTAAATACTTAAATACTTAAATATATTAATGGATATTAAAAAGGCGCTCTATAAGCGCCTTTCAGAATGCGATAACATCTAGATCTATCAACAAAGATATTATCAATAATCTGTTATTCTTAGTTTTTCTTAACAAATTCAGATTTTAACTTCATTGGTCCAAAGCCATCAATTTTACAATCAATATTATGGTCGCCTTCCACTAAACGGATACCTTTTACTTTAGTACCAATTTTAAGCATGGTTGAGCTACCTTTGACTTTGAGATCTTTAATCACAGTGACTGAATCACCATCAGCTAATACATTGCCGTTAGCATCTTTAACCACTAACTCATCGTTATCAACAGCGGGTTCTTCATCGTTCCACTCGTGTGCACATTCAGGGCAAACATACATTGCACCATCTTCATAGGTATATTCTGAACTGCACTTAGGACAAGAAGGTAATGACATAATAATACTCTCAAATTTTATCAAAATGGGAAGTGATTAATCGTCACAATGAGGATAACACTTGCCCCATAAATTAAAGGACACATTATCGTTTAAGAGTGAAAGTTCTAGGCAGTTTCCGATATGGTACTGCTTCTGATAATGTGAAAGGGCGATAGTATAATAGATTTGATGGAAATTTGCATCTTTCACCCGTTATGGCATAACGGGAGAGGAAAAGTAGAGTAGATATAGAGTGTTAAATAGGAAATAAAGATAAATAGACGTAGTTTTAAAAATAGTTTAACTACTTGATATTAAGTATTTAATTTAATAAATATAACTGGAAATAAAAGCCCTCATCTTAAAAGAGAGCATCAGTAATAATAGTGCTAACTTTCTTGTTGTTAGTTATTTTATGAAATCTATCACCGAGCCACGCTCTATAAGTTTTGATATCTAAATTAATGATGAGTCCAATCCTCAATTCTTAACCCATCAACTCTTTCAAATTCTTGAGTATTATTTGTAACTACTATTAGCCCTTTACTTCTAGCATGTGCAGCTACGTGTAAATCATTATCACCAATGCGTTTACCTTGTTTTTCAAGTGTTGCTCTGATTTCCCCATAATGAAAAGCGGCTAACTCATCGTAAGATAAAACAGTGAGTCGAGAAACAAAGTCGTTAACCGTAGCTAAATTTTTAGCTGAATTTAAACTTTTTTCAGCACCAAAAATGAGCTCAGCAAGTGTGATTGTAGAAATAGCTAATTGTTCAGCATGTTGGTTGAATTTCGGTAGCAAAAATTCAGGTCTGCGTTTAATGGTAAATATAACGATGTTTGTATCTAATAGGTATTTAATCATCAAAGGATTCTCTTTCACTTGTGACTTGATCTGGTCTTTCAGATAAAAAATCATCTGCTACAGACTGATCTGATAAGAAAAAGCTATCCCATGCATTTTGTATCGGTGTGATTATTCTTTCTTTTCCTTTGACGCGAACAAAAACTTCTTTTACATCATCAGGAAATCGAGTCTCAGCGGGTAAACGAACATTTTGTGTTCTATTGCTCATAAATACTTTGCCATGCTGGATCATAGTAATAGCTCCTATCAATTACTGCTATATAGCATAAGTATATAGCAGTTTTAATAGGATACCAAACATGTTGTATTAAATATATACAGATCCTAATAACCTATTAATTTAATAGATTATTTTCTATGGTTTATCACCGAGCTTCGCTCTATCAGTTTAGGTGTAAGCACCAGAACATTGTCATCAGCATCGATATTTTCCATGCGATGTAATAATTGGCTGACGGCGAGTTTTCCTAATTCATCCTTGGGTTGGTGGATCGTAGAAAGAGGAGGGATCATATAAGAAGCTAGATCGATATCGTCATAACCCATAACTGAAATATCATCTGGTATACGCAAACCTTTTTGATAAATAGCTTGATAAGCACCAACAGCCATCGCGTCATTACAGGTAAAAACGGCTTGTGGTAAAACAGAATGTGAGAGTAATTTTTGCATTGCACGAAATCCACCAGCAAATTCAAAATCGCTTGTTAACACAAACTCTTCTCGAATAGCTAACCCTGCTTTTTGCATTGCATTGTAATAACCTTGCAAACGATGTTTAGCAGGAAGTTTATCTTGTGGGCCTGCAATACAGGCAATTTCAGTAAAGCCTTTTTCAATCAGATAATTGGTTGCAATTTCTCCGCCAAGCAGAGAGTTATCTTGAATAATATCGCCCCCGTATTCAAAGGGGGACCAATCCATCATAACCATAGGTAAGCGAGGATAACGATTTAGCACTTCATGAGAGGGCGCTCTGGCTTCTGTTGACATTAATAATAAGCCATCAACACGTTTTTGTAGCAATGTTTCAAGGCTACTATCCATGCGTTCGTAATCTCCTTCTGTGTTACACAAAATAAGGCTATAACCTTTTTCGTAACAACTGCGTTCAACGCCACGAACAACTTCTGCATAGAACGGGTTGCTACTGGCTGTCACTAACATTCCAATAGTATGAGTACAGTTCATTTTTAAACTGCGCGCTAAAGCAGAAGGCGCGTAATTTAAGGTTTCTATAGCGTCGTTAACCTTTTTACGAATACCCTCGCTAACATAACGATTGTTATTGATTACGTGAGAAACAGTTGATGTCGAAACGCCCGCCAAACGGGCGACATCTTTCATTGTTGCCAAAGTACTATGCTCGCTCTGCTAAAAATGATTCGATTTCATGACGCCAAGGAACTGAAGATTGCGCACCATGACGTGTAACTGCAATGGCAGCTGCTGCGTGAGCAAAACGGATCGCTTCAACGGAAGGTTTCCCCTCTAATATAGCAGTGACAAATGCACCGTTAAAGGTATCACCTGCGGCAATGGTATCAATAGCATCGACACGAAAGCCTGGGATTAACATGCCTTTTCCTTGTTCACTGAACCACACACCGCGACTACCCAAAGTGATAAGCACTTGTTTGATGCCTTTACGATGTAAAATGTCGGCAGCTTTTGCTGCTCCCGCTTCATCATGCACAGAAACGCCGGTTAATATTTCGGCTTCTGTCTCATTTGGAGTGATAACATCAATAAAACTCAGAAATTCATCAGATAAAGTTTGTGCTGGTGCGGGATTTAAAATGACTTTAGTTTGATGTGATTTTGCCAGTTTTGCAGCTTCAAAAACAGTCTCTAACGGTGATTCTAATTGCATCAATAAGGCATCAGCATGCTCAATAATATGATGGTATTGCTGAAAATGCGTAGGTGTTAGTGCACCATTCGCTCCTGCAACGATGCTAATTACGTTTTCACCTTGTTCATTAACCAAGATCATCGCTACACCTGTAGGTGTTTGCGGAATAATACTAATTGCATCGATATGAATATTATCTGTTTTAAGTTGAGAGATTATTTCATTACCAATGGCATCATCACCGACACAAGCAATAAAGGTAATATCAGCGCCACTGCGGCCACAAGCAACAGCTTGATTTGCACCTTTACCACCAAAGGCTATTTTGTATTGATGACCAATAATCGTTTCACCGGGTTTGGGAAATTGTGAAATATTCATAATGTGGTCAACATTGATGCTACCTAGAACAGCAAGGCGAGGTGTTGTCATAGCCTTTATCCTTGTGAAAACATGTTTTAATGATTAAAGCTACCACGGAGCAATATCACTCCGTGGTATTTGTTGTTATTGTTTAATAACTAATTCAAGCTCGACTGGGATTGTTGCATCCACTTTCTCACCTTTGAGAATTTTATCTGCAGTTTGAATGCCAATAATACCAATCTGATCTGGGCGTTGAGCAATGGTTGCACCTAACACGCCACGGTTTACTGCCTTGATCCCATCATCTGTACCATCGAAACCAACCACTAATACATCGGTACGACCAGCGGTTTGTAACGCACGTAATGCACCTAATGCCATTTCATCATTTTGTGCAAAAACAGCTTGAACCGCAGGATATGCAGTTAACAGATTTTGCATCACGTTAAGACCTTTAGTGCGGTCAAAATCAGCGGGTTGGCTTGCCAGTACATTCAGTTTATGGGCATCAACTGCTTGTTTAAAACCTTCACCACGTTCACGAGATGCCGATGTTCCTGTGATCCCTTCGAGTTGAATGACTTTGGCATCGTTAGCAACTTTCTCAGCAATATAATCACCTGCCATTTTACCACCAAGGCGGTTATCTGAAGCGACGTGACTGACGACTTCACCTTTGTTTGCAACACGGTCTAAGGTGATCACTGGGATTTTGGCTTTATTAGCTAAAATAACTGCATTACCCACAGCATCTGAATCTGTTGGGTTAATAAGCATTAAACGTGTGCCTTTTACGGTCAGATCTTGCACGTTAGCAAGCTCTTTAGCAGGATTGTCCATAGAATCTAGAACAACAAGGTCGTAACCTAATCTATTTGCCTCTTTCTGTGCACTGTCTTTCATGGTGACAAAGAAAGGGTTGTTAAGTGTTGAAATAACAAGTGCGATCGATTCTTTGGCAAATGCGTTGGCGCTGATTGTGGCGCTTAATGCAACAACAGAAAGAAGTGTCGCCATTTTTTTCAGTTTCATAATATAAGTTCCTGTCGGGGTTCGGATTAAGAGAATAGAGCGTTATTTTTTGTTATCTACTAAAACAGCAAGTAAGATGACTACTGCTTTTACTATCATTTGATAGTTTGATGATATTCCTAATAAATTCAGTGCATTATTTAAGAAACCTAGAATAAGCGCACCAATTAATGTACCGATAATACGACCTTTACCACCGGCAAGGCTGGTGCCTCCCAGAACCACGGCGGCAATTGCATCTAGCTCATAACCATTACCGGCCATTGGCTGTGCTGATGAAAGTCGAGCAACTTCAATGACACTCGCAAGGGCGGCTAATAAACCACATAATGAATAAACGATGATTTTAATTTTATCGACGCTAATACCGGATAAGCGAGTGGCAGATTCATTACCCCCTAGTGCGTAGATGTAGCGACCTAAACGGGTGTGATGTAATAAATACCATGCACTCAAAAAGACGATCATCATGAGCCAAATTGGCGTTGGAATGCCAAATGGGCGACCAATACCAAACCAACTAAACAGATCAGCATTATCGCTAAATCCGGTATTAATTGGGCTACCGTCTGTATAGACACGAGTAACACCGCGTAGTAATAACATCATGACTAACGTAGCAATAAAGGCTTGAACTTTACCTTTAGCAACGATAATCCCGGTAACACCACCAATGGCTGCGCCTAATGCTAATGCCCCAACAACAGCAACAAGCGCATTAACATCTGCACCAACCATAGAAGCAGCAACGGCACCTGTTAATGCAAGTAATGAACCAACAGATAAGTCGATACCAGAGGTTAAAATAACCAGTGTCATGCCAACCGCCATAATGGCGTTAACCGATGTTTGTTGGAGGATGTTGAAAATATTGTTTAAGGTAAAGAAGTTAGGACTGAGTGTAGAAACTACAATAATCAAAAGTAGCAATGCAATCAGTGATTTTTGCTCTAATAGCCAAGCTTTTGAGAACCAACGTTTTGACGCTGGAATTGAATTTGTGCTCATATCAAACTCCTACTTTAGCGTCATATTGCTTACCAACAGCCGCTGCCATTAGCATTTCTTGTGTGACATTGTGAGCAGAAAACTCACCGCTAATACGACCTTCATGCATAACCAAAATACGGTCACTCATTCCCATTACCTCAGGCATTTCAGAAGAAATTAAGATAATGCTTAATCCTTCTTGTTTAAATTTATTAATTAACTGATAAATTTCTTTTTTAGCGCCCACATCAACACCACGAGTGGGCTCATCAAGAATAAGTACTTTAGGGCGAGTCATTAGGCCTCTTGCGATAGCCACTTTCTGTTGATTTCCCCCTGATAAAAAGCCTATGGTTTGATCCATTGAAGGGGTTTTTATATTGAATAATTTAATAAAATCACCGACAGTGAGTTGCTCTTCTTTATGATTAAGCACACCCATACCACGGCTAAAATAGCGAAGTGCGGTCAGAGACATATTTTCTTTTACTGACATGCCAAGTACTAAACCATCACGCTTTCTATCTTCAGAGATGTAAACAATGCCTTGTTCCAATCCTTCAACCGGTTTTTTGATTTGGCAGGGTTTACCATCTAATTCAACGGTGCCATTAGTTTTGGGTAATGCACCGTAGATAATTTTCATTAATTCAGTTCGGCCCGCTCCCATTAATCCTGAAATACCAAGAATTTCGCTTTCATGTAATGAGAAACTAACATCGTGAACATCTTCGCCACTGAGGTTAATGACGTTAAGTTTGGTTTTTCCTTGAGGGATATTAATCCGAGGGTATTGGTCTTCTAACTTACGACCAACCATCATTTCAATCAGCGTGTCTTCTTTTAATGAGGAGACAGGTTTTTCACCAATAAACTGACCATCTCGCAGTACAGTCACATCATCGCAGATCTCAAAGATCTCTTTTAAGCGATGTGAGATATAAACAATGCCACAACCTTGATCTCTTAGTTCACGAATAACACTAAATAGTGATTCAGTTTCTGTGTCAGTTAATGCATCTGTTGGTTCATCCATAATAATCACTTTGGAACCAAAACTAAGTACCTTGGCGATTTCTACCATTTGCTGATCACCAATCGATAATTCAGACACTAAACGGTGGCTACTGTAAGCTAGGTTTAATCGAGCTAATAATTTATCAGCCTCTGCATACATTTTCTTCCAATCGATAGCACCAAAAGCACGAGTAAACTCACGACCTAAGAAAATATTTTCTGCGATGGTTAATTCAGGAATAAGGTTAAGCTCTTGGTGAATAATACCAATACCTGCTTCTTGAGAAGATTTAGGACCATTGAAAGTACAACTTTCACCTTGATAAATGATTTCACCGGCATCTTTTTTATAGATCCCAGTCAGTACTTTCATCAGCGTTGATTTTCCTGCGCCATTTTCACCGACTAAAGCCATTACTCGACCGGGGTAAATTCGTAAAGTTGCACCTGATAGTGCTTTTACACCGGGAAATGACTTATCAATATCTTTAAGTTCAAGTAAAGGTTTCATATTGTCCTCAAAAAGTCACACCAGAAAACAACACAATATTGGCATAAGGCGTACATTCACCGGTTCTAATAACAGCTTTATTTTCAGTAAGTTGCTTTTTAAATGCTTCATGTGAAACATAGATTATTTGAATAGGCTTTTTTTGTTCTTGTTCTAATAAATGGAGATAACAGGTGATTTCATTAAACAGAGAGGGATTGATGGTTTTAATTTCTTCTGCCAGCATGACGGCTTCAACTTGCATCTCATGGGTGATCGTTTGCAACACAGACATAAAGTCTGGGATCCCTTGAGTGAGAGCAAGATCAATACGTTCAACAGAGGAGGGAATAGGCAATCCGGCATCTGCAATAGTGATTTTGTCAGTATGTCCTAAACGTGAAATGACACTCGAAATGGGACTATTAAGTAATATACCTTTTTTCATGTTTCCTCCTCAGCGAAACGTTTCGCTGTCTATATAGTAGAAAAGAAAGATGGGAAAACAAGTTTGATTTATTCATATTGTGAGCATGATCGAAACGTTTCGTTGGTAAACAAAAAGAAAGAAAAATCTAACTGATTGAATAAATTAACGCTGAATTGATTCAAGAGAGGAAGTAGTTATTTTCAGTGAATTTCATAAAAACGTGACATTCAACAAAGCTTGAAAAGAGTGAAATGTAGAATGCAAGCAAGGATGATTTTTTAAAAGAAGTAAGATAAGCAGTGAATAGTTTTTTAATAATCGCTCCAACTCAGGGAAGTCGAAGCGATTTCTAAATGATAACAGAATTATTTAGCTTGATAAGCGTTAATCGATTTCTCAATACCTTCTGCATCTAATCCTAAGTCAGCTCTGATCTCTTCTTGTCCACCTTGTGGCACAAACAGATCAGGTATACCTAAGTTTAAGACAGGTACTAAGCAGCGCTCTTGCATGAGTAATTCATTAACACCACTACCCGCTCCACCCATAATGGCATTCTCTTCTAGTGTTACCAACATGTCATGTTGTTCTGCTAGGGAAAGGATAAGTGATTTATCAAGAGGCTTGATAAAACGCATATCAGCCACAGTTGCATCAAGTTTTTCAGCGACTTCTAATGCTTCTGGTAGTAATGTACCAAAGTTTAGGATCGCAATACCTTTGCCTTGGCGACGAATAATACCTTTACCCATAGGTAGCGGACTAAGTGGTTGTAATTGCGCACCAACACCTGAGCCTCTTGGATAGCGTACAGCAACAGGGCCATCTTGATAGTGATAACCGGTATGAAGCATTTGGCGACACTCATTTTCATCACTTGGCGCCATAATGACCATATTAGGAATACAGCGTAAGAACGAAAGATCAAAAGCACCTTGGTGAGTTTGTCCATCTGCTCCCACAATACCGCCACGATCAATAGCAAATAAAACAGGCAGTTTTTGAATAGCAATATCATGGATAACTTGGTCGTAAGCGCGTTGTAAGAATGTTGAGTAGATAGCAACGATCGGCTTATAACCACCAATGGCTAAACCTGCTGCAAAGGTAACGGCATGTTGTTCTGCGATCGCAACATCAAAGTATTGTGATGGGTATTCTTTTGAGAAACGCACCATCCCTGAGCCTTCACGCATTGCCGGAGTAATTGCCATAAGTTTTGGATCGGTTAAGGCTTCTTCACATAACCAGTCACCAAAGATTTTGGAAAATGTAGGTCGTGCATTAGGGCTTTTAGGTAATGTACCTGTTTGTGGATCAAATTTAGGTACAGCGTGCCAGCTAATAGGATCACGTTCAGCAGGGGCATATCCTCGACCTTTTTTAGTCATAATATGCAGAAGCTGGGGGCCTTTTAGATCACGCATATTGGCGAGTGTTTGTACTAGCGCAATAACGTCATGACCATCAACCGGGCCGATATAGTTGAAGCCCAACTCTTCAAACATGGTACCTGGAACAACCATGCCTTTAATGTGTTCTTCAGTTTTTTTCAGTAATTCTTTAATTGGAGGAAGACCAGAGAAAACCTTTTTTCCACCTTCACGTAAGGTAGTATACAGTTTGCCAGACAACAATTGCGCAAGGTGATTATTCAATGCACCAACGTTTTCTGAAATTGACATCTCGTTGTCATTAAGTACAACGAGCATATCAGGTTCAATGTCTCCTGCGTGGTTCATCGCTTCAAAAGCCATCCCCGCAGTAATCGCACCATCACCAATGACACAAACTGTTTTTCTGTTCAGTTTTTCTTGTTCAGCAGCAACAGCCATACCTAAACCTGCACTGATAGAGGTTGAAGAGTGACCGACACAAAGCTTATCGTATTCACTCTCTTCTCGCCAAGGGAAGGGATGTAACCCGTTTTTTTGACGAATAGTATCAATGCGGTCGCGACGACCTGTTAAGATCTTATGAGGATAGGCCTGATGACCAACATCCCAAATGAGGTTATCAAAAGGGGTTTTATAGACGTAATGAAGAGCAACCGTTAACTCAATAGCACCTAAACCTGAGGCGAAGTGACCACTTGAGCGGCTGACACTGTTAAGAAGAAATAGCCTTAGCTCATCACAGAGTTTAGGTAAACTCTCTTTTGGTAATAGGCGCAAATCTTCTGGTGTTTCAACCAACGCCAATGTGGGATATTTTTCGATATCAATGCTCATGTGATGCCTATTAATTAATCACTTGTAATAGGGAAAGAACAGGTAAGCTGCTCTCTTTATTTTTATTAGTTTTTCCGTTCGACGATAAAACTCGCTAATTGTTTAAGCGTGGTTGTATCGTACTCGTATTGCTCAAGAAACGCTAAGGCATCCAGTGCTTCGTTATACAATTCCTGTGCTTTCTTTTGAGCTTGCTCTAACCCAAGGAGTGCAGGATATGTGCTTTTTCCTGATTCTTGGTCGCTACCTTGACGTTTTCCTGTTTCTTCAGTACTGCCAATGACATCTAAAATGTCATCTTGTACTTGAAATGCAAGGCCAATTGAGTGGGCATATTTATCTAGTGCGGGTAATACATTACGGCCTTTTGAGCCGGCACTAAAGGCGCCTAAACGAACAGCTGCACGAATTAATGCACCTGTTTTGTGTAAATGGATTTTTTCAAGAGATGCGAGATCAATCGATTTATCTTCTGCTTCAAGATCAAGAGCTTGACCGCCACACATACCCGCAAGCCCGCTGGCTGTTGCTAATTCAGCAATCATTGCAACGCGATCGGCTATTGCCACATCAGGCATTGGATTTTTTGCTAAGATCTCAAAGGCTAGTGTTTGTAATGCATCACCCGCTAAAATTGCGTTTGCTTCACCAAATTCAATATGACATGTTGGCTGCCCACGACGTAAATCATCATCATCCATCGCAGGCAAATCATCATGTATAAGAGAATAAGCGTGAATACATTCTATTGCAGCAGCGGGGGCATCAAGGTTAAGTGCTGGGACTTTAAACATTTCACCCACTGCATAAACAAGGAAAGGACGTAAGCGCTTTCCACCTAAAAGGGCACCGTAATGCATGGCTTTCCCTAGGGGCATGTCAGTGAATGGTAAAGCTGATAGTGCTTGGTTTAATGCATCATTAACACGCTGGTGGGCGGAATCTAATTTATGACGGAACGCATCCGTACTTGAAGTTGCGTTACTCAATTATTCAGCCTCTTGGATAAAATCATCAGGAGTTGCATTATCGTCTTCTTTTAGAAGAATACGAACACGCTGTTCAGCGTCTTGTAACGTTTTTTGTCCAACACGGGCTAGACGAACGCCATGTTCAAACTCATTAAGCGCTTCTTCTAAAGGGAGTTCACCGGATTCTAAACGGTTTACGATTTGCTCAAGTTCTTGCATAGATGCTTCAAAACTTGGTGCTTGTGAGATGTCTTCGTTAATTGGTGTCGTTTTCTTAGCCATAATATTTTTGATAATAAAGCATGTTAGCGCTGAATAATAGCAATCATCTTACTACAAGTAAGATGAAAATTTCTTATTCAGTCGATGATTTTTGCGGGTGAGCCCTAAATATTGGTGATATACTTTGTGACTTTTATAAACTCCAGTCAATTAACATCACTGTAGTTTATGTTTCTACTTAATAACCTATGACCATTGACTATGAAGTTTATTATTAAATTATTCCCCGAAATTACGATCAAAAGCCAATCAGTTCGTATACGTTTTATCAAAATTCTCACTAGCAATATTCGTAATGTACTTAATACATTAGGTGATGAAATCACGGTTGTCCGTAATTGGGATAATATTGTTGTTGTTAGTAAAGATGAAAGCAAAAGTGAAGCGGTATGTGATGCATTAACACGCATTCCTGGTATTCATCACTTTTTACAAGTAGAAGAGCACCCGTATACTGATTTACACAATATTTTTGAGCAAACTTTTGCGGCATTTAAGCATTTAGTTGAAAATAAAACATTTTGTGTGCGTGCCAAACGTCGTGGTAAGCACAGTTTTACTTCCAATGAAGTTGAGCGTTATGTTGGCGGTGGTTTTAACCAACATGTTGAAAGTGCAAAAGTGAAATTAACGCGTCCAGATGTCACCATTAATTTAGAAATTGAAGATGATAAACTTATTTTAGTGAATGCCCGCTATGAAGGTATTGGGGGGTTCCCAATTGGCACACAGGAAGATGTTTTATCATTGATCTCTGGTGGTTATGATTCAAGTGTATCGAGCTATATGTTAATGCGTCGTGGTAGCCGAGTTCACTATTGTTTCTTCAACTTAGGCGGTTCTGCTCACGAAATTGGTGTTAAACAAGTTGCTCATTATTTATGGAACCGTTTTGGCCGTTCACATAAAGTGCATTTCGTTGCTGTTGATTTTGAACCTGTTGTCGCAGAAATCTTAGAAAAAGTCGATGATGGTCAAATGGGTGTTGTATTAAAACGTATGATGGTACGTGCAGCATCTAGAGTGGCAGAGCGTTATGGTGTTCAAGCAATTGTTACGGGCGAAGCATTAGGACAGGTTTCTAGCCAAACTTTAACTAACTTACGTTTAATTGATAATGCGACGGATACGTTAATTCTACGTCCTCTTATTACGCATGATAAAGAGAATATCATCAATATCGCACGTCAAATTGGTACAGAAGATTTTGCTCGCACAATGCCAGAATTCTGCGGTGTCATTTCAAAAAGTCCAACAGTGAAAGCCATCAAAGCGAAGATCGAAGCGGAAGAAGAGAAGTTTGATTTTTCTATTCTTGATAGCGTTGTTGAAAATGCCAAGAATATGGATATTCGCCGTATTGCAGAAGAAACTGTACAACAAGTCACTGAAGTTGAAATGGTCTCTGAATTTGGTGTTAATGACGTTATTCTTGATATTCGTTCACCTGAAGAACAAGAAACATCACCACTAAAAATAGACGGTATTGATGTTAAAGAGTTACCTTTCTATAAATTAAGCACTCAGTTTGGTGATTTAGATAAAACTAAAACCTATTTACTCTATTGTGATCGTGGCATGATGAGTCGTTTACAAGCGCTTTATTTACGTGAACAAGGATTTGAAAACGTAAAAGTATATCGTAAAAAATAGTGCGATAATCTTTAGCTATCAGAAATAAAAAAGCCACTATATTGAATTGTTCTAACATATTAGACTGCTCAATATAGTGGCTTTTGTTATCTATCTATCCCCAAATCCAGTAAACTCATCTCGGTAATTATAAATACCAGGTGGCAATACCAGTTGTTTGGCAACATCAGCGGCGACTTCTTTACCTTTTAAGCGTTCGATAATTTTTAGTGCAAAATCGATAGATGTTGCGGGTGCTTGGCTAGTAATTAAGTTAACTCTTTCATCAAAATAGACTCGATAATCAACCCATTTTTTCGGTGATATTTTATCTTTTAATGCAGGAAAACCAGTCATGTTGCCGACGGGAAAAATATTGTGAGACTCAAGGATCATTGCTGGGGCAGCACAGATAGCGGCAACAAGTTTATTTTCACTGTGCATACGACGCACTTTTTCAACCACTAAAGGGCTATCCCTTAAGGTTTCAGTGCCTTGTAATCCACCGGGTAGAATAATAACGTCATAGTGATGATCGACAACACGAACTAAAGGGGCATCTGCGACAAGTTTTATGCCTCGTGAACATGTAATTATCAGTTCATCAACATCATCTTCTGCACTTGCAAGTACGACATGAATCCCAGCCCTTACCAGCAAATCTACGGTAGTAACGACTTCGGTTTCTTCGCTTCCATTAGCTAGGCAGATGAGCGCTGATATGGTCATAATTGCCTTCCTGTTGTTTAATAAATTGAAAAAGGCGGTTATTTTCTGGCAATACAAGCCCTTGTTCTGAAGCTCGACGTAATAAATAACCCGTAATATAGTCAATCTCTGTATGGCGTTGATATTTCACATCTTGATACATAGAAGAATAATTATTTGCAGTTTGTTCTATGGTATCAATAATATAGCCATGAAGATGAGCTTGAGACGTTGGTACGACGCCTTCACGTTCCATCACTTGATAAACTTCGTCGCATACTTTTTGAATATGCTCAGGGTAACGCAATAAATCTCCATTACGGCATTGATAATAAACGGTAAGCGGATTGATAACACAATTAACTGCAAGTTTTAGCCAACTAATTGTATGGATATCATTATGCCAAGCGACATCGGGCAATGCGTGGTGCAAGGTTTCTGCTAAATAGCTATATTGTTGAGCCGCATGATTAAATGGACCTATATGTGTTATTCCTGTTGCTGTATGAATAACATCTTGCCCTTGTTGATAAGCACCATGAGTAATAATGCCTTGTAATATAGGTCTGATAATGGGGTGCTGTGTTGCTGTTAATTCATCGGCTGTACCCATACCATTATGAATGAGTAAAATGGGGCATTGTGCAGAAAGATAAGGTAATAGTGCATTAACAGCATCTGATACTTGCCAAGATTTTAAGCAAACAATTAATAATTCGCTTTGTTTTAACCATTCAAGTTGATTTGCGGGAATACGCTGATAAAAAGGCTCACCATTAATGTTATCAACACTTACATCTAAAAAAGGTTGTGGCACTCTTAGCCAACCTTGTACTTCATGAGACTGAAGTGTTAAAGCTGCAACCCAAAGTTTACCAATTGAACCACACCCTAAAACGGTAATTTTCATTGTGCCTCTTTTTGCAAATCGTAATAGCGCAAGATGGCTACTGACGCTTATTAGACTATTAAGCTAAAATTATAACATTGATTACACTTTCCTGTTTAATGTATGTTTGCGCTTTACTATAAGAGGAAATGAAAGGGATAAATTTGTTATTGAATGTGCAATGCTTTTTTGCAACTCTAAAAGAAGCTATTATTCGGGTTGTATTTATTTATTGAGGAAGAAAGAATGCCATCTTTTGATATCGTATCTGAAGTTGACTTACATGAAGTGCGTAATGCGGTAGAAAACGCGCAACGTGAACTGACTACTCGCTGGGATTTTCGTAACGTTGAAGCAAGCTTTGAATTAAACGAAAAAGCAGAGTCAGTGAAAACGACTAGTGTATCTGAATTTCAGGTTCAACAATTATTAGATATTCTACGTGAGAAAATGGCAAAAAGAGGGATTGATGGTGCGGTATTAAATATCCCTGAAGAGATGACTCACAGTGGAAAAATGTACAGCGTAGAAGCCACGTTAAAACAAGGTATTGATACTGCCTTAGCAAAAAAAATTGTTAAGTTGATCAAAGACAGTAAATTAAAAGTTCAGGCTCAAATTCAAGGTGAGCAAGTCCGTGTTACAGGCAAATCGCGTGATGACTTACAAGCCGTAATGAAATTAGTTAGAGAAGGTGAGTTAGGACAGCCATTCCAATTTAATAATTTTCGTGACTAATTGTTTATCTATTGAGTCATATAAAAATGCGCTGTTAAACCAGCGCATTTTTATTTTATCCCGTCAAATTATCGATCTTTAAACTAAAGGGATCAGAGACTCTAATGTTGCTCTCGGCGTCTGTTTAGTATCAACTTTAATATAAGCACTTTGCTCATTTGCCATCATCATAACTTCATTAACACCAGGTTGTTGCTTAAATAATTGTTGTAGTTTCTGTTGTTGGCTTGAAGATAGGTTTTTAGGCAATTCAACGCGTAAGCTACTGACATAAGAGGGTTGACGTAATGTTAAGCTAATGAAGAACCAAATAAGGCCAATCACGAAACAACCTAAAAATACAATTTGTGCACTATAATGTTGGTAAAGCCATCCGCCTAAAATTCCACCTAATGCCACACCTAAAAATTGGCTGGTGGAATAAATTCCCATTGCTGTACCTTTATAACCTGCTGGTGCCTCTTTACTGATTAATGAAGGAAGAAGAGCTTCCATAATATTAAATCCAATAAAGAAAACTTGAACACCTGCAATAATTAACCATAAGCTAGTGTCTGAAATAATAAGAATGGCTTGAGCCAGAATAAGTAAGGAAATACAGAATAAGAAAACTTGTTTCATCTTTCGTTTCTTTTCCGCATAGATAATAAAAGGAAGTACAGTAATAAAGGCAATCAGCATGGTGACTAGATAAACAATCCAATGATTCTCTTTTGCTAAACCGGCGCTACTCATAACCAGAGGAAGTGCAACAAATGCAGCCATTAATAAAGTATGCAGTGAAAAGATGCCTATATTAAGTTTAAGAAGCTGTGCATCAAATAAAACCTTTTTTACACTACCACGAACAAAACCTGACTCTCGATTAAGAATAGCGTGATCGCTATTCGGTACAGTAAAAAGCGTAATAATAATGCCACCAAAGGCAAGTAGGGCAATTCCCCAAAACAGGCCATGCAAGCCAAAAATATGCGTTAAAATAGGTCCTAAAACTAAGGCTAAAGCGAACGTTATCCCAAAGCTAATACCAATAAAGGCCATGGCTTTTGTTCTATTTTGTTCTCGTGTTAAATCTGACAATAAAGCCATTACTGCTGCTGAGATAGCGCCAGCACCTTGTAATGCTCGACCAATAATAATGCCATAGATATTGTCACTGAGAGCCGCAATCAGACTACCAATAATAAAAATAATTAAGCCAAAAACTATCATCGGTTTTCGACCCAATTTATCAGAGAAAATACCAAAAGGAATTTGGAATATAGCTTGTGTTAATCCATAAATACCGATGGCTAATCCAATGAGAGATTCTGTTGCGTGTTGTAGTTGAAGCCCATAGGTGGTTAAAACTGGGAGCACCATAAACATGCCAAGCATGCGAAGAGAAAAAACAGTGCCTAGTCCCCATGTCGCTTTGCGCTCTAATGGGGTCATTTTATTATCATTCATGGATTACCTCGTATTACTGATACCTCCTATTGTAATGGCAAATCTTGGCGAGGTTAATCAATAAATGGGATATAAAAAAGACAAAACTGTGCTGATATCACGTGAAGTCATAACGGAGATAAAAAAATACCAGTCAGAAGGCTGACTGGTATTTGGGGTACGTTTGTAAATACATTATCTTAGATATGCAAAAACCGCTTCTGTTGAGCTTGTTGGATCAACAGACATCATTACGCTTAATGAAGTGATTGCGACGATAGAAAAAATAAATAATTTTCGTGCCCACACAATATCATTAGTTGCTTTATAACCAGATAAAGCCATGCCTAACCACCAAATACTAACGGCTGAAGCTACAATCAAATATTTATAGCCTGCGTAACCAACTAATGTCAGCATTAAGGTTGCAATCATAAACGCCAGAATATAGAGAATGATATGACGTTTAGCGACGGAGATCCCTTTAATTACAGGTAATACCGGGATATTTGCAGCTTGGTAGTCTTTAAAACGGAAAATAGCAATAGCATAAGAGTGAGGCATTTGCCATAAACTAAAGATAAGTAATAGGATTGCCGCGCCTGCATCAAATTCACCGCTAACGGCACAATAACCGATAACAGGGGGTGCAGAGCCAGATAAACTTCCAATCAGTGTGCCATAAACAGACTTACGCTTCATATAGAGGCTATAAACCCCAACATAAATGATAAAACCGAATACAGCGATAAACATTGCAAGCGGGTTGGCTGCTACATAGAGCAGCACAACACCTGCAATACCTAATACTGAGGCATAAATCAGGCTAATTCGAGGGTCAATTAATCCTTTAACTAATGGGCGATTCTTCGTTCTTTCCATGATACGGTCAATATCACGGTCAATATAGTTGTTAAAAACACAACCAGAAGCAACGACCAGAGACACCCCAAGTAGAGTCGCGAAAAATAGGGAGTAATCAATCTCACCTTTAGAAGCGAGCAGAAAACCACCTATTACAGAAATTAAATTTCCGAAAATAATTCCTGGTTTGGTGACTTGTAGGTATTGCTTAATCATAGCGACAACTCTTAATCCATCATCATATTGATGTTCAGGTTGTACATAATCCACAACGAGCCTACGACAACAATGCCGATAATAAGCAGTGTGAACAGGAATGCGACGACGTTCCAGCGCTCTTCTGATGACGTATTCATATGCAAGAAGCAGACTAAGTGAACCACAATCTGCACAACTGCCATACCGACAACAGTCCAGAGAATTGTTGCTGGTGTCGCTGTTCCTTCCATCACCATCCAAAATGGAATAACGGTGAGGATAACAGACAGGATAAAGCCGATTAGATAAGACTTCATGCTGCCGTGGCTTGCGCCTGAAGGAGAAGTATTTGGATGACTCATTACATCACTCCCATCAGATAAACTACGGTGAACACACAGATCCAGACAACGTCAAGGAAGTGCCAGAACAGACTTAAACAGCTTAAACGAGTACGGTTAACTTCAGTTAAACCACGGCGTGATACTTGGATCATCATAATAACAATCCAGATTAAACCCGCCGTTACGTGAAGACCGTGCGTTGAAACTAATGCAAAAAATGCTGATAAGAATGCACTGCGATCTGGGCCATAACCTTCTGCGATTAGTTCATGGAATTCGTAAACTTCCATGATGACGAAACCTAAGCCGAATAAGAAAGTAACAAATAACCACAGATTTACTTGGCTAACGCTACCTTTATTCATGCTCAGCATAGCGAAACCGAAAGTGATACTACTAAATAGCAGTAAGAAGGTTTCAACTAAAACAAACGGTAAGCTAAAAATCTCTTTACCTGAAGGACCATCTGCAATCCCGTTAACAAGCACCGCATAAGTGGCGAATAAGCTGGCAAACAGGATAAGGTCGCTCATTAGATAGATCCAGAAGCCGAAAACTTTCGTCGCTCCTGCATCGTGGTGCCCATGATGTTCATGGGCGTTTGTGTTATTTACAGTTTGAGTAGACATTATTTCACACCTGCTTTTTTCAGTTCTTCATAATGCTTATTCTCGAGAGCTTCAATTTCAGGTACTTGGACATAGTAATCCACATCTGTATCAAAGCTTTTCACGATCCAAGTGACAATCATGCCAGCGAAACCAACGATAGCTAACCACCAGATGTGCCAGATCATGGCAAAACCAAGCACTAAGCTGAACGCTGAAATAATCACACCTGCGCCTGTATTTTTAGGCATATGGATTGGTTCGTATTTGGTTGGACGTTGATAAGCTGTGCCTTTTTCTTTCTGATCCCACCACTCATCACGAGTTTGAACGTGAGGTTCAACAGCAAAGTTATAGAACGGAGCGGGTGAAGAAATAGACCATTCCAGTGTACGTCCGCCCCATGGATCTCCCGTTAAGTCACGGTTTTGATCACGGTCACGGATACTTACGTAGATTTGGACAACTTGACAAGCGATACCGATAGCGATTAGTGCCGCACCACCCGCTGCAACCATCAGCATTGGATGGAATTCTGGGTTGATATTTTGGCTAATACGACGAGTCATACCCATAAAGCCAAGAATGTACAGTGGCATAAAGGCCATAAAGAAGCCGATAAACCAGAACCAGAATGCACGGATACCCCATTTCTCATTCAGTGTGAAACCGAATGCTTTAGGGAACCAGTAAGTCATACCTGCGAAACAGCCAAATACCACACCACCGATAATAACGTTATGGAAGTGAGCAATTAAGAATAAGCTGTTATGTAAAACGAAGTTTGCACCCGGAACGGCTAACAGAACCCCTGTCATCCCCCCAACAGAGAAGGTAATCAGGAAACCGATAGTCCATAGCATTGGGCTTTTATATTCGATACGGCCTTGATACATCGTAAACAGCCAGTTAAAGATTTTAACTCCTGTTGGAATAGCGATGATCATCGTGGCGATACCGAAGAAGGCATTGACGTTGGCGCCAGAGCCCATAGTAAAGAAGTGGTGTAACCAAACAATAAACGACAACACGGTAATAACGACAGTCGCACCAACTAAAGAGGTATAACCGAATAACCGTTTTTTAGAGAATGTTGCTGTTACTTCAGAGAACACACCAAATACGGGTAGAACAAGGATATAAACTTCTGGATGACCCCAAGCCCATACAAGGTTGATGTACATCATCATGTTACCGCCCATATCATTGGTAAAGAAGTGCGTACCAAGATAGCGGTCTAAAGTTAATAGCGTAATAGTAACGGTTAAAATTGGGAATGCAGCAATAATTAGGACGTTAGTACATAAAGCCGCCCAAGAGAATACTGGCATTTTCATCATGCTCATACCCGGCGCACGCATACGCAGAATAGTCGCGAAGAAGTTAACCCCTGTTAGCAGTGTACCAATACCGGATATCTGTAAACTCCATATCCAATAATCTACCCCGACTCCTGGGTTATACTCCAAACCCGAAAGTGGTGGATAAGCTAACCAACCTGTTTGTGCGAATTCACCAATACCTAAAGAGATGTTGATGAGTACAACACCAACTACAAAGAACCAGAAGCTCAGTGAGTTAAGGAAAGGGAAGGCCACATCACGGGCACCAATTTGTAAAGGTACAACGAGGTTCATCAGACCCACAACGAAAGGTGTTGCCATGAAGAAAATCATGATAACGCCGTGTGCGGTAAAAATCTGATCATAGTGATGAGGTGGTAAGAAACCCGCTTCGCCAGCAGAGGCGAGAGCTTGTTGGCTTCTCATCATAATCGCATCAGCAAAGCCACGGAACATCATGACCATTGCAACGAGGATATACATAATACCAATTTTTTTATGGTCAACGCTGGTTAACCATTCACTCCACAACCATTTCCATTTACGAAAATAAGTTAGTGCGCCAACAATAGCAAGTCCACCAAGAACAATACCGAGTAAAGTCACTACGATAATTGGTTCATGTAGAGGGATTGCATCAAGAGTTAATTTTCCGAACATGCCTTTATTCCTCTGCTCCTGCATGCGCCGCATGGCTCATGTTCATATTCATTGTTGCATCAGCATGTGCTGTCTGATTGCCACCTGTGTGAGCGCCATGACCTGTATGACCAAATTTAGAAATGGTTTCTTGGAATAACATTGGCTTCACGCTTGAATAGTAGGTCACTGGATTTTTCTGGCTTGGTTTAGCAAGTTCATTAAATGCAGCGGTCGTATTTAACGTATCTGGCGATTGTTTGACTTTTTCAACCCACGCATCGAAACCGGCACGATCAGGTGTCGCAATCGCTGTAAATTTCATATCAGAAAAACCGTGTCCACTATAACTTGCTGACATACCTTGATATTCACCAGGCTCATTAGCAATTAAGTGCAACTTAGTTTGCATTCCTGCCATCGCATAGATTTGTCCACCTAAGCGAGGGATAAAGAATGAGTTCATGACAGAGTCAGAAGTGATTTTGAAATTAACAGGAACATTAGTCGGGAAAGCCAGTTCATTAACTGTTGCAATACCTTGTTCTGGATAGATAAATAACCATTTCCAGTCCATTGAAACAACTTCAATGGTGACAGGTTTTTCTGTGGACTCTAAAGGTTTGTAAGGATCAAGCTCATGGGTTGTTTTCCATGTAATGCTTGCCAAAATCACAATGATGATAATTGGCACTGTCCAAACGACGAGTTCAATTTTATTTGAGTGAGCCCAGTTTGGGCGATAGGTGGCTTTAGTATTGGATTCACGGTAGCGAAAAGCGAAAACAATCACCATCAGTATGACCGGTATCACAACAATTAACATTAAACCAAGCGCAATGAGGATTAATGTTTTTTGCTCAGCGCCGATAGCGCCTTTGGGATTCATTAACGCCATATCACAGCCACTTAAGAGAAGCGCTGCTGCTAATAGCGAGAGTGTCCCAATACTTTTTATGTATTTCATAAGTCTCATCCAACGACCCAAATGACAAAGGTTCTATTGTTGTTTCATCAGTATCAGTAAGGACATTTTACGGTAAGGTTGCGACAGTGTAAACAATTGTAATGGTAAGTAAGTGATTGGTTGGTCTTTTGTGTTAATGTGATCACAAGTAATTAAAATATTAAATAAATGTTAATTTAATTATTGTGTATTAACTATAATTTCATAAAGTACCATGTTTTTAAAATAAATACATATTTTTACAAATAAAAATGCAATAAAAAGTGTAAGAAAACGTATTGTGATTAAAAAAGTAACAAAAAAGAGGTCAGAGGAGAGTTGAGAGGTAAAATCCTTTTTATCTTAATGTTTAATATCTATATTTGATGTTTGTGTAATTTTTAATATGGGTAATTAGTTATTTGATGAATATTTATATCCAATGAGAAAACTTTTCATTAAGTGGTAAAAAGAGGTTACAGCGAATAAAAATGCTTTCGCTGTAATAAAAATTAACAATTAGCGATCAAAAATTATATTTTAGGCTATATACAATGCCGTCTTGCAAAAAATCTTCGCCTAACTTTTTATAAGCATAACGATATTGAATACCCGTGGTAATAGAGGTTGTTGGATGCCACCAAAAAGCTAAAGCGCCATTAAATCCATTTTTCCCACCATTGCCATAACGCTGATGACGGTTAAATTCCATTTCATGCCAATTGCTAATGCTAAATTTTTGATCGCTAATCGAAAAATCATATCCAGTAACCCAGCCAACGACGTAGCCATTATTTCCTGAATAGTAGGTTTGATCGACATAATGAAGTGCAACAAATGGTTTAAACCATAAATTATCTATTTGTGTGTTATAGCCTAAGCCATAAAGTGTATTAACTTCATGGAAGTTGCCATTGTTTTCTTTACCTGGGAGTGACCATGTACCGTAAATATGCCCGTATAAATTAAAATCACTTTCGCCTAAGTAAATGCGACTTGTTGCTTTAACGGTATAACGTTGATTATCACCGGGCTCTGTTTTTCGAGGATTAAATGGATTTTCCAAATCAAAAAAACCGTAAAATTCACCCCATGAAAAATTGGCACCACCTTCAAGTTCTAAATAGGCAAAATCATCTTTATGAGAAGATTGCCCTGTTTTGTGTGTTGTGTGAGTCGTCCAATCAAGATAATTGATGCTGATATCAGCGAAGCCACCTAAATAGCTAGCTTGAGCTGATAAAGAAAGTGTACTTGCGATGGTTAATAAAAATGTTTTTTTTATCATGACTAATCTCAATTGATTTTAATGAAATAATTTTGCGGTGAATTTATATTTTTATATGCTTTGAAACTATAACCTATAAAATTTCAATTTGCAGATTATGATATTGAAAATAAGGTCTATTTCTAGAATATTAAATTGATAATTAAAAATGAGAATTTTAGCATTGTTTAGTTTATTTTTATTATTTGAGCTATTTTGAATGGATTAAGCGCTTAATAACTGCTTTTTGGGCAAAGAAAAAAAGGAAGTGGGAGAAGAAAGAAAAATATGTGGTATCAATCGCGTAAAAATACCTCACGACACAGGGATCAAGGGATAGTATCATTAGCCAATATTCGTTTTTATCTTACTTGGAATTTTTATTGTGACCTCATTTGCTGAACTTAACGCACTTCCTGCTGAACAACTCGCTAACCTTAATGAATTGGGTTATCTCTCTATGACGCCAGTTCAAGAAGCTGCTTTGCCCGCTATTCTTGAAGGAAAAGACGTTCGCGCTCAGGCAAAAACAGGTAGCGGTAAAACTGCGGCTTTTGGTTTGGGGCTTTTGCAACATATTGATGCAAAACAGTTTAATACCCAATCACTTATTTTATGTCCAACGCGAGAACTTGCTGATCAAGTTGCAAATGAATTACGTCGTCTTGCTCGTTATCTTCCAAATATTAAAGTATTAACGCTGTGTGGGGGTGTTCCATTTAGTATTCAGCGTGATTCATTAATACATGCTGCACATATTATTGTTGCAACACCGGGCAGATTGCTTGATCACCTAAAAAAAGAGACTGTCACCCTAGATGATGTGAAAACATTAGTGTTGGATGAAGCAGACAGAATGTTGGATATGGGATTTTTTGATGATATCAATGATATTATTTCTCGTATGCCAACGGCACGTCAAACGTTGCTGTTTTCTGCAACTTGGCCAAATGAGATCGCAACAATTAGTCGTAAGATCCAGCAAAACCCAGTCACTATTGAAATCAATTCTGTTGATGAGCTTCCCGCTGTTGAACAGCAGTTTTATGAAATATCTCGTCATGGAAAAATAGGATTGCTACAAAAACTTTTAAGCCGTGAGCAACCAGCTTCTTGTGTCGTGTTTTGTAACACAAAACGCGATTGCCAAGATGTGTATGAAACACTGACAGAAAGCAACCAAAGTGTGCTGGCTTTACATGGTGATATGGAACAAAGAGAGCGTGACCAAACGCTTATTCGCTTTGCTAATGGAAGTTGTCGTGTATTAGTCGCAACAGATGTAGCGGCTCGTGGACTTGATATTAAAGCGTTAGAAATGGTAATTAACTACGAATTATCATGGGATCCAGAGGTGCATGTTCACCGAATTGGCCGTACAGCCAGAGCGGGGGAAAGTGGATTGGCTATTAGCTTTTGCGCACCAGAAGAAATTCAGCGTGCTAACGCTTTAGAAGAGATGCTTCACATGAAGATAAATTGGTTACCAGTACCTACTGGGCTACAAATTACGCCTCTTGAAGCAACAATGGCTACATTATGTATTGATGGTGGTAAAAAAGCCAAGATGCGCCCTGGTGATATTTTAGGGGCATTAACGGGGGATATGGGTTTCAATGGTGCCGATATTGGTAAAATTATGATTAATCCAACACATGCTTATGTCGCTGTGAAACAATCTATTGCAAAACAAGTCTGGAAACAGCTGCAACAAGGTAAAATTAAGGGTAAAACAGTAAAAGTAAGATTATTTAGATAAATTTTTTTACCCATAACATAAGAATACAAAAAGGACAGTTTAAACTGTCCTTTTTTATGGTTCATATCTTGAGAAAATAATAAAACTAATGTGTTGTTTTCTTAAGGGCTAAATAATCTAGGATTGTGCCAAAGACAAGGCTTACCGCACCAACGATAACACCATATAAAAAGAGTGTTGAAGCCCAAGAGCTTAATCTATCAGTATCTATTGATTGAATAAAATCGACAGATTGGAACATTTCTAATGTTGGTAGTGAATTTGTAACAACAAGAATTAAACTACAAATAAAGAAAAGAGTCGTTAGCATCAAACCATAAATAGCAAAACGGTACTGTTTAATAAACAAGGTTCTTCTAAGGAATTCCCCCGTTTTTTGCGTATAAATCAGTGTGTTCTTCGAAACAAACAGCAAAATAAGACCGGGTACAGAAGCAACGATAGAAAAAAGATAAAATGCTTCCCAACCATGACTTTCAACATACCAACCTGCAACTGGGCCAACATAAACACGACCAATTGCAGAGAGAGCAGAGAGCAACGCAAATTGTGTTGCTGAAAAGGAGAGATGACAAAGTGTCATTAAGAGGGCGACGAATGCGGCGGTTCCCATTCCTCCACAGATATTTTCAAATGCAACTACCGCACCCATGCTATAAATACTTTGCTCAGAAATAGCTAAATACCAATAACCGATATTTGAACCACCTTGCAAAATACCAAAAATCATCAGTGCTTTAAATAAACTCCAACGGCGCATTAATAAACCACCTAGCAATGCCCCAATAATAGTGGCTGCAAGCCCAAGTGTTTTATTCACTAATCCTACTTCACCTGCATCGAATCCTGCACCGCGAATAAGAAAAGTGGTACTTAAACTTAGGGCAAAGGCATCCCCCATTTTATACAGCACAATAAGCAGTAAAATTAGCCAAGCATTATTACGAGAGAAGAATTCATATAAAGGTTCAATAACGGCTTCATAGAGTGTACGGGGTGGCTTTACAGTGGTTTCTGGCTCTTGGGCAAGTAACGTGGCAATAATACCAACTCCCATTAAGGCGGCCATTAACCAGTACATGTTTTGCCAACCAATATATTTATCAGCTAACCAAAGCGCCATTCCTCCAGAAACAAGCATGGCTATGCGATAACCTAAGACAGAAACTGCAGCACCTGTACCACGCTCATCTGCTTTTAATATATCTGTTTTATAGGCGTCAAAAACAATATCTTGTGAAGCGGAACAAAAAGCAACAATGACAGCTAAAGAAGCAAGCCACCATAAATGATCATTAGGATTTAAAAATCCCATTCCTGCAATACCAAGTACTAACCCTATTTGAGTGAGTAACATCCATCCTCGGCGTCGGCCAAGAAAAGAGGGGGTATAGCGATCCATAAAGGGTGACCAGAGGAATTTAAAAACATAGGCTTGTCCCACCAGTGAGAAAAAACCAATGGTTTTTAAATCAATATCTTCTACTGTCATCCAGGCTTGTAGTGTGCCTGCTGTTAACGCTAGAGGTAATCCTGAAGTAAAGCCAAGTAATAGAAGAATAAATGATTTATACCAAGTGGTTTGTTTGAAGGCAGGCTGAACCATGCAAAAATTCCTTTCAACGACCTGTTTGAGATAACAGGTCGTTTATTCTAATAAAATTAACGTGCGTTAGATTTGATAAATTGACTGACTGAGGCGTCTTTTGCCATATCGCTAACGAGTTCACTTAAGACATTGTTAATTGCGGCGGCAATTTTCTCATTAGTTGCACCAAATGGGCCTTGGACATTGTAGCTAGTACGGAATGTTTTGGTATTAGAGCTGCCATTTGGTAGGGTGACGATAACTGAAATATCCGCTTTTGCACTGATATTATGGCGAACACTACCTTCGCCAACATCTGCATTGAGTTTATTGATAACAATAATGACATCAGCAGAAGCCGGAGAACCCACCATAAAACCACGAGCTGTCATTTGTTTTTGTAGAACTTCTTGCATTAAAAATGCAATGTCACGAGTTGGAACTAGGACTTCTAATTTACCGTTGCGGTTGATTTCCGCTAAGCTCTTTGATGCGCGTTTGTCTTGACTTGAAATATTCAGTGAAATAGGGCGCATTGTTGGGTCGGCCGCAGGAACTGACATCACTGGCTCAATAGATAATTTGTTACTAGGGGTTGCACAACCTGAAAGTAGTGTTAATGCAAAAACAGCACAGAGTAAATTTTTAATCATGAGGTAATCTCGGTTAAATAAGTCTGTTGTGTTAATAAGTAGAATAGGCTTTAAACTTTAGCCTATCATACCACTGCTGATGGGCTGCTAATATCCCCTTAACGAACGAAATTATCTGATTTTATCAATTGATTTTATTTCAAATTACTCTCATTTTTACTTGTGTATTTGACAATATTTGGTCAATGGTTTTACTCAAGATGAAAAATAAGCGATTATCATCAGTAAAATTAAAAAGAATAAGCCCATCATTTTGTATTGATAAAGACTCAATCAAGGTAATCTGGTGGACTTATTTTTTATTCGCCATGGTATAAAGGCTAGAGGATTAGGGGCAGAGATGATCCGTGATGATATTGAGAATAAGCTGATTTCACGCTTTTTACCGCATTTTTTACAAGTAATAAACGAAAGCCATCGCCATAATGTACCGGAAGGCTCTGAAAGCCACTTCAAAGTCATTATCGTTAGTGATGGTTTTAATGAGAAACGCAGTGTTTCGCGCCATCGTGACGTGTACCAAACATTAGCTCATGAAATGGAAAATGGTGTTCATGCATTAGCATTACACACATTTACGTTAAGTGAATGGAATGAACAGCAGGATAAAGCATTACGCTCTCCTGGGTGCCGTGGCGGAAGCCAAGAAGATTAGCAACCTTATCGTTAATCGTGAGTAAATAGATCCTAAGATGCGTGTTTTTTGTTCTTTATAGCGAAAAAAAAGGGGGAGTTGCTCGATTTTATGAAAAAATTGAGGAATAAAACGGCTCTTTCTCGACTCAACCCCTCTAGATCGTTATAATGTCGCGTCTAATTTTCAGTAAGGTTTCGGGATGCTTCTGATATCAGGGATCCTCGTTTTTTTAAATGTGGCGGCCCCGGTTCTGAAAGGAAAATAAATCTAATCATGTCAATATCATGTTAGTTTCCTTTAAAGTAGACCGAGCACTAAAACTTATTTTGAGGTAACAAGATGCAAGTTTCTGTTGAAACGACTCAAGGCCTAGGGCGTCGTGTCACAATCACCGTACCAGCCGCTGATATCCAAACTGCTGTAGACAGTGAACTGAAAAAAGCTGCTAAAACTGTTCGCATTGATGGTTTCCGTAAAGGTCACGTTCCAATGTCAATGGTTAAACAGCGTTACGGTATGTCAGTACTGAATGATGTTCTGGGTGACATGATGCAGCGTAATTTCATTAACGCTATCATCGAAAACAAAGTAAACCCAGTTGGTGCGCCTGACTACAAACCAGAGCAATACAAAGAAGGTGAAGACTTTGTTTACTCTGTAGAATTCGAAGTTTTCCCAGAAATCGAACTGAAAGATCTGGAAAGCATTGAAGTTGTAAAACCTGTTGTCACTGTTAAAGACGAAGATGTCGATAACATGTTAGAAACACTGCGTAAGCAACAAGCAGAGTGGAAAGACAAAGACGGCGCAGTCGCAGCAGAAGATCGCGTAACTGTTGATTTCAACGGTTCTATTGACGGTGAAGAATTTGAAGGCGGAAAAGCTGAAGATTTCGTACTGGCAATGGGTCAAGGTCGTATGATCCCAGGTTTCGAAGAAGGCGTTATCGGTCATAAAGCTGGAGAAGAATTCACAATTGATGTGACTTTCCCAGAAGATTACCACGCTGAAAACCTGAAAGGTAAAAAAGCACAATTCGCTATCAACCTGAAAAAAGTTGAAGAGCGTGAACTGCCTGAATTAACTGAAGAGTTCATCAAACGTTTTGGTATTGCTGATGGTTCTGTTGATGGTTTACGTGCTGAAGTACGTAAAAACATGGAACGTGAACTGAAAAATGCAATCCGTACTCGTGTTAAATCACAAGTTATTGATGGCTTAGTTAAAGCAAACGAAGTTGACGTACCCGCAGCTGCTGTTGACAGCGAAATTGAAGTTCTGCAACGTCAAGCAGCTCAACGTTTTGGTGGCGATGAGAAACAAGCTCTGCAATTACCACGTGAACTGTTCGAAGAACAAGCTAAACGTCGTGTAATCGTTGGATTACTGTTAGGTGAAGTGATCAATAGTAATGAACTGAAAGCAGAAGACGATCGTGTGAATGCACTGATCGATGAAATGGCTTCAGCTTACGAAGATCCATCAGAAGTTGTTGAGTTCTACAATAAGAACGAACAACTGATGAACAACATCCGTAATCTTGCGTTAGAAGAGCAAGCGGTAGAAAAAATCTTAGCAAATGCTAAAGTAACTGAAAAAGAAACTAACTTCACTGAACTAATGAACGAAGTTCAAATGGGTTAATTCTTAACCGCGAATATTGGTTTTAAGCAAAAACCCGTGGTTTTTACCACGGGTTTTTTTCAGTTTATATAAATTTATCAAATTTGCCTTGAAATTTGAGCGATTATCTCCAGATAATTCTATATTCTCTTTATCACTCCTCGCGAGGCGCCTTGAATGTCTTGTGAGAGATTAGATCATTAGAAATGGTCATGATCAATTATCTCAAGTAAAATTGTTGTCATTGGCACCAATAAGAATGCAATAGGAGACAGACATGTCATTTAACGACACACAGGAACAATTCGCACCTAATATGGCTCTGGTGCCGATGGTTATAGAGCAAACTTCGCGAGGAGAGCGTTCTTACGACATTTACTCACGTTTATTAAAAGAACGAATTATTTTCCTGACTGGCCAAGTTGAAGATCACATGGCTAATCTTATCGTTGCTCAAATGCTATTTTTAGAAGCTGAAAATCCAGAGAAAGACATCAACCTGTATATTAACTCACCGGGTGGTGTAATTACTGCGGGTATGTCTATTTATGACACCATGCAGTATATCAAAGCAGATGTTAGTACAATTTGTATGGGACAGGCATGTTCAATGGGTGCCTTCTTATTATCTGCTGGTGCGAAAGGTAAACGTATTTGCTTACCTAACTCTCGTGTGATGATCCACCAACCATTAGGTGGTTACCAAGGTCAAGCAACAGATATTCAAATTCATGCTCAAGAAATTTTGAAAGTAAAATCTCGTATGAATGAGCTAATGGCTCAACATACAGGTAAATCTATTGAAGAAATAGAAAGAGACACTGAGCGTGATCGTTTCTTATCCGCTAACGAAGCGTTAGAATATGGATTAGTGGATAAAGTCTATACTCAACGTAGCTAATTATTACACGTTGTAATAGCAACTGAATTAATACGTTTCTTTTGTTAGTCAATAACGCACGCAAAGGAAACGGCTATCAATATTTATGTAAAAAAGACTTTCTTCTTATAAATGATAAGAAGAATAACTAAGTGAGGTTGACTGATGACAGATAAGCGCAAAGATAGCTCAGGGAAGCTTCTGTATTGCTCTTTCTGCGGTAAAAGCCAGCATGAAGTAAAAAAATTGATCGCTGGTCCGTCGGTTTATATCTGTGATGAATGTGTCGATCTTTGTGTTGATATCATTCGTGAGGAAATAAAAGAACTGGCACCTCATCATGAACGCAGTGAATTGCCAACGCCGCATGAAATCCGTAAGCACCTTGATGACTATGTTATCGGTCAGGAATTGGCTAAAAAAGTTTTGGCTGTTGCCGTTTATAACCACTATAAACGTCTGCGTAATGGCGATAAAGCCGATGGTGTTGAGTTAGGGAAAAGTAATATTTTGCTGATTGGTCCCACTGGTAGCGGTAAAACGTTACTAGCAGAAACATTAGCACGCTACCTTGATGTTCCTTTTACTATGGCAGATGCTACAACCCTGACAGAAGCGGGGTATGTGGGTGAAGATGTTGAAAACATCATTCAAAAACTGCTACAAAAATGCGATTACGATGTGCAAAAAGCACAACGTGGTATTGTGTATATTGATGAAATTGACAAAATCACGCGTAAATCTGAAAACCCATCAATCACCCGTGATGTGTCTGGTGAAGGTGTACAGCAAGCATTATTGAAATTAGTTGAAGGCACTGTAGCCTCTGTTCCTCCTCAAGGCGGACGTAAGCATCCACAACAAGAGTTTTTACAAGTTGATACTTCTAAGATCCTCTTTATTTGTGGTGGTGCATTTGCAGGACTCGATAAAGTCGTTGCACAGCGTTTAAATACACACTCAGGTATCGGTTTTGGTGCAGAAGTTAAAAGCCAAAAAGAGAAAGCTAGCGAAGGTGAATTATTAGCCCAAGTTGAGCCAGAAGATCTGATTAAATTTGGTCTTATCCCTGAATTTATTGGTCGTTTACCTGTTGTTGCAACGCTAGGCGAATTAAACGAAGAAGCGTTAATCCAAATCTTACAAGAACCTAAGAATGCATTGACTAAGCAATATCAGGCATTATTTAAATTAGAAGGTGTGGATTTAGAATTCCGTAAGGAAGCGCTGACGGCAATCGCGAAAAAAGCCATGGTACGTAAAACGGGTGCTCGTGGTTTACGTTCGATTGTTGAAGCTGCATTACTTGATACGATGTATGACCTTCCTTCATTTGAAAATGCAGAAAAAGTGGTCATTGATGAAGGCGTTATTAATGGAAAATCTGAGCCACTGGTTATTTATAGCCAGCCAGAAAATCAGGCTTCAGGTGAATAATGCATCGTAATTTGGCAGTGTCTTTTGTCTGACATTATCTCGTTTTCTCTCAAAAATAAGAGGGAAATTTAAGATAAGGCGTGCCAACGCAATAAAAATGAGGGAATTTTCCCTCATTTTGTTTTTTTAATGCGTAATGCTATTGAATGTCAGAAAAGTGCCCTTATATATTTTGACAATCCGTGGAATTAATTTTATTTGGTGACATGCGAATAAAATTACCTGTAAAAGCGTTAAGCTAAAAACGAAGAGAGAGCTCTATGAATCCTGAGCGTCCAGAACGTATTGAAATACCTGTATTGCCATTACGTGATGTCGTTGTATATCCGCATATGGTGATCCCGTTGTTCGTTGGTCGTGAAAAATCTATTCATTGCTTAGAAGCCGCGATGAACGACAACAAACAAATTATGCTGGTTGCGCAGAAAGATGCATCTACTGACGAACCAGGTGTTAATGATCTTTTTTCTGTTGGTACAGTTGCGTCTGTTTTACAGATGCTAAAACTACCTGATGGAACAGTAAAAGTACTTGTTGAAGGTATTCGTCGTGCCAAAATTACGACGTTATCTGATAATGGTGAATACTTTCAGGCGAAAGCTGAATACCTTGAAACGCCAGCCGTTGATGAGCGTGAACAAGAAGTCTTAAATCGTACAACGATTAATCAGTTTGAAGGTTATATCAAGCTGAATAAAAAAATTCCGCCAGAGGTATTAACCTCGTTACATGCTATCGAAGAATCAGCGAAATTAGCAGACACCATTGCTTCACATATGCCGCTGAAATTAAAAGATAAGCAAGCTGTGCTTGAAATGTCTGATGTGACAGAACGCCTTGAATATTTAATGGCGATGATGGAATCAGAAATCGATCTGCTACAAGTTGAAAAACGGATTCGTAACCGTGTTAAAAAGCAGATGGAAAAGAGTCAGCGAGAGTATTATCTCAATGAACAAATGAAAGCTATTCAAAAAGAATTAGGTGAGATGGATGATGCACCTGATGAAATGGAATCGCTGAAACGTAAAATCGATGCGGCTAAAATGCCAAAAGAGGCAAAAGAGAAGACAGAAGCGGAACTTCAGAAATTAAAAATGATGTCGCCAATGTCAGCAGAAGCCACGGTTGTACGTAGTTATATTGATTGGATGGTTCAAGTTCCTTGGAATAGCCGTAGCAAAGTTAAAAAAGACTTAGTGAAAGCACAAGAAGTTCTTGATACTGACCATTACGGTTTAGAACGTGTTAAAGAGCGTATCCTTGAATACCTCGCGGTTCAGTCTCGTGTTAGCAAAATTAAAGGGCCAATCCTGTGCTTGGTAGGGCCTCCGGGAGTAGGTAAAACCTCACTGGGTCAATCTATTGCTAAAGCAACAGGCCGTAAGTATGTTCGTATGGCGTTAGGTGGTGTACGTGATGAAGCTGAAATCCGTGGTCACCGTCGTACTTACATCGGTTCTATGCCAGGTAAATTGATTCAGAAAATGGCGAAAGTTGGCGTCAAAAACCCACTTTTCCTGTTAGATGAAATTGATAAGATGTCATCGGATATGCGAGGCGATCCAGCTTCTGCTCTGTTAGAAGTGTTAGATCCAGAACAAAACATCGCATTTAATGATCATTATCTGGAAGTTGATTACGATCTGTCTGATGTTATGTTTGTGGCGACATCTAACTCCATGAATATACCTGCACCGTTGTTAGATCGTATGGAAGTTATTCGTTTATCAGGTTATACCGAAGACGAAAAACTCAATATTGCTAAGCAACATTTGTTACCAAAACAGATTGAGCGTAATGCGTTAAAACCAAGCGAGCTGACAATCCATGACAGCGCGATTATGGGCATTATTCGTTATTACACGCGTGAAGCAGGTGTACGTAGTTTAGAACGTGAAATTTCTAAATTATGCCGTAAAGCCGTGAAACAGCTGCTAATGGATAGCACAATCAAGCATATTGAGATTAACGAAGATAATCTCAAAGACTACTTAGGTGTTCGTAAAGTTGACTACGGTCGTGCTGATACAGAAAACCGAGTAGGTATGGTAACAGGACTTGCATGGACAGAAGTGGGTGGTGATCTACTGACTATTGAAACAGCAAGTGTACCAGGTAAGGGTAAGCTAACATTTACCGGCTCTTTAGGTGAAGTGATGCAAGAGTCTATCCAAGCGGCAATGACGGTAGTTCGTGCTCGTGCTGATAAACTGGGCATTAATGGCGATTTCTATGAAAAACGTGATATGCACGTACACGTTCCTGAAGGCGCAACACCAAAAGATGGTCCAAGTGCAGGTATCGCAATGTGTACTGCATTGGTATCAAGCCTAACAGGTAACCCTGTACGTTCTGATGTTGCAATGACGGGTGAAATTACGTTACGCGGGCAAGTGTTGCCAATTGGCGGACTGAAAGAAAAGTTACTTGCTGCACATCGTGGTGGAATTAAGACAGTTCTTATCCCTGATGAAAATAAACGTGATTTAGAAGAAATTCCTGAAAATATTGTTGCTGATCTGGATATTCACCCAGTGAAAACAATAGAGGAAGTTTTATCGCTAGCCCTGCAAAACTCGCCGTTTGGCATGGAAGTTATTACTGATAAATCACACTAAAGAGTGATGTTAGTCATAAATTATAGCTAAAAAAAAGGCTGGATAAGTAATAAAAGCTTGCCAGCCTTTTTTTGTGTCGCTAATTTAATGGCGATTTTAATTAAAAATGCTGTTTTATCGGTCTTGCTATATCTAAAAAGGCTTGATATAACGACGTTTGCAAAATTTGCCATTAATGGTGAAAAATAACGCATAAAATTATGGGGATGAAAGCGTGAATAAAACTCAACTGATCGACAAAATTGCTGCAAATGCAGATATCTCAAAAGCGGCAGCAGGTCGTGTTGTAGATGCTCTGGTTGCTTCTATCACTGAATCTTTACAAAAAGGTGATGATGTAGCATTAGTAGGTTTCGGTACTTTCACTGTACGTGATCGTGCTGCTCGTACAGGCCGTAACCCACAAACAGGTAAAGAGATCCAAATTGAAGCTGCAAAAGTTCCTGCATTTCGTGCAGGTAAAGGCTTAAAAGACGC
Source organism: Proteus faecis (assembly GCF_030286765.1). Taxonomy (NCBI): domain Bacteria; kingdom Pseudomonadati; phylum Pseudomonadota; class Gammaproteobacteria; order Enterobacterales; family Morganellaceae; genus Proteus; species Proteus faecis. The sequence goes on from NZ_JASVWV010000013.1 coordinate 55,889, forward strand.
AGTTAATCAATAATAGTTGAACTTATTTTCTGCCAATTTGTTATTAGCTTAACGTTATGGGTAAACAGAAAACAACTCAATTAAAAAATGAAGCGCATCTTTTTGAGATGCGCTTTTCTTTTTTAGATTACAAATCACGATTAAACCTTGTATTCTCTGGCGATAAAACGTGAAACTGAAGTGGTCATTTGATAGAATGACCCGTTGTTCTATAACTGAAATAGACAACAATGAATGATTCAGTGATGAGTTAACTGCCATTAATCAATGAATCAAATAATGCTGTTTAGTTTTCTCTTAGTTATAGAAAGTGCGTGTTAGGACTGTGCATTAATACGGGACTGGCTGTTTTTAATGATTGTCGCGTGTCGCGACATTTTGATATTAAGCCAGCATGAGCATATTATCTTTTCGCTGTGCTCAAAATAGTCGTGTAACACCCATAAAAATAATTTTTATTTCACCAAACGGAGCCTCGTCTCGTTATGATGGACAACATTCGTTCCACTGCTAATAATCCATTTATAAAAATATTATTAGCTGTGATTATCCTCTCCTTCGTCCTAACTGGTGTGGGCGGATATCTCTTTAGTTCAGGCGTTAATGATGCAGCTGAAGTTAACGGATATAAAATTAGCCGTGCTCAATTAGAGCAAGCTTACCAGCAACGTCGTGCTCAATTACAACAAGATATGGGTGAAAATTTTGCTGCTCTTGCTTCCTCAGAAGAAGGCCAGAAGCTCATTCGCCAACAAGCGCTTGATTTATTAATCAACCAAGCATTACTTGATCAATTTGCACAAAAGCTGGGTATCTCAGCTGGTGATCAGCAAATTAGAGACGCTATTTTCGCACTTCCTTACTTTCAAACTGACGGCAAATTTGACAATAAGAAATATGTCGATTTATTGAAAGGCAATAATATCGATGCGGATGCCTTCGCAGAAGGTATTCGTCAAAATCTAATTAACCAGCAATTAAGATTTTCTATTCAAGGTACCGATTTTGCTTTAGATAGTGAAGTTAAAGAGTTTGCTGGATTAATGCTACAAAGCCGTAATGTACGTTTAGCATCATTAGACATTCAGCCATTCCTCGAAAAAGAAACGGCATCTGATGAAGAAGTGAAAGCGTTCTATGAGCAAAATAACCAAATGTTCATCGCGCCAGAGCAATTTAAAGTTAGCTATATCCAATTAAATGCTCAAAAAGATTTTAATAATATCAATATTACTGATGAAGAAGCGAAGGCTTACTACGATGGTCATATTGATGAGTTCACGGCTGCAGGACAGAAACAGTACAGCATCTTAGTATTAGCTGATGAAGCTTCGGCTAAAGCAGCAGAAGACGAGCTGAAAAAAGGCGCTGATTTTGTTTCATTAGTGAAAGAAAAATCTATTGATAGTTTCTCTAAAAAACAAAATGGTTCTTTAGGTTGGATAACTATCGGACAAGAGTTACCCGAGCTGGCTAATGCAAGTTTGACAGAAAAAGGTCAAATTTCTGAACCTGTTAAAATCAGCAATGGCTACGCAATTTTCCGCCTTGATGATGTCAAACCCTCTGTTGTAAAACCATTTGATGATGTGAAAACAGATTTATTGGCAAAAATGCGTGAAAACAAAGCAATTGATGATTTCTTCGCATTACAACAAAAAGTGAGCCAAGCTGCATCTAATGATAACGACACATTAGCTCCTGCTGCTAAAGCGGGCAACGTGACAGTGGTTAATACAGATTGGTTTGATGAAAATACGGTTCCAGCACCATTAAATAATGAAAAACTCACCCAGTTAATTTTTGGGGGTTCATTAGTGGATGAAAATGGCCCAACTGGCATGAATTCAGACATGGTGACATTAGGTAATGACAGTGCATTTATCGTGCGTGTAGAAGGTTATAAGCCTTCAGCAAGCCAACCATTAGACAAAGTGCGTGATCAGGTCGTTATGCTGGTTAAACAGCAAAAAGCATCACAAGCAATGAATGCAGAAGCCCAAAAACTTTTAGCAGCATTGAAAGAAGGTAAAGGTGAAGAAGCACTGAAAGCTGCTAATGTTTCGTTTGGTAGTGAAGAAAGCATTGTTCACTCATCTGCAACAGATGTAGTACAAACGGCTATTTTCTCTATGCCAAAACCTGCTGAAGGTAAAAAAGAGTATGGTATGACTAATGTACCTGGTACTAAAGTCGTCCTTATTCAATTAGATAGCGTAACAGATGGTAAACCAACATCTGAACAACTTGAGTTTATGACTAACCTCTATCGTGCTCAGATGGGCGAAGAAGCGTTACAACTCATGTTACGTGACCTAAAAGATAACGCTAAAATTGAAATTTTTGATAAAGATTATCAATAATCGAATTTTAATTATTACAGTGAAAACCCAGCATAAAGCTGGGTTTTTTTATGCCGACTCATTTTGCTAGATTAAATAATCTCGTCTCTCGAAAAATTCATACTTGAGAGCAAGTTCTAAAATCTTTTGTAATGCTGCTTTTATTCATTTTTATTTTTCCTACTCTCTCGTAGTTTTGTTTTTAGATAATTGTCTATTTATCAATATGTTGTCATTCTTTTCTTGCATTCAGAATCCTCTGTTTGCGATTAAATTTAAAATTATTGAATAAAAGGAAATTATGACTATGAAAATGGATAAAAAAATGTTGTCAGGTTTTATGGCCTCTATCTGCCTAGCTTTGGGATTAGGTCTTTCTCCTCTCTCTTATGCAGAAGAAACATCCACTTCAACACCAACGGTTTCTATTGAAACTCACTCATCTGTTGCTCGTGATACTAAAGAAAACAAAGCCAGTACAGAAGGTAAAGTTAATTTAAACACGGCAACAGTAGATGAATTAATGGGGTTAAAAGGGATCGGAAAAGCGAAAGCGCAAGCGATTATTGATTACCGCGAACAGTTAGGGCGCTTTACCACTATCGATGAACTTGAAAAAGTTTTCGGAATTGGTATGAAGTTAGTTGATCAAAATCGTGATTTTATTGTTATTAATTAAGGTATTTGTTCTTATACGCTATTGAGTATAAGTAATAGAAGAAACGTGAATATTGATTAAAAACTCCGTGTTTCTCTTTGAGCTCTGTTTTGATAAGAGAAACACGTTTTCTTAGTGTTTTTCTGTCGAAAGAAAATGAGTAAACCTATATCAGGCAATTACTAAATTTATTTTCTTGGCTATATTTAAGGTATCGCAAAAAATCTATAAAAGCTTTATTAGAATAATCAAGAGGTAATAAATTGATATGAGCACATTAATTAAAGTTTATGGCTTTCATTTAGATGTTTTTGAACATGTGAATAATGCACGTTATCTTGAGTTTTTAGAGCAAGCCCGATGGGATTGGATCGAACAACATTTAGATTTTGATTGGTTTAAGCGCAATGGTTTGGCATTAGTGGTTGCTAATATCAATATTAATTACCGCTTACCTGCAAGTTTAGGTGATGAGTTACTTATTGATTGTAATATTGCTGAAGTGGGAGTTAAAAGTGGTGTGCTTTCTCAAAAGATTGTGAGAAAAAAAGATGGCGCACTTATTTCTGATGCATTAATTACTTTTGTTCTTGTTGATATCAATACAAAAAAAGCGCTGACATTAACAGAACAGTTAAGAGAGAAGCTTGAATATGTACGTCAATCATCCTAATACATAGAGAGTATTAAAAATTTATCACTAAATATGCCTAGGCTAATCTAAGATGATTTAATGCAGTGATAATGTTTGATGAATTATCACTGCATAAGTGAGTAGAATAGCGGGTAGCAGTGATAATAAGTAAGATAATTAAGTAAGGTCATTACGATAATTATTTAAGACCCACTTTCTGTTTCATTGTTTGCATAATAAGTGTTTTATCAGCTAAGTAAGTGTTTAGTCCGCGTTGTCTTAAATGACAAGCCGCACATTCACCACAGCCATCACCTTGAATACCGTTATAACAAGTTAATGTTTCATTACGAACGAAATCTAACTTTTTATAGTAATCAGCAAGCGCCCACGTTTCAGCTTTATCTAGCCACATTAATGGTGTGATAAATTTAATATCACGAGCAATACCTAAGTTGACAGCATGATTCAGTGCTTTTACAAATTCATCACGACAATCAGGGTAGCCCGAGAAATCTGTTTCACAAACACCTGTTATGACACTCTCAGCGCCAATTTGATAAGCATAAATTGCTGCTAAAGTAAGGAAAAGAATATTTCTACCCGGTACAAAGGTACTAGGAATATCACTTTCTTCACTTTCTTTGAAATCAGGAACAGGAATATTGTCGCGAGTTAGGCTACTAATAGCGAGTTCATTGAGTAAACTTACATCTAAAACTTTATGCGCAGCTGCCCCCAGTAATTGACTTACTTTTTGTGCTACCTCAATTTCTTCTTTATGGCGTTGCCCATAATTAAACGTAATGCAATGTACTTCATCGTACTTTTCCAAGGCTTGAATAAGGCAGGTTGTCGAATCTTGTCCACCACTAAAGACAACGACCGTTTTTTTCATCAGAATACTCCTGAATATTGAATTTTTATAAGGATTAGTACGCATAAAAGTACAGATATTATGGCAATTTGTTACCGATTTATCATTAGATGATTACTCTTATAATAAGGGGCAGGTTATCATTATTTTTTGTAGGGGCATATTTTGAAGGAGTATCTATGTTAGATAAGATTGACCGTAAACTATTAGCGCTGTTACAGGAAGACTCAAGCCTCTCACTGAATACTTTGGCTGAGGCTGTTAACCTAACCTCAACGCCTTGCTGGAAACGATTGAAAAGACTAGAGGATGAAGGGTATATTCGTAAACGCGTTGCACTGCTTGATAGTGAAAAAATCGGGCTAGGTCTAACAGTTATTGTTATGATTAGAACACAGCAACATAATAGCGAATGGTACGAACAGTTTGTTTCATTTGTTAAGCAAATGCCAGAAGTACTGACATTCTATCGAATGGCGGGTGAGTGTGATTATCTAATGCATGTTGAAGTAGTTGACATGAAAAGTTACGACCTATTTTATAAGCGTATGGTAAATGGCGTACCGGGTCTTATTGATGTGACTTCTAACTTCGCAATGGAAAAAATTAAATACACAACGGCAATGCCGATACCTGAATAAGGTTCATCTTTACCAACTGGCACTTTTATTTTTTGTATAACCTTAGGATTTAAGGCGTGGCTCTATTTTCACAGCTCAGTTGGTATTTTCTCAGTGAATGGCGTCGCTATTTAGGTGCCATTTTCTTATTGATGGTTATCGCAGTATTACAGGTGATCCCGCCAAAGATTGTTGGGATTATTGTTGATGGTGTTGATAACCATAGTCTGACGTTTAGCCAAGTGATGAATTGGATTGGTGTGATGGTATTAATTGCCCTCGCAGTTTATCTTTTGCGTTATTTTTGGCGTCTTTGGTTATTTGGTGCATCTTATCAATTAGCAATAAAACTGCGGATGCAAATTTATCAACAACTTAATCAACAATCTTCCTCATTTTATCATCGCTATCGTACAGGCGATTTAATTGCACGTACCACCAATGATGTAGATAAAGTCGTTTTTGCAGCGGGCGAAGGTGTACTGACCTTAGTGGATTCTATGGTTATGGGGCTTGCTGTGCTCGTCATGATGAGTATTCAGTTAAGTTGGGAACTAACACTGATTTCATTATTACCGATGCCACTCATGGCGATTTTGATTAAGCGATATGGCGATAAATTACATAGTCGTTTTAAAACCGCACAAGCACTTTTCTCTTCGCTTAATAATCAAGCTCAAGAAAGCTTGAGTAGTATTCGTATGATCAAATCATTCGGGCTAGAGCAACAGCATGCATCTCGTTTTGAGGATGTGGCAAAAGAAACAGGACGCCAAAATATGCGTGTTGCAAGAGTTGATGCGCTCTTTGATCCTACTATTTTTATGGCTATTGGGTTTGCTAATTTACTCGCAGTTGCTGGCGGTAGCTATTTTGTTATTAACGGCAAAATGACATTGGGTGAATTAACCAGCTTTGTGATGTATTTGGGGCAAATGATCTGGCCAATGCTGGCTTTAGCATGGATGTTCAATATTGTTGAGCGAGGCAGTGCTGCTTATAGTCGAATTAATAGTTTATTGAATGAAAAAATCGATATGGTTGATGGCGAATTGTCACCAAAGCAAGGTCGAGGTGTGTTATCCGTTGATATCAAACGATTCCAATATCCTAAACAGTCAACAGAAACACTGAAAAATATTCATTTCACATTATCACCGGGTGAAATGTTGGGGATTTGTGGAATAACGGGAAGTGGAAAAAGTACATTACTTACCGTCATTCAACGACTTTACGATGTGACTGAAGGGGAAATTTGTTTTCAATCTATACCCATTTATCAATTGAAACTTGATGAATGGCGGGCACGATTGGCCGTTGTTAATCAAACACCCTTCCTATTTTCAGATACCATTGCGGGAAATATTGCTTTAGGCCGTCCTGATGCGACAAAAGAAGAGATAGAGTGTGTTGCGAAATTGGCAAATATTCACGAAGATATTTTACGTTTACCTGAAGGGTATCAAACACAGGTAGGTGAAAAAGGTGTGATGTTATCCGGTGGACAAAAACAGCGTATTTCTATTGCTCGAGCACTATTATTGGATGCTGAAATTTTATTATTAGATGATGCACTATCTGCTGTTGATGGACAAACCGAATATCAAATCTTGCAAAACTTGTCGCAATGGCGAAAAGATAGAACATTAATTATCAGTGCTCATCGTTTATCTTCATTGGTTGGAGCGACAAATATTTTAGTTTTAAAACAAGGTGAGGTTATAGAGCAAGGTACACATCAGCAGTTAATTTCAATACCGGGTTGGTATCAAGATATGTACCATTATCAGCAATTAGAGGCCGCGCTGGATGACGATGAATAAAAATAAATCCGTTAAAGCGCTATTGCCTGCATTAAAGCGTCTTTTGACTTATGGTAAAACCTATCGCAAACCTATGACATGGGGTGTCATTATGTTGTGGGTAGCTGCCGTTGCAGAAGTGGGAGGCCCATTAATTGTAGGCTATTTTATTGATGCAAAAGTGGCCACGAATAATGTGGAATTAATGTCATCATTAGGTCTAGCGTTAGCTTTTATTCTTTTGCAGGTGATTGCTGCCACACTTCACTATTATCAAGCCATTGTGTTCAATCATGCTGCCGTTGGGGTTGTACAACAATTACGTACAGATGTAATGAGTGCGGCACTAAAACAGCCATTAAGTGCTTTTGATAATCAGCCTGTGGGGCAGTTAATCTCTCGTGTAACAAATGATACCGAAACGATTAAAGATTTGTTCGTGAATGTGTTGCCGACATTATTCCGAGCGATTGCTTTAGTGGTTGTAATGTTAGTAGCTATGTTTTTATTAGACTGGCAAATGGCATTAATTGCGATGACAATCTTCCCTGCGGTTATCGGTGTAATGATGCTTTATCAGCGACTGAGCACGCCTATTGTACGTAATGTGCGTCATTTTCTTGCCAATATTAATGATGGTTTCCACGAAGTGATTAATGGTATGTCAGTTATTCAGCAATTTAGGCAACAAGCTCGTTTTGGTGAAAGAATGTCAGATGACAGCTGGCAACATTATCAAGCACGTATGAAAGCGTTAAAACTTGATGGTCTGTTATTACGTCCTTTATTAAGTATGCTCTCTGCGTTGGTTCTGTGCGGTTTATTAATATTGTTTGGGTATCAGGGGAGTGCTGTTATTGGTGTTGGGGTTATCTATGCATTTATCAGTTATTTAGGTCGATTAAATGAACCCTTGATCACATTGACATCACAGCAATCGATTCTACAACAGGCGGTTGTCTCGGGTGAGCGTGTTTTTGAACTGATGGATGCACCTTTACAGCACTACGGCTCATCAACACATTCTATCACTCAAGGTAATATCGATGTCAGCTCTCTTTGGTTTGCGTATCGTGATGAGCAATGGATATTAAAAGATATCAATTTAACTATTCCTGCTCGCCATTTTGTCGCATTCGTTGGGCACACAGGAAGTGGCAAGAGTACTTTAGCCAGTTTATTAATGGGTAATTATCCTTGGCAAAAAGGCAGTATTTCTTTAGATAGGCAACCATTAGAAGCGTATTCTCATGCTGCATTGCGCAGTGGTATTGCGATGGTGCAGCAAGATCCCGTTTTATTATCGGGTTCACTGTATGACAACATTACGTTAGGGCGTGAATGTGAGGAGTCACATTTATGGCATGTATTAGAAACAGTTCAACTTGATCAATGGGCTAAAGCTTTACCTGAAGGGTTGCAAACAGAACTTGGTGAACAAGGTAGTCGCTTATCCTCTGGTCAAAAACAGTTGCTTGCATTGGCGCGTGTATTATTAATACCTCCTCGTATTCTTATTTTGGACGAGGCAACAGCAAATATTGACTCTGGAACAGAACAAGCCATACAGAAGGCGTTAAAAGTAGTTAGGGAAAAAACAACACTGATTGTTATTGCTCATCGACTTTCCACTATTATTGAAGCCAATGAAATAGTGGTGCTTCATCGTGGTGCAATTGTTGAGCAGGGTGATCATGCTAAGTTACTCTCGCAAAAAGGGCGATACTATAATATGTATCAATTACAGCAGGTCAGAGAATCTTTACAAGAACAAACTCCTCTTGAAGTAGAATAATAACCTTAAATAAAAAAATATAATTTTAGAGGGCACATCATCTTAATGTATGTGCCCTTTTTGATTTCCCAATTATCTCGCTTTTATCAAAATAGCTATCGTATTTTTGCACCAACTCGGTGATTCTTTTCATTTAAATTATTTTAAAAGTTTATTTTTTCTTAAATATCAATTAATTAAATAATGGCATGCCTTTTGCTTTTCTATGTAGGGTTTGTTCTTTCAAATATCGACGAGGTTTATATGAAATATATCATCGCCATTATTAAGCCATTTAAATTAGAAGAAGTACGAGAGTTGCTCTCTGAGTTAGGTATAAAGGGAATGACAATCAGTGAAGTAAAGGGATATGGGCGACAAAAAGGACATGCGGAGTTGTATCGAGGGGCTGAATACGAAGTTAATTTTCTCCCCAAAGTAAAAATAGAACTTGCTATTTGTGATGAGCAACTAGAGCCAGTTATGCAAGTGATTATGCAAGCGACTGATACAGGGAAAGTCGGTGATGGAAAAATTTTTGTTTTTGAATTATTACAGGCAGTCCGTATTCGTACCGGCGAGTCTGGTGATGAAGCACTTTAAAGGAGATATTCGATGAGACGCTTACTTTCTTTACTATTAATGTTAGTGCTTACACACTTTTCTTCATCTGCATTTGCGACTGAAACAGGGGTTGTTGATAAAGCGGATAATAGTTTTATGTTGATATGTACAGCTTTAGTCTTTTTTATGACGATGCCTGGTATTGCTCTATTTTATGGTGGGTTATTGAGAGGGAAAAATGTACTTTCTTTGATTACACAAGTGATGATGATCTTCAGTGTTGTCGTTATTCTTTGGGTTACCTTTGGTTATAGTTTGGCATTTACCGCGGGTAATAAAATTTGGGGTGGGTGGTCACTTACTTTTTTGAATAACGTATCACTAGATTCACTTTCTGGTTCAATTAATCAGTATGTGCATATTGCTTTTCAAGGATCTTTTGCTGTTATCACTGTTGCATTAATTATTGGGGCATTAGGAGAGCGTGTTCGCTTTTCTGCACTGCTCATTTTTACGATTATTTGGTTCACATTTTCTTATATCCCTATTGCACATATGGTATGGGGAGAAGGTGGTTGGTTAATCGATGATGGGGCATTAGATTTTGCAGGGGGAACCGTTGTTCATATTAATGCGGCTATTGCGGCTCTTGTTGGTGCTTACTTACTTGGTAAACGACGTGATAGCCAGCACACAGCGCTTAAACCTCATAATTTACCAATGGTCTTTACCGGTACCGCGGTGCTCTATATTGGTTGGTTTGGTTTTAATGCAGGCTCTGCGGGTAGTGCAAATGCAATTGCGGCTTTAGCATTTCTAAATACAGTAATTGCAACGGCAGGCGCTGTACTTTCTTGGACGGCATCAGAATGGATCACTAGAGGCAAACCTTCTATGTTAGGTAGTTGTTCTGGTTGTATTGCAGGATTAGTTGCGATTACACCTGCGGCTGGCACGGTTGGAGTGATGGGTGCTTTATTTATCGGTGTAATAGGAGGGATCATTGGGCTTTGGGGCGTCGTTGTTCTAAAGCGCTGGTTAAAGGCAGATGATGTTTGTGATGTTTTCGGTATTCACGGTACTTGTGGTATTGCCGGGTGTTTATTAACAGGGGTATTTACGGCTTCATTTTTAGGGGGCGTGGGATATAGCGATGGTATGACACTCAGTAAACAAGTTTTAATTCAATTAATGAGTGTCGTGATCACGGTGATTTGGTCAGGTGTTGTGGCTTATATCGGTTTTAAAATTGCAGATAAGCTGGTGGGCTTGCGAGTTTCAGAAGAGGAAGAGCATGATGGGTTAGATCTAACCACTCATGGTGAAAGAGCTTATCAACAATAATTGTCTATTCCCCCTCGTTTGAGGGGGGAATATACCAAGGTATTATTTTGAATGTTTAGCGCGTTTTTGACGAATAACCCCTTCTTGAACAGAAGATGCTACTAGTTGACCGTTTGTATTATAGAATTTACCTCTAACAAATCCTCTACCACCTGATGCCGAAGGGCTTTCAATCACATAAAGTAACCAATCATCCACACGGAATGGGCGATGAAACCACATAGAATGGTCAATCGTGGCGACCTGCAGACTTGTATCCATAAAACCTAAACCATAAGGTTGGAGAGCGGTTGGTAAAAAGTCAAAATCAGAAACATAACCGAGTAAATATTGATGCAAGAAAGGATCGGCTGGTATTTCACCACGACTACGATACCAAACATAGCGTTCAGCAGGTGCTTTAGCGTAGCCAAAAGGGCTAAAATATTGCACAGGGCGTGCTTCAAACGGTGTTTCTCTAAGTGCTAACGATTTAATCGGTTCGGGTAATTTAGGCGCTAAGTTCTTTAAAATCTCATCTTGTGAGATAAGCGCATTTGGAAAAGGAACATCAGGCATTGCATCTTGATGTTCAAAACCTTCTTCAAATTCTTGAAAAGAAACGGTCATATAAAAAATAGGTTTACCATGCTGAATAGCACTGACTCTACGAGTACTAAATGATCCACCATCACGAATAAATTCCACATCATAAACGATAGGCTTATGGCTATCACCAGGACGTAAAAAGTAGCTATGAAATGAGTTGATATAGCGGTTATCAGCTATTGTCTGTTTTGCTGCATATAGTGCTTGTCCTACAACTTGCCCACCAAAAACTTGCGGTAATCCTAAATCTTCGCTTTGGCCTCTAAATAGACCTTCTTCTATTTTTTCAAGTGCCATCAAATTGATGAGATCTTTCAATGCTTGACTCATAGTGTACCTGTATCTTTAGATCTGGTTATTTTTTATAAAGTTGATTATATACAATCCTAAGAATATAAAAAAATAATCTCCCTTTTTATCTTGTCGCAATCTAATCATAAATGAACAGAGTTGATGAGATTATTGTTTGAGTGCTTTTTGATAAATTTATGGCAGGTAAAAAAGATTTAGAGTCAATTGAATAATCAATGAGTGCGGGTTTGGGTAATTAATAATCACTTAGGCTCGCTTTCCTTGCTATTTGGATCAGTTTAAAACATAATGCGTAACGTCTTAGCAATAAGACAATCTATGGGGTCTTGTTGGTTCTCCCGCAACGCTAACTTGTTAACTCGGTCAGGTCCGGAAGGAAGCAGCCATGGCAGGTGTCGCGTGTGCCGGGATGTCGCTGGCAAGGCCCCACCCAATTTTTAGCCCTTCATAACTTTTAATTTCTCAGCATTTCGAATCTCTTATCACTTTTATCTTCTTAGGTTTATTTTTCCTTATAATTTTTACTCTCTATATGTGTTTTTTGAGTGCTATTCTCTTTGGATTTGAGAGTCAATATTATTGAATAGAAAACGGTATGCTCTCTATGTATCATTTTATTATTGGAAGATTTACGGTAGTGTTTATAAATGGCAGGAATATTTGGGCAAAGAAATGCGGTCATGCCGTAATAAGTTAACGGCATGATGGTGTGTAATTATTCTACTGATAAGAAAACGTGAATAAAACGATATCTAAATTAAGAACTAATAACCCTACTACTATAAAAAATAAAAATAGCAAAAATAAAACTAAGGCAATTAAATAGAACTAGATTATCTTACAAATTTCCAAACAGATGCTGGGATTTTATCATATAGCTTATTCATTGTGAGTTCAGCTAAACGGTGGTCTGCTGCTGAATAAAACAGTTCCAGTTCATCATCAGAGAGTTCATATTTGTTTTTTTCAATTACACGTTCTAATGTTTCGATTGAAGTACATTTTCTTAAACGCATTAGATAGTCTGTCTTAGTCATGTTGTCTTTTCTCTATTATTAAAATAAAACTAAAGATAATTAAAATTACTTAATATAACTTTTTGGGTTTTGGGCAATGAGAGTTAAAAGTGACTGATTTAACTCTTTCCAATTATTGATATCTGAGTAAGAAATTGATGTATTACCAAATAAACGATAAGTCTCTTCAAGGTACTCTTCTATAAGCGTATTAATTACATGTTTATCTGGGTACTTAATCTTAAATTTCCAACTAAAGTCCATAATGTGTTCAATTAGGACATTAAGGTCAACGCTTTTTGTGCTACTTAGATCGTTGTACCAAACCGTGCTGCCTTTATCTAATGAGTCTAAAGCTTGCTGTAATAGCTCTTCGCACAAAAACGACAATTCGGCTAAATCTACTTTTTCTGGTGAATATTCGTCCATAACATATCGCAATTGAATTAATAGAAATATTCATTAATAAAGATAAATACTTAAAGTTGAGCTTATTAATGAGATACATCACATAATTCATTAATGGATTAATAAAAAACATAAACTGAAAATGGGTGTTTATATTTACTCGTATGCTAAAAGGGTTTAATAATTATATTTATTATTTCTAACAAAGTAATAGCATATCGAAAGACAATACTAAATTGCATACGGAATCACACACGAATGAGTTTAAAACTTACACAATAAGTATTTCTTTGCTTAATATAGCACTATTATTGCATAAGTCACTATCTGAACGACAGAAATTTGTCTATTTTCGTAAAAATCAAAAAATCCCAATTAAAGAGTATTTGTTTTAACATGATGATTATATTGGTTTTTATTATATTTTAAATGCTTAAGCGTGTAAATGAGGTATAAATATCGTTGTTATTTATAAATAACAGAACTATCTCATTTTGACAAAAAGTCACATATAAGAAAAAAAATAAAATGAATTTATTGATTAAAGAGATATTACCTCAAAATAATATAATGAAACAATTTTTCATTTTAAACAATATATCCATAGATAAAGAAAAAGGTCGCTTTCGCGACCTTTTTGGCATTATCACTCAAATTAGTGTGAATGATTTGGGTGTTCTAAATCTTCATTTTTCTTCGCAAACCGTCTACGGATCACGACGAAGAAAATAGGAACGAAGTAGATAGCAAGAGAAGTCGCGGCAATCATACCACCGAATACACCTGTACCTACTGAGTTCTGAGCACCAGAACCTGCACCGTTACTTAATACCAGAGGAATAACCCCTAACATAAAGGCCAGTGAAGTCATTAGAATTGGACGTAGACGCATTCTAACAGAGTCTAACGTTGCTTCTATGAGTCCTTTGCCTTCTTTTTCCATCAAGTCTTTGGCGAATTCAACAATCAAGATTGCGTTTTTCGCCGATAACCCAATGGTTGTTAAGAGCCCAACCTTAAAGTAAACGTCGTTTTCAAGGCCTCTTAGTGATGTTAATGCAAGAGCACCAATAACACCTAGTGGAACGACTAACATTACAGAGAATGGTACTGACCAGCTTTCATAAAGAGCAGCAAGGCAAAGGAATACAACTATCAAGGAAATGGTATACAGCGCAGGCGCTTGGTTACCAGATAAACGTTCTTGATATGACATTCCTGTCCACTCATAACCGATACCGCTTGGTAGTTTACTTGCGAGATCTTCCATCATGAGCATTGCATCACCACTACTTTGACCCGGTGTTGCACTACCTTGAATTTGAACTGCTGGTAAACCGTTATAACGCTCTAAACGAGGAGAGCCGTATAACCAAGGATCTTTACTTGTATCAATGAACGATGAGAATGGAACCATCTGACCGACATTGTTACGAACATAAAGATTACCAATATCTTGTGGCAACATACGGAATTGTGATTCAGCTTGAACGTAAACTTTCTTAACACGACCACGGTCGATAAAGTCGTTTACATAGCTACCACCAAACATCGTACCTAATGTTGAATAGATATCCGTAATTGCAACACCTTGAGCTTGTGCTTTTTCTAGGTCGATATAGAGACGATACTGTGAAGTATCTTCCTGACCGTTAGGACGCACGCCCATTAACATTTGAGGTTGTTGCGCTGCCATTCCGAGTAATTGATTTCGAGCTTCCATGAGTTTATCGTGACCGAGGTTAGCTTTATCCACTAACTCGAATTCGAAACCACCCGCAGAGCCTAATTCAACAATTGCTGGAATGTTAAATGAGTAAACAAAGGCTTCTTTAATTTGGGATAATGCCATGTTGGCACGCGCTACAATAGCCGGAACTTTGTCTTCCTCTGCTTTACGTTCATCCCAATCATTCAATACAACGAAGACCAGACCCATATTTTGTCCTTGACCACCGAAGCCGAAGCCACTTACGGTAAAGACAGATTTAACGAGCTCTTTCTCATCAGTATTGAAGTAGTCGTTTACTCTTTCTAGTACGTCTTGTGTTTGTTCTTGTGTTGAACCAGCAGGTAACTGAACCATTGTCAGTAATACACCTTGGTCCTCTTCAGGTAAGAACGATGCGGGTAAGCGAATAAACATTAACGCCATACCTGCCACTAATAAAACGTAAATTAATAAGTAACGTCCTGTACCACGAAGTGTACGGGATACACTGTCAGTATAGTGATGACTACTCTTTTCAAAGGTACGGTTAAACCAACCAAAGAAACCAGTTTGCACACCATGACTGCCTTTCGGTACAGGTTTTAACATCGTTGCACAAAGTGCAGGTGTTAAAATCAATGCAACGAAAACAGATAGAACCATTGCTGATACAATGGTGATAGAGAACTGGCGATAAATAGCACCCGTTGAACCACCAAAAAATGCCATTGGAATAAATACCGCAGAAAGCACTAGGGCGATACCGACCAATGCACTTTGGATTTGTCCCATGGATTTACGAGTTGCTTCTTTCGGTGATAACCCTTCTTCTTGCATTACACGTTCGACGTTTTCTACTACAACGATGGCATCATCTACCAGAAGCCCGATAGCAAGTACCATCGCGAACATCGTCAAGGTATTTATCGAATAACCGAACGCCGAGAGTATGGCGAAGGTACCTAGCAATACAACAGGCACTGCAATTGTTGGAATTAACGTCGCACGGAAGTTCTGTAAGAACAGATACATAACTACGAATACCAACATGATTGCTTCAATAAGCGTTTTTACCACTTCGAAAATAGAGATCTTAACGAATGGCGTTGTATCATAAGGATAAACGACCTCTAATCCCGCAGGGAAGAACGGTTCCATTTCAGCTAATGCAGCACGTACCGCGGTTGCTGTATCTAGTGCGTTAGCACCTGTTGCTAATTTAATACCGATACCAGAAGCAGGTAAGCCATTAAAGCGAGCAATAGTACTGTAGCTTTCTGCTCCCATTTCAACGACACCGAGATCTTTTAGCTTAACCTGTGAACCGTCGGTATTAACCTTCATCAGGATATCGCCAAATTGTTCTGCGGTATTGAGTCGAGTTTGAGCAATAATTGATACGTTTAAACGCTGACCTGGAACAGGAGGTGTACCCCCCAATTGTCCTGCTGCCACTTGGTTATTCTGTGCTCTGATTGCACCAATAACATCAAGTGTGGTCATGTTATATTTCACCAGTTTATCGGGATCTAACCAAATACGCATGGCGTATTGAGTACCAAATAACTGGGTTTCACCCACACCGGTAACACGGCTTAATGGGTCTTTAATCGTTGCACCCACATAGTCTGCAATATCATCTTGTGACATTGAGCCGTCACTTGAGATGAATCCTGCAACCATCAAGAATGAACTTGAGGATTTATCAACACTAATCCCTTGTTGTTGCACTTCCTGAGGTAATAACGGCATAGCAAGTTGCAGTTTATTCTGCACCTGTACTTGCGCAATATCAGGATCAGTACCTGCTTCAAAGGTCAGAGTGATATTCATTATACCCGCTGAGTCACTGGTCGCAGACATATACACCATGTTATCGATACCATTCATATTCTGTTCGATAACTTGGGTTACAGTGTTCTGCACAGTGGTGGCGTCAGCACCAGGATATACCGCAGAGATAGATATTGCTGGCGGTGCAATCGTTGGATACTGGGCAACAGGCAGTTTGATGAGTGCCAGAAGACCTGCGAGCATGGTAATTATCGCAATTACCCACGCAAATATCGGTCTATCTATAAAAAACTTAGGCATGGATCACCGACTCCTTATTGAGGATTCTTAGCTGGCTCAGTTTGTTCAGGTGATGGCTTCGCATCTAAATTCTCTTCTTGAGGCGTTACTGTCATCTTAGGTTTTGCTTTTTGCAATCCAGAAACGATAACGCGCTCACCAGCCTGAACACCACTATTAACGAGCCATTTATTACCAACAGCTTGTGATACTTCTATGGTACGAACTTCAACAACATTGTCTTTATTAACAATCATTGTTGTTGCATCACCACGAGCTGTACGAATAACGGCTTGCTGTGGAATTAAAACTGCATTTTGACGAATACCATTTTCTAACTTAGTGCGAACAAACATACCTGGTAATAGCTCCCCATTTGGGTTAGGTACGATAGCACGCATAGTAATTGAGCCTGTTGTTTCATCAACAGTCACATCAGAAAATTCTAAATGGCCTTTCTGTGCGTAAGCTTGCCCATTAGTCAGTGTTAAATGAACAACAGGTTTGCCTTGCTCTTGACGAATAACACCACTTTCAATTTCGTTTTTGAGTTTTAGGTAGTCTTCGCTAGATTGTGTCACGTTGACGTAAATCGGATCAATTTGCTGAACAGTTGTCAGTGCCACTTGTTGACCTGGAGCGACAAGCGCGCCTTCAGTCACAGTAGATTTACCTGAACGGCCTGAAATAGGTGCTGTTACTTTTGTGTATTCAAGATTAATTTTTGCAGTCGTTACAGCTGCTTCACCCGCTTTAACGGCAGCAACCGCTTGTGCGTATTGAGACGTAGCTGTATCAAAATCTTGTTTACTGACGTAGTTTGTACCTAGCAGAGGCTTATAACGCTCTACAGTGAGGCGCGCTATTTCAGCATTCGCTTTCGCTTTTGCTAATTCAGCTTTTGCACTATTTAAAGTTGCTTCAAAAATAGCTGGGTCGATTTGATACAAAGATGTACCCGCTTCTACATAGCTACCTTCAGTATAATTGCGCTTTAAAATAATGCCGCCAACTTGAGGGCGAACTTCAGCAATACGGAAAGCTGATGTACGACCTGGTAAATCAGTGGTGATTGTCAGAGCTTCTGCTCCTAAAGTCACAACACCCACAGCCGGTGCAGGAGGTGGACCTCCAGCAGACTGTTTAGCTTTGTCGTCACATCCAGCAAGAACCAAGCTGCCTGATAGCACTAACAGAGCCAGAGGCAAAACCCCTCTGTTTTTTCGCATAAGAAAACCTCTATTCAAACGTTGTTTCCCGGGATAAAAATAATTAAGTTGATGATTGATTGCGATGTATAGTACAAACATACATGAATGTATGTAAATTAACTTCAGTCAAAATCGAGGATTAATGGCACGAAAAACTAAACGGCAGGCACAAGAAACAAAACAGCAGATTATTGATGCTGCACTTAGGCTGTTTACTGTGCAAGGCGTTTCTGCCACATCACTTTCAGATATTGCATCCGCGGCGGGTGTTACCCGAGGCGCAATATATTGGCACTTTAAAAATAAAGTGGATTTATTTACTGAAGCGTGCGAACTCACCGACTTAAAAATAGAATCTTTAGAATTAGAGTATCAAACAAAATATCCAGATGATCCACTATTTGTATTAAGAGAATTGCTTATTTACATATTGACATCCATTGTCGAAGATCCTAAACATAATTCACTTTTAGAAATATATTTCCATAAATGCGAATTTGTCGGTGAAATGACGCCAATTGTTGAAATTCGCAGAGAATTGTGTGCAGCGGATCACTCTAGAATAGAACAATCTTTATTTCGTTGTGTTGAAAAAAAACAGCTTCCTGCCAACCTTAATTTAAGAAGAGCCGCCATTATGTTAAGAGCAATGATGACGGGTCTTGCCGAAAATTGGTTATTTTCACCAGAAAGTTTCTCTATCAAAGATGAAAGTCAATATTTGGTTGATAGCTTTATTGATATGATAAAGCACAGCGCGAATATGAGAATATCAGCGTCATCTTAATTTATTATTAAACTTGAGGAAGAGGTTTATGAGTAAGGTATTAGTAATTGCTAATGGTGCGGCTTACGGCAATGAATCATTATTTAACGCACTGCGTTTATCTATAACTTTGAAAGAACAATATCCAGAAACTGAGTTAAATATTTTTTTAATGTCAGACGCAGTGACAGGGGCTTTGGCGCGTCAACAACCTAAAGAAGGTTATAACTTACAGCA
This sequence comes from Proteus faecis, assembly GCF_030286765.1. Lineage (NCBI taxonomy): Bacteria > Pseudomonadati > Pseudomonadota > Gammaproteobacteria > Enterobacterales > Morganellaceae > Proteus > Proteus faecis. The sequence continues at coordinate 74,826 of NZ_JASVWV010000013.1, forward strand.
AATGCTGGAAATTTTAACAGCACAAAATGTGCCTGTTAAACTATGCAAAACCTGTACAGATACTCGTGGTATCAGTGATTTACCTCTTGTTGATGGTGCAGAATTAGGTACGTTAGTGGATTTAGCTCAGTGGACACTGGATGCTGATAAAATCCTGACTTTCTGATCATCATTTCGTTTTCTCAGGCGAGAAACAGGCCAAGCAACTTGTGCTGTTTACACTGCCAATTTAAAGCAATTGGATTATAATAATAAACAGTTTTTCAATATTAATTGAACAAGTTGCTTAACCATGCGTAATCAAACTTTTTTTTCTCAGTTCGATAATCGAATAGTGACGACTCTTTTCGCCACGATTATTATGTTTGTTTTTTTGAGTTTCTCCATCACCTCAGTTTTAGCAGCAGTACCCAGTAATTTACCCACTCAAGAAAGTATTCAAAACCAGCTTAATTTATTAAACAAACGTAGCGAGCTAAGTGCAGAAGATAAATTAACGATTGCTGACTTGGAACAATCTCTTTTATTACTTGATAATATTCAACAGCTAGAAAAAAAATTAGCAAGTTATGATAAAACCGTCGAGCAATTACCAGAAAAACTGCGTAATGCGCAATATCAACTTAATCAGTTAAAACAGAAAGTCGCTAATAAAGAAGCAGGAGACTATCAAAAGTCACTAGAAGCATTACCGTTAGCAACATTAGAGTCACAATTAGAGACTGTCTTACAATCATTACAAAAAGCGCAAGACGATTTAGCCAATTACAGCAATGAACTTATTGTGTTACAAACACAACCAGAAAGAGCACAGTCTGTTTTATTTAATAACTCAGAAAGACTGCAACAAATAAGAATCTTGTTGAATAAAAGTAGTGCAGATAAAGCACAAATGCGGCCTTCAGCAGTACAATTATTACAAGTAGAACAATATTATCTTCAACAACAAAACAATTATCAAAAACGCACCTTACAATTTAATGTGCAACTACAAAGCCTATTACAACTCCAACGTGATTATAGTTCTGCTTATATCGACCTTTCCCAAGAACATGCTCAACTCATCCAAGAAGAGATTAGTAATAAGCGTTTAGACAGTTCAGAAGAAACGGCGAAAGAAGCGCAAAGTACAGGACTTGAAAATCAGGAAATTAATAATAATCCTTTTTATTTAGAGCAAACAGAAATCAATAAACATCTTAGTGATAAGTTGATTGTTACAACGCAAAATAATAATGAGCTAAATCGCCATAGCCTAATGGTCAAGAATCGTTTAGATCGAGCAATTCAATCTGAGCGAAATTTGAAAGAACAAATTGATGTCCTCAAAGGAAGCTTATTGCTTTCTCGTATCTTATTTGAAGAGCAAGTTGATTTACCGGATGGTATTTTTATTAATAACTTACCCGATAAAATTGCGGACTTACGTTTAGAGCAATTTGAAATAAACAAACAACGCGATCAAATAATACAGCCCAGTGTTTATATTGATCAGTTGATGCATGAATACCAAGTCGCTCATCCTGAAGCCTCTGATCCCCATGAACAAAAAGAGTTACGTAGCGCATTAGAATTACTAGTTGATGCTAGACGTGAATTACTTGATAAGCTCAACAACCAATTAGGTAATCAAATCTCAGGTTCGATTAACCTACAAATGGATCAACAACAATTACGCAGTGTGGTCAGTTCACTCGAAAACACATTGGCTCAGCAAATTTTCTGGGTAAGCAGTAATAAGCCAATTAATCTTAATTGGTTTTCAGCATTCCCTTCTCAGGCTATTGCAGAGTTTCAAGGTTTTAAACTCTATTGGTCAAATGAAAATCTGCTGATCGGGGCTAAGAAATCACTTCCTGTTCTTATTGCGTTAATTTTGTTCGGTTCAATACTGATTTGGCAACGTAAGAAACTTGATATTCAGTTTGAAAAACTCAACGGAGATATAAATAAACTCAATAAAGATTCTCAGTTACATACACCGCTTGCACTGGGAATTGTTTTTCTTAAAACCTTACCTCTGTCTTGTTTTGTCTTAGCGATAGGATATTGGCTAATAAATAGCTTTAATGTACAACAAGAGTTTATCTGGTCTTTCGCTTGGCAATTTGCGGTATTTTGGCTGATGTTCGAATGGTCTTATCGCTTAATGTCTGACAATGGTGTTGCGGTAAAACATTTTAAAATTCCCGTAGAGCGAGTCCAACAAAACCGTAAACGTTTATTACGGCTTTCTTTTCCTATGTTGCCGATTATTTTACTTTCTGCTTATGGCATTAATAATCCATTGTTGCTGGTGGGCGATGTGATTGGGCAGTTAGTTGCGATTATTTCATTATTTGGTATTAGTTTTTTCACACTGCCATTTTGCCGTGAAATGTGGCAAGAAAAAGGTAACCATGTTATTAGAACCGTTGTGATTACTTTATTAACGTTTTCACCTTTAATTTTAATGGGTTTAGTGATTTTTGGTTATTACTATACGGCGTTACGCTTGGCAAATCGTTGGATTGATAGTTTATATCTGCTGATGTTGTGGTTTATTGCTTACCACGCTAGTTTGCGCGGATTAACCGTTGCGGCGAGAAGGCTTGCATATCGTCGAGCGCTTGAGCGTAGGCAAGCTATGTTAAAAGAGAAAAAAGAAGGTGAAGATAACAGTCTTGAACCTATTCAAGAGCCACCAATGGATATGGAGCAAATTAATCAGCAATCATTAAGGCTGACAACGATGATCTTATTTATCATCTTTGCTTCTAGTTTCTATGGAATTTGGTCTGATTTTATTACTGTTTTTACCTATTTGGATGGCATAACGCTCTGGAATTACACATTACCGACAGAACTCGGTAATGTTGTTAAGGCAGTTACTGTTGCAGATCTATTATTGTCTGTTTCTATTATGGCCATTTCTTGGTTTATGACTCGAAATTTACCGGGATTGTTAGAGGTATTAATTTTATCTCGTATAAAACTGCAACAAGGTGCTTCTTACGCGATCACAACTATTTTGACCTACATTATTATTGCTATTGGAACCATCGTATCACTGGGAATATTAGGTGTAGCATGGGAAAAACTGCAATGGTTAGCGGCGGCTTTAACAGTTGGTTTAGGGTTTGGTTTACAAGAGATATTTGCAAACTTTGTGTCTGGCTTAATTATTTTGTTCGAAAGACCTGTCAGAATCGGTGATACGGTTACTATTGGTACTTATTCCGGTACGGTTAGCCGAATTCGAATTAGGGCAACGACAGTGACTGACTTTGATCGCAAAGAAGTGATTATTCCAAATAAAGCGTTTGTAACCGAACGGCTTATTAACTGGACACTCTCTGATACGGTAACACGTATTATTATTCAAGTAGGTGTTGCTTATGGCTCTGATCTCGATAAGGTCAAAGCGATCTTAATGAAGGCGGCCAAAGATAATGTCAGAGTGATGACAGAACCAGAGCCGGTGGTGCTATTTACTGAATTTGGGGCAAGTACTCTGAACCATGATTTGCGTTTTTATGTTAGAACATTAGGCGATAGAAATATTGTAATAGATGAAGTTAACCGTGCTATTGATAAGCTATGTAATGAAAATAATATCAATATTGCGTTTAACCAACTTGATGTTTATTTGCATAATAAACAAGGTGATGAAGTACAAGAGGTAAAACGTCCTCTTGATGGCTCAACACCTGAAGCTAATACGCCTTTTGCTTAATTAAAGGGATGAATGAGTAGATTGTGCTGCTAATTTTTTTTCATAATCTTGGCGCACAATCTCAAGTGCTTCTAGTGCTGTTTTAGGATCAATATGGTGACTTTCAAGTAAATAGATAAGTTCGACGGCCAATTGAACAGACTCCGGTGCTTCTTTTAAACTCATGTTCACTTCCTTTAAAATTTATCTTCTTGTTTTTCAATGCTCTTTTCGATAGAGAACAGGGCATTTTTGCAACGTGCAAGGCGATTTTCAAGCGCGGCAATTTCTTTTTGTAACGCTTGTTGATTTATAAAATTCTGTGTTTGTATTAATGAAAGCTCTCTATCTTGGATCATGGCGTGTAATCGACGTTCATAATCCTGATGTTGGGCAAGTTTTTGGTATAAATCGACACTTTTTTTTCGTTGAGTAAGCTGGTTTTCTTGCTTTCTTAGTGTTTGTGTTGATAATTCACGAGTTAATGCTTCAATTTGTTGTAGGATTTGTGTGGCCAGAAATTTAACCTGCTGGCCTCGTTGTGCCTCAACACAGGCGATTAACTGAGTAAAATTATCGCGGATCTGTTGCATATAGCCACCAAGGGAATCACTTCGGCGGTGGAATAGTGCTGTGTCGAAGCAAGGTGCTGCAATTTTTTTGTTTGCAATAGGCGCCACTGTTTCGGCTAGATTGTCTATCTGTTTTTTAAACAAGCTTAAAGGATCGGGTTTGTTCATCTGGTTCTTGTCCCTGTTTTGATAAAAACATGAATTGACTTAAAGCAACAAAAAAGAGTTGTTAATTGGCTTTCTGTTGCATTTTAACGGCATATTGCATAGATTCTATCGTTTCGTTTTTTATTATGGCACTGATTATGACTGCTAACGCGCAACAACTGCAATTTATTAAAGACAGTATTGAGACCATTCCTGATTATCCAAAAGAAGGGATATTATTCCGTGATATCACTACATTATTAGATAATCCTGCTGCATATCAGGCAACCATTGATTTATTGGTAGAACACTATCAAGGTCAGGGTATCACTAAAGTTGTGGGTACCGAAGCGCGTGGCTTCCTGTTTGGTGCTCCTGTCGCTTTACGCCTAGGTGTTGGTTTTGTTCCTGTTCGTAAAAAAGGTAAATTGCCTCGCGAAACGCTCAGTGAAACTTATGATCTGGAATACGGCACAGATACTTTAGAGATCCACAAAGATAGCATTACGGATCAAGACAAAGTATTAATGGTCGATGATTTACTGGCAACAGGTGGCACCATTGAAGCAACTGCTCGTCTTATCCGCCGTTTAGGGGGGACTGTGACAGAAGCCGCATTCATTATCTGCTTACCTGATTTAGGCGGTATCGAACGCTTAGAAAAACAAGGTGTTCACAGCTTTACACTGGTTGATTTTCCAGGACATTAATTTCTTCACTGTTTAGAGAAGGGCGAATTAAGCTCTTATCGTAAACACAAGTAAGAGTGCGGGTGTTTATATATCGTTTATAAGTTTTTCTATTTTTATAAATGTATATTGCCCGCATAATTGTTACCGTTTACCTTATCTTTAATTTCAGCGGGTTCTCTCATCAATATCTCATTTGTTTCTTACAGATCTCGCTCAATAGGTCGCCCCTGTGTTAGCATAGAGACAAATCTTGTTCAAATTTAGCGGAATCAATGAGCTATCAGGTACTTGCCCGTAAGTGGCGCCCACAAACTTTTAACGATGTTGTCGGTCAACGTCATGTGTTGACTGCTTTAGCTAATGGTCTTGATCATCAGCGACTTCATCACGCCTATCTTTTTTCTGGCACAAGAGGCGTCGGAAAAACGACGATTGCTCGCTTATTTGCCAAAGGGCTTAATTGTGAAACTGGTATTACGAGTAAACCTTGTGGTCAATGTGCAAATTGCCTTGAAATAGAACAAGGGCGTTTCGTTGATTTAATTGAAATCGATGCTGCATCTCGAACCAAGGTAGAAGATACTCGTGAATTGCTGGATAATGTGCAATATGCACCAGCTCGCGGACGTTTTAAGGTCTACTTGATTGACGAAGTTCACATGCTTTCTCGTCATAGCTTTAATGCGTTACTAAAAACATTAGAAGAGCCGCCCGAGCACGTTAAGTTCTTATTAGCGACGACTGATCCACAAAAATTACCTGTCACGATTTTATCACGTTGCTTGCAATTTCATTTGCGAGCATTAGATATTGATCAAATTGCGACGCAACTCGAAAAAGTGCTTTTAGCAGAACATATTGAAAATGATATAAGAGCACGTCAACTTATTGCACGCGCTGCTGATGGTAGTATGCGAGATGCGTTAAGTTTAACAGACCAAGCTATTGCAAGTGGTGAAGGTGTCGTCAGTACGGAAGTGGTTAGCCAAATGCTTGGCACTATTGATGACGCTCAACCTTTAGCACTGATTGAAGCGTTGGTAAAAGCGGATGGTCAACAGGTCATGTCGCTGGTGAATGAAGTTGCTTCAAGAGGGACTGACTGGGAAAATTTTCTGGTAGAAACCCTCTCATTATTGCATCAAATTGCTATGTTGCAGTTATTGCCTAGTGAAGAAAATCCTCAAGAACAATTTACTCAAGAACGTTTACGCTTATTGGCTAAGTCTGTTTCTCCACAAGATTTACAACTCTATTATCAAACCTTATTAGTTGGGCGAAAAGAACTGGCTTATGCACCAGATAGACGCATGGGGGTTGAAATGACTCTGTTACGTGCGCTTGCTTTTCATCCTAAAACAGTGGTTGATGAAATACCTTCAGCACCATTAGCACAAACTCTACCTTCAGCATCCTTGCCTACGAATAGAATGTCTGAACATTATGCTCCGCAAACTGTGCAGACTCACTCGTCTAAAATGGTTAATCAATCTTCTTCACCCATAGAAAAGAGTGCGTCATTAGGTAATAGTCCGGCAGCACAACTTTTAAGAGCAAGGCAGGCAATCAAGGGGACGGAACAACAAACCCCGCCAAAAAAGTCTGAACCGGCGACGCCTAATCGGGCTAAGCCGGCTGCTAGTGCATTAGAGCGGCTAGCAGCCGTGAGTGAAAAACGTCAGCAAGTTGCCAAGCGTCAGACTAATGCGCCTGAAAAAAAGAAAAAAGAAGAGTATCAGTGGCGTCCGCAAAATCCTGAATTAATGTCAACGGAACAGGTTGTTTCTTCACCCAAAGAGATCAAAGAGGTTCTCGAATATGAAAAAACACCTGAATTAGCAGCGAAAATTGCTAAAGAGTCGCAAGAAAGAGATGCTTGGGCGGCTGAAATAAACAAAATGCCACTACCCAAATTAGTGCAACAATTGGCCTTAAATGCGTATAAAGAGACAGTAAGCGAAGAAAACGTTATTTTGCATTTACGAACTAAACAGAAACATTTAAATTCAGCAAATGCGTTACGCACGCTTACTAATGCGTTAAGTGAATTGCATGGAAAAGCAATTTCACTCACAATTATAGAAGATGATGATCCAGCGGTAAAAACACCGTTGGAGTGGCGACAAGCCATTTATGATGAAAAATTGGCGTTATCGCGTCAATCGATTATTATGGATAAAACGATTCAAACATTACAGCAATATTTTGATGCTGAATTGGATGAAGAGAGTATCCGACCTGTTTAATCGCAACATGTTGTATGACTTCATACTGTGTGGCTTTTACAAAGAGAGACAATTATGTTCGGAAAAGGTGGTTTGGGTAATCTGATGAAGCAAGCCCAACAAATGCAAGAAAAAATGCAACAAATGCAAGAAGAGATCGCAAACTTAGAAGTGACAGGTGAATCTGGCGCTGGCTTAGTTAAGATCACTATCAATGGTGCTCATAATTGCCGTCGTGTTGAAATCGATCCTAGCCTGCTAGAAGATGACAAAGAGATGCTAGAAGATTTGATTGCTGCTGCCTTTAATGATGCTGCACGTCGTATTGATGAAACACAAAAAGAAAGAATGGCTTCTGTTTCTAACGGTATGCAACTGCCACCAGGCTTTAAGATGCCATTCTAATGCAAACCAGCCCACTTCTTGAATCATTAATGGAAGCGTTGCGTTGTTTACCCGGCGTCGGGCCTAAATCAGCGCAACGGATGGCTTTCCAACTACTTCAACGCGATAGAAGCGGTGGTATGCGACTTGCACAAGCACTCACACGAGCAATGTCTGAAATTGGTCATTGCTGTGATTGTCGAACGTTTACTGAAGAAGAGCGTTGTACTATTTGTGCCAATGTTCGCCGTCAGCAAAATGGGCAAATTTGTGTTGTCGAAAGTCCTGCGGATATTCATGCTATCGAGCAGACAGGGCAGTTTGCGGGCCGATACTTTGTTTTAATGGGGCATTTATCCCCTTTAGATGGTATTGGGCCTATGGATATTGGTTTAGATAGACTTGAAGAGCGCTTAAGCCAAGAGACTATTTCAGAAGTGATCTTGGCGACAAACCCGACTGTTGAAGGTGAAGCAACAGCCAATTACATTGCTGAAATTTGTGCTCAGTATGATATTGCTGCCAGCCGAATTGCCCATGGCGTTCCTGTGGGCGGTGAGCTTGAAATGGTCGATGGTACAACGCTTTCACACTCTATTGCTGGACGCCAAAAAATCCACTATTAACATCATAAATAGTTTATTAAAAAGGTACCTCTTTACTTAATGTCATGAGGTGCCTTTTTTTTATCTTAAACTTCGAAAAAATTTGCCATTTTCGCTAAAAATTAGTCCATTAAGCTTTAAGACGGTTTTTTTTAAGAAATATCTTTTATCTTCACTTTATCGCTTTTTTCTTTCTGATGAATTTTGCGTCTTTATGTTACATTAACCATTATCATGAAAAATAATAACTGAATGATGGAGCATCTTATGATCCCTGACGTAGCCTTGGTTGATAATAGTGAACAAAGAACCCCTCTGATCTTAGTGTTAGATAGCTCTGGTAGTATGTATGGGCAGCCTATTCAACAACTCAATGAAGGCCTTAAGTTACTTGAACAAGAATTAAAAAATGACGTTATTGCGGCAAAGCGTGTGCGTATTTTAGTGATTGAATATGGCGGATATGACCAATGTACTATTCATGGTGATTGGAAAGATGCGATGGATTTTACGGCACCTGTTTTAGAGGCGAATGGCACAACGCCAATGGGACAAGCTATTACGCTAGCACTTGAAGAAATTGAAGCTGAAAAACAGCGTTTTAAACAAGCGGGTGTTGCTTATACTCGTCCTTGGCTATTTTTAATGTCTGATGGTGTTCCGACAGACCAATGGGAACAGGCCGCACAGCTTTGTCGTCAAGCAGAAGAAAGCCAAAAAACAGCGGTATTTCCTATCATGGTTGATGGTGCATCAGCAGAGGTAATGGGAAGCTTTAGCCGTAATGGTGTTAATGGGGTGAAAATGCTTAAAGGGCTACAATTTAAAGAGTTGTTCTTGTGGCTAAGTGCTAGCATGCAGGTGGTTTCTCAATCAACACCGGGCGGCACAGCACAATTACCTTCTACTGATTCTTGGGCGAGTGTACCTGTTTGATGAATGATTGGTTAGCTTATGGGGCATCTGTGACAGGTATTGCCCATCAAGAACGTCAAATTCCCTGTCAGGATGCTTATTTTATTCGCCGTAAAGGCGAATATCTTATCGCCGCTGTTTGTGATGGTGCTGGCTCCTCTCGTTATAGTGAACAAGGTGCTCAGCTTGTTGCTCGGTTATTTACGCTACGCATTACAGAGTGGCCAAACATTGATTTGTTAACCGAAAAACAGATAACACAAGGGGCTAAACAGCTTATTGAAGATATTCGCCACCAACTGGCTGAATATGCAGAAATAAAACAGTGTGCGCTTAATGAATATGCATCAACACTGGTTGCCTGTTGGGTAAGTGATGATTGTGGTTATTTGTTCCATTTGGGTGATGGTATTGCGGTGGTGGAATATTGTGATGGCACCCGTTATGTATCACAGCCTGAAAATGGAGAATATGCGAATCAAACTTGGTTTGTGACGTCAGAAAATTGGGAAGCGCATTTACGCGTCATTCCCCTAAATAAACCGGTAAAACAAGTTATTTTGATGTCTGATGGTGTACAGCCTTTTGCCATGAATAAAGCGTGTGATGCACTTTATGAACCGTTTATCACTCCTGTGATCCGTTATTTAAAAACAGTATCAGAAGATAGCGGAAGTGAGGCATTAGCAGGGACTTTAGCTGATCCTCGAACGCATTCAATCACAGGCGATGATAAAACCTTAGTTATTTGCATCAGGGATGAAGAGTTGTGGTAAAAGCAAGAAAGAAAGGAATAGCTCAATCAGTATCTAGGCAATTACAAGATGAAAACGGTAAGATTTATCAAATAGGTAATTTGATAAAAAGCGGTGGTGCAGGTAGCGTTAGTCATATTAATAATGCCCCATCCCAAGTCTCAAAAGTTTATCATGATAAAATTGATAAAGCCTATTATCTGAAAAAAATCACGGCAATGCAGAAGTTAGAACCTGCATTAAAGCCCGTTTCTGTTAACGGTACGCCTATTATCCAACTCGCATGGCCTCAAGCACGTTTATATAATAGCCAAAAGCAATTTGTTGGCTTTGTGATGCCGGAACTTGATGTCAAAAATACTATTGAGTTGGAATACATTCTTCAAGAACGCCAAGCCAAAGCTCATGGTTTACCCACAGGGATGGGGGCGAAAGTGAGTCTTGCATATAACCTTTGCTCATTGATTGACGCTTTACATCAGCAAGGACACTGTATTATTGATATGAAACCGTTGAATTTGCGGTTTTATAAATCAAGCTTGTATATGTCTCTTCTTGATTGTGATGGATTTAGTATACAAGGAGAGAATACTCGTTATCCGGCAGGGCAATTTACCGTTGAATATTTAGCGCCAGAATTTCAAGCCAAGCAAACTATTCCAGAAACAGAAGAAGAGTGGCAAGACCGATTTGCTTTAGCGGTAATTATTTTTCAGTTGCTTAATTTTGGTATCCACCCTTTTAGTGGTCGCCCTAAAAATGACACGGTACCTACAGATATTCCAAGGCGTATTGCTGGGCGTTTTTATGGCTATGGCATAAAAGCACATAATTTAATTACACCCAGTATGGCGAGTGGGCATAAACAATTACCTGATGCATTAAGAATACTCTTTGATAAAGCGTTTTCAGGAGCTCCTTCATTAAGACCCAGTGCTAAAACATGGGCTACAGCGCTTTATGAATATGCTCAACCTGAAAAACAGCAAATGTTGGTTTGCCAGAAAGACAAAAATCATCAGCATTTTGCGGGTAAAGCTTGTGCAGCATGTGTAAGGCAAGCTCAGTTACAGCAAGTAGCAACGACTCAAAAACAAAATCAAACGCAACAAGAACAGGTACGCCAAACAAGGGTACAAAATACTATTGCTAGACAAGCGACAATACGTACAGCGCCGTCTAAACCGATGCAACCTCCTGCAATTTTTGTTGCGATAAAACAAGCAATAAACAAAGTACCTAAAGTCATTTTACATACCGCTATTGCCATGATTGTTCCTGTGGTTTTGGGGTTATTACTGATGAACTTTATTCCACAAGGCGTCAGCGGTAGTTTAGGTTCTAGTTGGATCGCTGATTTAATCAAAGCGGATTATATTGAACAAATACTAATAACGATGTTGAGTGTGATGTTTTTAATGGTTTCAGCCATTATCTTGTTAGTTATTTTTGTTTTCCCTTCAATGCATATTTTGAAAAAAAAGCCATAATTTAGGGAAAATAACATGAAAAAAAGAATAAAGCTGATCCTCATTATTATTGGCGTTATAACGTTACTGTTCCCTTTTTGGTTGCCAGCCTTCTTAGTTTCAACTTTTAGCTTGATTGATGGTTTTAATAGTAAAATTCTCCCCTCATCTGTTCGCTTTGATGAGCGTAATTTCTTACTGGGATTATGGCTAGGCTCTCTCATTATGACGATTGTAATGTTATTGCAATCATGGAGAGCTAAAAATATTTACTATTTGTTTGGCGGGGGGCTAGTGCTTTTAATGGCGCTGGGCGTGTCATTTTCAGTGATCCCAACGAATGAACTAGAAGATCGTCGTCGTTTTGTTTTACAAAACATCGAGCAGTCAGAATGGCAAAATTATCATTATTTTGTTGTTAATAGTGAAGATGATATTCGTAAAGTTATTCGGTCTAATCAAGCTAAAGCATTGGCATCGCTTAGCGCTATTGAAAAAGCACGAATAGCTTTACCAGGATTAGACTATTTTAGTGATGATGTGGCTACTGCGACAAAAGCGAAAGACGCTTATTTAGTTCATGCAAAAGGAACACCAGAACGCGTAGACGCTTTAAAAACACTCAATTTTTATGGTGACTGGCTATTAAATCAACCTGAGATTATGGTTGCTCAGGCGTTAGCTTCCCTTTCAAATAGTCATGATGCTCAATTAACGCAATCTGGTATTAATGTTATTGCGGTTGCCCCCTTATCACCCGAGGCATGGCAAGTTTTAGCATTGACTTATATAGCTCATCGCTCTCCCGATGCTCAAGTTGAAAAAGCGATGTTAGCGTTAATGGTGGCCGATACGTTGAAACAGGCTAAGCAAAGTCATGATGATATTTCAGCACAACAATTGTTGAAAAAAGCGATTTCGGAGCTTACTGAAAACCAGCGTCAGATTTATCAGATATTACAAGCGCGTGTTATTGAAGATCGTTATTATCGACAAAATAGCTCTCCTCCTGAAGATGTCACAACGTTGGCAAATCAACGATTACCAGTGAGTAACGCAATAAATAGTGATTTAACCACTTATCTTGAAATGCAATCAATGATGGAAAAACAGTATCCCGGAGAAGTGATAGTTGAATCACCTCATGAAGTGAAAAACTTAACTGAGATCCGTTATCCAACAATCAGAAGATATATCCCTCGAGCAGAGGTTATTTTATCCATTGATGTCGATCCTCAAGGGCGCATTTCAGGACTTTGGGTACAAAACAGTAGTGGTGTTGATGCTTTTGATGATCAAGCTGTGAGTGCTGCTCGTCATTGGCGCTTTATGCCAAATAAAGACGGATATCGTCAACGTGTAACAGTGCGTTTTGAAAGTACTCGCCTTGGTTGGAAAGAGTATGCTGTTAAGTTGCAATCAACATTGATAAAACTGGTTAAAGCTTACGCAAGACAAGAAACTAAAGGGATAACACTTACCGAAAATATTTATTCAGAATTGAAAAAACAAGCGCCAGAATTAGACGATGAAAGAGAAGTCACTCGCTCTAGTTATGATCCTTATGCTTCGTATTACCCTAGACTATCGCAAAAACAGCAAGAAAAGCGTGCGGCCTTACAAGCAATCTTAAAGGAGTTGCAGGCATTGCCTAATAGCGAGAATAATCATGAAAATTGGCATAACAGTATTCGCTTTTTAAATGAAAAGCTCGCTCTTCATCAAGATAATGCCGATATTGTGAGAACAGTGGCGCGTTTTGAATTGCAATATTACAACATAGGAACAAATAATTTAGCAACATCGCCTAATATTTATCCTCAAGAGAAAAAATATTGGCAAACCTTATTACTTAATGCGCGTACACATTTTGAACAGGCTATTGCATTAGATCCTGATCGTGAAGATGTTTGGTTAGGCTGGGGAATAACATGGCTTGATGAAGATCCTGAAATTGCAGCAGGTGCATTTGCCAAAGCCTCACAGCAGAAGTCGAAAGAAAGTATTGGCTCTCTTATGCAACTGTTAGAAATGCGTATGGTGATGGATACACTTGAGGGCGCGCGTTTAGAGCGTTATCAGACCTTGCGCGCAAGAATGGATATGCGTTACTTACCAGAAGATATCGAAATCAAGCCAGAAGATGATTATCTCAGTATTGATTTAACTCAGATTCAATTAGCTCAACGTGCAATACCAGCATCAGATCCGAATAGCAAAGTTGTTCGCTTACCATTGAATACCGATAAAATTGAGCAATCAAATCGGACATTTAGTATTGATTTCTCATCAGCCAATATCAATGACCGTGATCAGGTATTGCCGAAAGTGAAAGCACCTAATACAGCACCTAAAACAGGGGATATGATCTTACAACTTGATGTTGATCCCCAAGGTGTTCCTACTGTGGTGTTATTGAAATCTGGCAGTGGTGACATGAGCATAGATAATGCTGTTATTGATGCTGCATATCAATGGCGTTTTAATGGTTCACCAGCTCGAAAAGGTAGTGTGCTTTTGATATCAGTTCAATTTAGCCAATAATTACCATTTAATGAAATAATGTTATAAAAAACCGCCTTTTTTGTTAGTGAAAAGGTGGTTTTTTTTCTATTTAGTGATTTCCTAACTTATTGAAAGTCATAAATTTGTTACCTTGATCACAAAAAAATCATCATTTAAAAATAGCAGAACCACTTAACTGAGAAAACAGACCGCTTAATTCGTTATACAACCGCTAAGAGATTTAGTCACCCCATTCCTTTATAAGAATTCTTATTATGTAGCAGCGGGTAGTTATCTTTCAGATTCGCTCAAATAATTCTCTGTTGTCCCGCATTACTCTTTGGCTGTTCGGTCTTGCCTGAAAAAAAAGGTGTCTCATGAACAAAAATGCATTTTTAAAGCACGTACCTTGGGTGATCCTCGGGATTATCGGTGCTTTTTGTCTTTCAGTGGTTGCACTTCGTCGTGGTGAACACGTCAGTGCACTATGGATAGTTGTTGCTTCTGTTGCTGTCTACTTAGTTGCTTATCGTTACTATAGTCTTTATATCGCTCAAAAAGTAATGAAGTTAGATCCAACTCGAGCGACACCTTCTGTTGTCAACAATGACGGTTTGAACTACGTTCCAACTAACCGTTATGTTTTATTTGGTCACCACTTTGCAGCTATCGCGGGTGCGGGTCCTTTAGTTGGCCCCGTTCTTGCTGCTCAAATGGGGTACTTACCAGGTACACTTTGGCTATTAGCTGGGGTTGTGCTTGCTGGTGCTGTTCAAGACTTTATGGTGTTGTTTATTTCAACACGCCGTAATGGTAACTCACTAGGTGAGATGATAAAGAAAGAGATGGGTCCAGTTCCGGGTACTATCGCTTTATTCGGCTGTTTCCTTATCATGATCATCATTCTTGCTGTGCTTGCACTTATCGTTGTTAAAGCATTAGCAGAAAGCCCATGGGGTGTGTTTACTGTTTGTTCAACAGTGCCTATTGCCCTGTTTATGGGTATCTACATGCGCTATATCCGTCCAGGTCGTGTCGGTGAAGTCTCTGTTATCGGTATCGTTTTACTGATCGCGGCGATTTGGTTTGGTGGCGTTATTGCGAGTGACCCATATTGGGGTCCTGCATTAACCTTCAAAGATACCACAATCACTTTCGGCTTGATTGGTTATGCTTTTGTTTCGGCATTACTGCCAGTTTGGTTGATCCTTGCTCCTCGTGATTATTTAGCTACGTTCCTGAAAATTGGGGTTATCGTTGGTTTAGCTATCGGGATTGTTATCCTAAATCCTGAACTGAAAATGCCTGCGGTTACTCAATATGTCGATGGTACTGGTCCATTATGGAAAGGGGCTTTATTCCCATTCTTATTTATTACTATCGCTTGTGGTGCCGTTTCTGGTTTCCACGCACTGATTGCTTCAGGTACAACACCTAAACTTATCGCAAATGAAATGGATGCGCGTTTTATCGGTTATGGTGCAATGTTAATGGAGTCATTCGTTGCGATCATGGCGTTAGTGGCTGCATCTATCATTGAACCGGGTCTGTATTTTGCAATGAATACACCACCAGCAGGTTTAGGTATTACTATGCCAAACCTTCATGAATTAGGTGGTGAAAATACAGCTGTTATTATGGAGCAGTTAAGAGAAGTTACTGTACATACTGCTGCAACGGTGAGTTCATGGGGCTTTGTTATTTCACCAGAAGAAATTCTACAAACGGCGAAAGATATCGGTGAGCCTTCTGTCTTAAACCGTGCTGGTGGTGCGCCTACCTTAGCCGTTGGTATCGCGATGGTATTCCATAAAATCATTCCGGCTGCGGATATGGGCTTCTGGTATCACTTCGGTATCTTGTTTGAAGCGCTCTTTATTTTAACGGCGCTAGACGCAGGTACACGTTCTGGTCGCTTTATGTTCCAAGACTTGTTAGGTAACTTTATCCCTTATCTGAAGAAAACAAACTCGTTCATTCCAGGTGTGATTGGTACCGCGGGTTGCGTAGGATTATGGGGATATCTGTTATACCAAGGCGTTGTTGACCCATTAGGCGGCGTTAAGAGCTTGTGGCCACTGTTTGGTATTTCAAACCAAATGTTAGCGGCGGTTGCGCTGGTATTAGGTACGGTTATCTTAATTAAGATGAAACGTACTAAATATATCTGGGTGACAGTTGTTCCTGCAGTATGGTTATTAATTTGTACAACATGGGCATTAGGTCTGAAACTTCTCAGCGATGATCCACAAATGGAAGGTTTCTTCTACTTAGCAAATGAATACAAAGCTAAGATTTTAGCGGGTGGTGCCGACTTAACTGCGGCTGAAATTAACAATATGAATCATATTGTAATTAATAACTACACCAATGCTGGTTTAAGTATTCTATTCTTATTGGTTGTTTACAGCATCATTTTCTACGGTTTCCGTACCGCAATGAAAGCACGTAAAAATCCAGAAGAAACAGCACAAGAAACACCATATGTTCCTATGCCAAAAGATGTAAAAGTGTCCTCAGGTCACTAATTTAGGTAGATAGGTTAAACCCCCGCGCTGGCTTGCCGGTGCGGGGCTTAGGAGAAACTTATGTTTGGTAATTTAGGACAAGCTGGAAAATATCTAGGACAAGCAGCACGTATGCTAATAGGTATTCCTGATTACGATAATTATGTGCAACATATGAAAGATAACCATCCAGATAAGCCTGTTATGACCTATAACGAGTTTTTCCGTGAACGTCAGGAAGCCCGTTATGGCGGTGGTGATGGTAAAGGCGGTTTTCGCTGTTGCTAATGATCCGTAAAGGAGATAAATGATGGAACCTATTGCAGTGACAATACTGACCGGTTTTTTAGGTTCAGGTAAGACAACACTTTTACGTCATATGCTCAATGAAGAGCATGGATATAAAATTGCCGTTATTGAAAATGAATTTGGTGAAGTACCTATCGATGATGAAATCATTGGTGATAGAGCCACGCAAATTAAAACACTGACCAATGGTTGTATTTGTTGTAGTAAATCGAATGAATTAGAAAACACACTATTAGACTTATGTGACAGTCTAGATCGCGGTGAAATTAAGTTTGATAGATTAGTTATTGAATGTACTGGCATGGCAGATCCTGGTCCTATTAGCCAAACATTCTTTTCTCATGAAATCATCTGCCAGCGCTACTTATTAGATGGCATTATCACACTTGTTGATAATGTTCATGCTCAGCAACAACTGGATCAATTTACGATTGCACAATCACAAATTGGTTATGCTGACCGTATTTTGTTAACAAAAACAGATGTCACTCCAGCCTCTCCTGAATTAATGGCACGATTAAGACGTATAAATGCCAGAGCACCTGTACATACCGTTATTCATGGACAAATTGATTTAGGGTTATTGTTTAACGTAAAAGGTTTTATGTTGAACGATAATCTCGATGTCAAACAACCTCTGTTTCGTTATCAAGCAGAGAAGCAAGATGACATCAATTCGATTGTGTTAACTTTTGATTATCCCGTTGAATTACAAGAAATTTCAGACGTAATGGAAAAATTATTATTAAGCTTTGCTGATAATCTTTTACGTTATAAAGGGATATTAAATATTAAAGACCAACCTAATCGCTTGTTATTCCAAGGTGTACAACGTCTTTATAGTGCGGATTGGGATAGACCGTGGAATGGAGATGAAACTCGTCAAAGCACATTGGTCTTTATTGGTATTCAATTACCAGAAGAAGAGATAAGAGCTAATTTTGATGCATTAATGCCTAACACAGAAAAGAAGGCTCATTAACCTAATACCCTGTAGTGAGTGTTAGAAAGCAGTAAGAAGTAGAGTAGTAACCGTAAATAGCAGTAACGAATATTGATAAGCTCCTGACTTGAGGAGGATCCTGTTCCTAGGATCTTATGTTTCACCCCATAATAACCAACATTATGGGGTGTTTTTTTAAACGTTCCAATTAGCCATTGGCAACAGCTTTATATTCCATGATTTCAATAATTTGAACATCGGTATGTTGCATTGCACGACTTGCTAGTGCACATAGATTTTCAATTGTAGAATCAACATCATGAGCGACAATACCGTCATTACCTGTCACATAAGTGTTGTCTAGAGCCATTAACACAGCTTTATAAGCTGCACTCGCTCCGGTTGAAACTTTCATCGCACAGCTATTTGAAGCGCCATCACAAATTACACCGCTGATATCACCAATCATGCTACTAATTGCCATAGCCATAGATTCGTAACGTTCATCCATTAACCATGCGATTGCGCCAGCCGCGCCCATTGATGCTGTTGTTGCTGCGCATAATGCAGATAGCGCAGGGAATTTATGGTGAATATAGATAGCCAGTAAATGAGAAAGCATTAATGCTCTTGCCATTTTCTCTTCGCCAACTTGTAAATATTCAGCAACCACTACAACAGGCATCGTTGCGGCAATCCCTTGGTTACCTGAGCCAGAGTTACTCATTGCAGGTAAAACGGCACCCCCCATACGTGCATCAGACGCAGCAGAAGTACGGATCATGATTTCTGATAATAAATCTTTTGCTAATAAACCACGCTGTTGTTGGCGTTGTAAAGTTTGCCCAATATGTAAACCATAAGTATTGTTCAAACCTTCTTTTGATAGAGCATCGTTTAAGTGTGCAGACTCAAGAATAAAAGAAATTTCTTCTACTGGCGTTTGGGTAACAAACTGGTAAATTTCTTGAGTATTGGTTTGGGTTAACGTTTCTTTTATTTCGCAAGGCGATGTAGACCGCTCTGAACTGGCATAAGTGTTATCAAGAACAACATGACCGTTATGAATAATTTTAACAATATGAGTGTGGTTACCCGCAATAATTACTGTTGCACTGTTTTCACCATCTTCTACAGTCACTTCGCTATATAGAACTTCTTGGCACGCTTTTTTAATCGAAACATTTACAATGCCAGCCGCTAATAGTGCTTTACTTTGCTCAATGTGCTCTGGTGTGGCATTCTTTAATACTTCAAGACCTGCTTTACAATCACCCCCCACAGCACCTAAGCTTGCGGCAATAGATAATCCCACCATACCTGTGCCCGGTACGGTTACGCCCATGCCATTCTTCATTAAATTAGGAGAGACTTCTGCATTAATGCGGGTAATAGCATGTTGTAAGTAACTTGCCGCTGTTGCTGCTGCTAATGCAAGTGAAATAGGCTCTGTACAACCTAAAGCGGGTTTTACTTGTTGTTTAACTGCTGCTATTAATATTTTCCAACGAGCAGATAATGGTTCTTTCATTGCATACATCCAATAAACAGTATGAGAATTCAAAGGGATATTCTATTTTTAATATCAACATCATACTGAATTTATTGGAGAAAGTTTTTTCTGAATTTACTATCACTATACAAAATTTTAGAAAATATTACCCTTTGTAGCTTCTATGTTGGTAATTTTTTCTACATAAAATGAAAGCAAACATTTTGGCTCTTTAATGTGATTTATCGCTACAGAGGTGATGCTTTTG
The DNA here is from genome assembly GCF_030286765.1 of Proteus faecis. Taxonomy (NCBI): domain Bacteria; kingdom Pseudomonadati; phylum Pseudomonadota; class Gammaproteobacteria; order Enterobacterales; family Morganellaceae; genus Proteus; species Proteus faecis. The sequence goes on from NZ_JASVWV010000013.1 coordinate 94,308, forward strand.
TATTCAAATATATAAATGAGAGAGGATGAAAAAATGTAAATAAGAGAGTTTAAGAAATTAACGGTGAAATTAAATAAAAATGCAATAGAACGAATACACAATTCTATTGCTAGTATAATCATCATACTTAATGTGGGCTAACTCAGGATTGCTAAAATAATGGGTGAATCATTTCAATATCACATTTTTATTTTAACAGAATAGATGATAATCTCATTTCTTTTGAGTGTATAAGAATAATGCTTTGTTATTTTGTTAATATTTTCATGATGATAGTTTTAATTTTTTATTTAAAAAATAAACAGTTAAATATTTATTTATAAAAATAGATATTCGTTTTTTTATTTATAAAGATTACAATAAAATATCTCTATTTATTTTTAATATGTTTATTATTTAAAAATAACCTGAAGCAAGAATATTGCTTCAGGTATATTTATCAATAATAGAAGATAGCAATAATAGCACTGTGGAATATAAAACCTACCATAAGCGGTATTGCAGTCCTTTTTACAACATCAAATGGTTGTAATTTTGCACCACTAGATACAGCAATGATAACACCAGCTACAGGAGACATACCTCGTCCCATATGTGAAGCTTGTTGCATTGGTAAAATCATCGCAATTGGGTTTACACCCATGCTATGAGCAATTTGTGGGATCAATTCAACGAATGCAAGGAAAGGTGCATTACCTGAACCCATAATAATCGCTGCCGCTAATGTTACGACAGCGAAGACCAATGCCATTGCAAATGGTGGTAGGCCAACAGATTCCGCCATAACGATCAGGCTGTCTATTGCACCACTCACTTTAATACCATGAGCAAAAACACCCGCAGCGACTAATAATCCAACAACATTACTAAATGCAGAACCCATACCTTTTAAGAAATGCTGGAAGCCCGCACAGACCGATTTAAAATCACGTAAGCGTAATGTTTCAATCAGCATACAGATCGCCATTGAAATCAATACAATTGTGACTACATCAAGGTGAATGCCTTCAACAAATAGGCTTGATGAACTTACTGCCATAATGATAGGTAACATTGGCAGTAAGGCATAAAAGCCAGGCACATTTTTATCACTCTTTGCTTCTTCAGATATTTTACCTAATTGAGGCACAAATCCGGCCTTGCGGTCACAATGGCGTTGCCAGAAGATATGTGTAATACCAACCGCTAATACAGTTGCAATTGCTGCAGGCCCTTGGTAATAAAGCACATATTCAACAACTCCTAAGTCAACTGCTTTTGCACCACGTATGGCATCAATGGCAGTTGGTGTGTAAGCAACGCCTAATGAAGTTGCAATTACACCTGCAGCAGATGCTGGAGATAAGCCAAGCCCTATCATAATCGGGAACATCGTACCCATTAATAGAACAGCCAATCCTGTTGCTGAAGGAATAGCAAGTTGCAAAATACTCGCGAGTAAAAAAGAGAAAAATAGCAACACATAAGGTGAGCGCATATTCTTCAATGGACGAGTTGCAACACGCACAACGGCCTCATTGGCGCCAATATGATCCATATAATGTGCAAATCCCATTAGTGCCATGATCATCAAACCAAGATCAGCGGCACGACTACTAAAGAGATCACGCATAACTTCAAAAGGATCTAACCAACCAATACCTGTTGTTTTGACATTTTTAGGAAGAATATCTCCCCAGCCAAACATCATGGTTAGCACCATTAAGGCTAAACCAGCAACTAACAAAACAGGCTCAGCTTTATATCCTTTTAAGATCATTCTAGCGACAATAACAACGACAATTAAGACCGCAAGAATTTGGATCATGCTTTAGCTCCAGGTGCAAAGCGCTCCGCCGTGATCTTAACGACAGATTTTAAGACATCGCTGGCAGCATAAAGTGATTTGACTGGTAGGTATTCATAAATAGAGTGGAAATTATGAGCACCAGTAAAGATATTAGGACAAGGCAGACCATTTTGAGAGAGTGCTGCACCATCATAGCCACCACGCATTGGAATTGGGCGAGGAGTAATGCCATTTGCTTCATAAGCGGCAACTGCAATATCGATAGGGTAGCGATTATCACCTTGTAGGCTATTAAAGACGTTGGCATAACGGTCAGCGAGTTTACAAGTAACAGAACCTTCGCCCCATAAACCTTCGCAATAATCTGAAAGTTGTTTTAAAAAAGCCATACGGTGGGCATAACCTTTTTCGGTGAAATCACGTACATCCATTTTTAATACGGTACGTGCGCTATTTCCGGCTAATTGTTTTACCCAATAATAACCTTCACGGCCTTCTGTATATTCAGGTGCTTCACCACCCGGTAACATAGCAACAAATTTATGTGCCATTAATAGCGAATTCTTTAATTTACCTTTTGCTGACATTGGATGAGCGGATGCACCTGTAAAGGTAATTTCCACATCACCTGCATTCCAGTTTTCATACACTAACTCACCAATACCACAACAATCTAAGGTATAGGCAAAATCAGCACCAAATTCTTTAGTATCAAAGGCTTTTGAACCACGTAAACCTTGTTCTTCATCGGGTACAAAACCAATTTTAACTGTTCCGTGTTTAACTTCAGGGTGCTGTTTAAAGTACTGCAACATATCCATAATAGAAGCGATAGCAGCTTTGTCATCAGCGCCTAATAAACTAGTACCATCGGTTACGATAATATCGTCACCAATATAGTTTTCTAATTCAGGGAATTCACTTTGACGTAAATAAATATCAAGTTCTTTATTTAAGCAAAGGTCACCACCTTTATAAGGTAGAATTTGCGCTTTCGTATCATTAGTTTGTTCTGCACTAGTGTCTAAATGACCAAAAAAGGCAACGGTTGGAACTTTATAATCAAGGTTTGAAGGAAGTGTTGCGGTAACAATTGCGGTATCACGAATTTTAATATCTTCAACACCTAACGCTTTTAACTCTTCAACCAATTGTAGTGCGAGCACGCGCTGACCTTCTGACGAAGGCATAATGCCAGCAGCGCCATTTTCCCTATTAGTGGTGGTGTTAACTTTTGTATAAGAAATAAACCGTTCAACGAGATTCATAACAAGACTCCATTGTGTTTGATTTTTTTGTATTCTCTCTATTAAAGCTTAGTTGTCTCATTTATTGGAAAGGGCAACACCTACTTGTATCATAAAAAAAACAATAGGGAATTAGAGAAAAAATATTATTTTTACAAAAAAATTTTAATGTTGATTAATATTTAGTTTTTGGTTTTTTATTTATTAAAAAAAATTGTGTTTTGTGTTTGTAAAGTTATTTTTGTTACTTTGCTGTTTCTGTTTTTATGGGGGTAATCATAAAAAATCGTTTTATCTAAAGTTATATCTTTATCATAATTAATATATATTATTTAAAATGATTAGTGTCTTTTCTTAAAATTAAGGATATTTATTTAAAAAATAGAAAAGAAAAGTGATAGATGAGAAAAAAATCGAGAGTAAAATATTATTTATAAATAACTTAACGTAAATATTTAAACAATGGATATTATTAATGAAGTCAGTAAAAAAGCACGCTTTATTACTAATAAAGTAGGCTCTATAAATGAAAAAATAAAATTATCTATTTCTAAATTATCTATTAGAGTAAAGAACTCAATAAATGAATTCATTTATCAGAATAATTATCAAATTAGATTTGATAAAAATACTACATTTTTAAAGTCTAAAAATTTAAGCATTCGAAACAAAGGAGAAAATGATGTAAATAATGAAAAAGTAGAGGCTAAGATTACAAATGATAAAAAAAGTCCTTTAAAAGAAAAACAGAATATTTTGAATAATATTGAACTTCCAAATGGAGATTTGATTCCAATTGACGAGGCTATTAATAATATTCATTTAAGTAAACAAGATAGTATATTGAAAAGTAAATTATCACTAATTGATTATATTACAGATAGACAGTTCAAATCATCAGCAAACAATAGCATCAAGTCATCGAGTGAATTCAATAGCCATTTTATTTCATCTAATTTAGATAATAAAAATGAATATAATTATGTAAAATTTGGTAGTTATGAAGACACATCTAATTTAGATAATAAGAATGAATATAATTATGTGAAATTTGGTAGTTATGAAAACACATCTAATTTAGATAATAAGAATGAATATAATTATGTGAAATTTGGTGGTTATGAAAACACATCTAATTTGAAATATAATAGTATGAATGACGGTTATTTAATAATGACTAAGTCAAAAAGTATCAGTGAAAATATGGATGATAAATTTAATCCTAATGTCAGTAAAAATGTAATTCCTTCTGAAAAAGAAAGCTTTAAATCTTTCTTGCTTGACATTACAAAAAATATTTCATTGTTAGATCGGTTATCCGATGGAGAGAATAGTTATGGGTATGTGTTTCTTGCTAAAGTCGCTAATTATTTAGATGATTACAATAGAGATAAAGAACATAAAAAAACAGATTATTTTAATAAAGAAGATTATTTAAAAAAAATGGAAACCTCAGATTATTTTTTTAATTTAAATAAAAAAATTAATAATATTATTTATTTGCAATATTTAAAAAAAGAACAAAGTAATGATGAAAGTGGTGTTATAGACAAAATCACAGCCACAGATAACAGTAATTTAAATGAAGTTGAACATTTAAAAGAGGCAGAGAAACAGAAAGAAGTTTTTGATGGGCATGATAAATTAAATGAAAATAATGATGATTCATTTAATGAATTTTTAAGTGAAATCGATGAACAACTTAATATATCTAATAAAAATAAAAAACTTACACTAGATGAGTTATTAAAAAAGATGAAAAAATAAGTGTGTGTTTTATAGTGATTAGATTGAATTTAATTGGTTATATAGTTTGCTAAAAATGAATTCCTTCAAGAAATAAAAGAAATATCATTAAAAGAGTTGATTTTTAGGAATGATAAGAAAAACTATTATTTGACGAATGTTTTTTATAAAATATTAAATGGCTACGAGAAAAATATAAATCTTTCAAAAGGTAACAATATAAAAAGAGTTAACGATATTTTAAATGCGATAATTAGTTTGGTTTTAGCTAAATATCATAAAGAAGGTTTAAGTAGAGATCTCTAGTTAAAGCCTGATAATGATTTATCAGGCTTTTTAAGATTAAATATCCAAACGTTTAGTTTGCCATTTACGAGACCGCCAGCGCCATGCGTTAGTTAATCCACGTAGCCATTCATCACAAAGGAAACCAATCCAGATACCAATTAGACCCATTTCCATTTTTATTCCAAGGAAATAGCCTACCGGAATAGCCACACCCCACATAAAGCAGATTGCCGTCATCAACGGGAATTTAGCGTCGCCTGCTGCACGCAAGGCATTCACCATCACGATATTAAAAGTACGTCCTGGTTCTAAAAATACCGACAAAATAAACAGAGGAATTAATTGGTCAATAATGCGTTGATCTTCTGTAATGGAATACAAAATAGGATCACGCATAAACCAATAGACAATAACCACCCCGATGGTAAATATTACCCCCGTTTTTAAGCTTTTCCAGCCTCTAGTAAAAGCATCATCAAAACGTTTTGCACCAACTAAGTGACCCACTAATATTTCATTACCAATACTAATCGCAATACCAAAGAGCATTAAAAATAATGACAGTTGGAAATAGAGAGTCTGTGCTGCAAGAGGGACTTCGCCCATTAATCCAATAAAGGCTGATGCAGTCATATAATGTAAAATCCAAACCAAGTTTTCTCCCGCTGCGGGTAAACCGATATGTAGGATTTTCCCTAACATATTTTTAGACCACACGACGAGTTGTTTAGCTTCGAATTTAATACGCAAACCGTAGAACAGTAATCCACACAGTAAGATAACAGCAATAATACGGCCGACAACAGTTGACCAAGCAACGCCGACTAATCCGTATTGTGGTAAACCAAAAAAGCCATAAAGCACAATCATATTACCAATAACAGTAACAATATTGGCGATCAATGTGACATACATCGCTGCTTTAGATTTGCCATAAACTCTCAGACAAGCGGCAAGAATAATTGAAACAGCCTCAGGAATAAGGCAAATACCAATAATATGTAGGTAGTTGTAGCCATCTTGCACTAAATGCTCAGGCGTATTCATAATATGTAGAATATTGTAGCCAAAGAAAAGAATGATTAATGCACTACTAATGCCAAGTAACGCGTTAAAAGCGATAGAAATATGAATTGCTTGGCTGGCTTTTTCTTTTTTACCTGCACCTAAGTATTGGGCAATAACTACGCTACATCCCACACTAATAAAGCTAAAAATGGTGATAAAAAGATCAAAAACTTGGTTACCAACGCCCATAGCTGCTAAGTAAGCAGTGGAAACGTGGCTTACCATGTAAGTATTAATTAATAGTGTGGCTAGATGTAGAAAAATATCTATAAATATTGGCCAACTAAGGGAAAAAAGTGAGCGATCCGCTACATCAGACTGATGCATTGAAAACCTTCTTAAACACAGAGTGAAATCGATATTATTAATAAAACGCGTAGGAAGATGAGAGATTCTACAAGGTTTATTTATAAGGTAATAGTGTAAATAATGTTTATCTGGCAAAAAAGATATATATATGGTTTATTCATTGATAACTAATCATTATTATCATTAAGAGATGGTAACGTTAAAGTCAGGGGAATTAATGAATACTAAAATAAAAGTGGCTATTGTTGGCTATGGCAATATTGGTCGATTTGCATTAGAAGCAGTTCAAGCTGCTCAAGATTTTGAATTAATGGGGGTTGTTCGTCGTGATATCAATAATGTACCAGAAGAACTGCAAAATATTACCGTGACTAACGATATTAAAACATTAGGTAATGTTGATGTTGCTCTCTTATGTTCACCGACTCGTGCAATTAAAGAATTAGCTAAATCTATTCTAAGTTTAGGTATTAATACAGTAGATAGTTTTGATGTTCACAGTGAAATTGTGTCATTAAAAACAGAACTAGATGAAGTTGCAAAAAAACACGACCGTGTAGCGGTTATTTCTGCGGGTTGGGACCCTGGTTCAGATTCTATTATTCGTACGTTAATGTTAGCCATGGCACCAAAAGGGCTCACTTATACTAACTTTGGTCCTGGTATGAGCATGGGGCATAGTGTAGCAGCTAAAACGATTGATGGCGTAAAAGATGCGCTTTCCATGACTATTCCATTAGGGACGGGGGTTCATCGTCGTATGGTTTACGTGGAGTTGGATGCCGGGGCGAATTTTAATCAAGTAGAGCAGGCCATTAAAGCTGATAGCTATTTTTCTTCTGATGAAACTCATGTGAAACAAGTGGATTGTGTCGATAGCTTAAAAGATGTGGGACATGGCGTTCAGATGATCCATAAAGGCGTGTCAGGTAAAACACATAACCAATTATTTGAATATTCAATGCATATTAACAACCCTGCATTGACGTCTCAATTTATGGTATCTGCCGCAAGAGCAAGTATGAAACAACGTGCAGGTGCTTATACGGTTATTGAGATCCCACCTGTTGATTTTTTAGCAGGGGATTTGAATACATTAATTGCAAAATTGGTTTAATTGTAATTAGTACATTCTGCATAAAATATTGCCCACATTATGTGGGCAATATAGATTAACGCTTAGGCAAACTTGATAATTTTGAATTAGCGTTTAATATTTTTAAATTCTTTGGTTGTTGCGGTTAATGCCACTTCTGTCGGTAAGCGTTCCATTGAACTAGCACCATAGAAGCCGTGACAATCTGGGCAATTATCTAAGATATATTGTGCATCTTCTGGCGTTGCAATTGGACCACCATGACAAAGCACAATGACATCAGAACGTACAGCTTTTGCCGCTTTGGCCCAGTCATTAATTAAAGGCACACAGTCTGCTAATGTTAATGCTGTTTCAGCACCAATATTACCACCGGTTGTTAATCCCATATGAGGTACAATAATATCTGCGCCAGCCTCAGTCATTGCAATCGCATCTTCACGGCTAAAGACATAAGGTGTGGTTAATAGATCTTTCTCATGAGCTTGACGGATCATATCCACTTCAAGGCCATAACCCATACCTGTTTCTTCTAGATTAGCGCGGAAATTTCCATCAATCAGGCCTACTGTTGGGAAATTCTGTACACCAGCAAAGCCTGTTGCTTTAACTTCATCTAAGAATTTATCAAAGTTACAGAAAGGATCTGTACCATTAACACCAGCAAGTACAGGTGTGTGTTTAACAACAGGTAATACTTCTTTTGCCATATCCATAACAATTTCATTAGCGTTACCATAAGCTAATAAACCCGCTAAAGAGCCACGGCCAGCCATACGATAACGCCCAGAGTTATAAATCACAATAAGGTCAATACCACCGGCTTCTTCACACTTAGCTGAAAGCCCTGTGCCTGCACCACCGCCAATAATTGGTTCGTGGCGAGCAATCATTTCATTGAATTTTTTTAGTAATGTTTCACGTGAATGAGTCATTCTTCTTTCTCCGTGGTTAACAAATAAGTTCCTGGTGTAAATCATAAATTTGCTGAGTAAACTCAGCAGAGTTTATGTGATAAGGACTGATGACTAACTGACGAGTCTCTGTCTCTTTAAATGTTGTTATAAATGCATCAAAAAAAGCTTGGTTTGCTTGAGGATCCCAGAAAGGGGCTCCCTCAATATCCAGAGCTGAAAAACCGCCCTGTGGTAATACAAACCGCAATGGACCTTCACACTGATTGAGTTTTTCAGCGATCCAGATACCTAATTGACGGTTTTCCTCTGGTGTTGTACGCATCAAGGTGACTTGCGCATTGTGATGATAAAATTGACGCCCTTTATATTTCTCCGGAACACTCGATGGGCGACCAAAGTTCACCATATCTAATGCACCACAAGAACCTATATAAGGGATTTTGGTACGGGCGATTGCACCAAAACGGTCTTCATCACAAGCAAGTACACCGTCAAACAAGTAATCACACACTTCTGTTGTTGTAAGATCGAGCACGCTATGAAGTAAGTGACTGTCTACCAGTTTTTCCATGGCTTTACCGCCACTTCCTGTTGCGTGAAAAACAAGGCAGTCATAATTATTTTCAAGTTTTTGAGTAAGTTGCTGTACACAAGGTGTAGTGACACCAAACATCGTTAATGCGACAGCTGGTTTATCAACAACTTGTTCTTCTTGGTAAAAATAAACAGCACCAGCTATTTGGTTCGCCGCATTTCTTAGGACTTTACGAGAAATGCGATTTAAGCCGGATACATCTGTGACGGAGTACATCATTGAAATATCACTTGCACCGATATAGCCTGAAATATCGCCAGACGCCATCGTTGATACCATCAATTTAGGTACGCCAATTGGCAGAGATTGCATTGCTGGTGTAATCAGTGCCGTTCCGCCAGAACCGCCTAGCCCAAGAATGGCTAAGACATCATCAGACTGAGTTAAATAGCGTTCAAATGCGATTGACATCGCTTCTATTGCTTTCCCTCTATCGCCACAAAACACGGCTTCTGGGCCATTAGGGTGAAAACGTGCAACTTCTGTTGCGGTGATATCGGCTTCTCTTGCTAATGCCGTGGGTTTGGTTGTCAAGTCAACGGTTTTAACAGGAAGGCCTGCTTTTTTAATTAAATCACTGACATAAAAAATTTCAGCACTTTTAGTATCAAGCGTTGTGGCAATATAGATAGAGCCAGAATACTGTTTCATAAGCCTTCCCATACCTTTTATGATTATCGACGGATAGATTATAATCACAATGAGACTTGAGTTTCATTTATAATAGCACTGTTTTGAGACTGTTGTCTCATTATTTTTATTTTTTATCTATTAAAAGTCGATAAGGTGCAATTAATCACCTAAAGTAAACGTTAAGTGTTGTGAGTATTTAGCTTAAGATAAGTCAGACACATAAAAGTGTAGAAATAACGAAGGATTTTCTATGAGTTACAGTGATGAAACGGATGCAATGTCCGGTACACGAAAAAGAACCCATCAATTATTGGTGACAACAGCATTGGGGCTTTTTGAGCAAGGAATGTTACCGACTGTGTCGGAATTAGCGGCACATGCAGGTGTTTCGAGAGCAACCGCATATCGTTATTTTCCCACACAAAGTGATTTAATTAGTGCCACAGTTGACGCAAGTTTAGCGCCGATCATTGCATGGAGCCCCACACCTGAAGATAATACACAACAACGCATTACTGAATTGCTCAATCTTGCCTATCCACAAATGTTTAAACATGAAGGCGCGCTGCGTGGTGCATTACAAGTCTCATTACAGCAATGGGCAAAAGAGAGACAATCAAGTGAATATGCAGAAAAACGGTTTATTCGCGGTCACCGTAAAGAGATTTTACTCAAAGTTATTGAACCATTAAAAGCACATTATCCTGAAGAAATGTGGGATAAGGTGATTAAATCGTTCTCTTTAATTTATGGGTCTGAAGTCTTTTTAGTAATGAAAGATATCTGGAAAATGGATGATCAACAGGTCATTGATATGACTCAATGGATGGCAAAAGCTATTTTAAATCAGGCAAAATCTGATTATCCTGCAGATAACGATTAATTATTTGAATAAATCAGTTAAAATTGTATAAATCATTTACGTTTTAGCTATTGCAGGGATCGTTATGTCACATAAAACAGAAGACCAAGAGTGGCTGGTAGAACAACTACAATTTATTGCACAAGGCATTGGTAAAACATTATCGCCTTTTTGTGAAGTTGTACTTCATGATCTAACCGATAGTGAAAATACCATTATGGTCATTGAAAATAATCTATCAGGTCGAAAAGTAGGGGATAGAGCAACAGAATTGGGAATGGCACGTATTGAATCGTCGGACTTTCCTCAGATTGTGGCAAATTACCCGAATCAGTTTCCAGATGGAAGAACAGCAAAAAGTACCTCTATTGGTATTAAAGACAAACAAGGCAATTATGTTGCAGCGTTATGCTTGAATATTGATATTTCAATGATCAAAGGATTACAAATGGTGCTTAACCAATTTGCAACCCTTGAAGAAGGTAATGACATTATTGAAACCTTTAGTTCAGTGACTGAAGATTCGCTGAAAAAACGTATTGATGAGTTTTCTGCGACTTATTCAGTCACACCAAGAGCACTAAAACCGCATCAAAGGCGCGAGTTGTTACTCTGTTTACAGGATGAAGGTTATCTTTCACTGCGTAAAGCAATGGAAATTACCGCACAATACCTCGGTGTTTCAAGAGCTACGGTGTATAATGATTTAAAAGAATGATTAAGAAATAAATTATTTTTAAATTCCAGCGGAATATAAATTAGTAAACTAAAAAAAGATATCACTTGTTGATATCTTTTTTTATTTCTATGTTTAATTATAAATTATATATGCTTCTTTTATTAAATTGAGTTGATTGATTACTATTGTGCGATTTTTTATAAACTTAAAAAAATAAGAGTAATAGACTATCTATAATTATTCTTAAATAAGGTGTTAAAAAATGATTATTTCTGAAATAACAAGAGAAATTAATACTAATATCAGTAATTCAAAGACTAACTTCAATGATGAATGGACTAATTTAAAAAATTTAAAATCTATTAAGAATACAAATTTACCAATCAATTATAGTTATAATAATAAAGATCAACATATACCTTTATCATCTATTGGTGAATATATAAAAATATGTGCTAATTTATTAAATAATAGTCGGGATAGTACATTAGTTTCTAAAGATAATACTCCTGATGCAGTATCTAAAGGTAATACTTCTGATGCAGTATCTAAAGGTAATACTTCTGATGCAGTATCTAAAGGTAATACTTCTGATGCAGTATCTAAAGGTAATACTTCCGATGCAGTATCTAAAGGTAATACTTCTGATGCAGTATCTAAAGGTAATACTTCTGATGCAGTATCTAAAGGTAATACTTCTGATGCAGTATCTAAAGGTAATACTTCTGATGCAGTATCTAAAGGTAATACTTCTGATGCAGTATCTAAAGGTA